>JANOBP010000283.1:0-8652 GCA_031411715.1 Verrucomicrobiaceae bacterium | reverse complement strand
TTCGCGGGCGGGGGAGAGCTTTGCTTCTTCTCTTCCTTCGCGGGCGGGGGAGAGCTTTGCTTCCTCTCTTCTTTCGCAGGCGGGGGAGTACGAGTCTCGATTAGATATAGGGTTACTCCCCTCAATTGCTTCTTTCCCTCTTCTGCTGGCAGCGAGGTCCGAAGAAACAAAAAAGCAGCTAGTGCTGTTATAAAGCAAATTTGGCGGGAGGAAAAGAAACCGGAGGTCATACGGATTTTGGCGGGTGGAGACACGGTGCTAGGTTTAGCATATAACCTGCCAAGCTTAGTTTGGCAATCTTTCTGGTGATCGGGAGATTGGCGGCTGCTGATCACAACCTAGTTATTATCACTGAAAGCTGGATAACCTCTGTCCGGAGATGCTGACCCACCTGTCCCGACGGTGTCTGGGCCACCGACATCACGGATATCTACTCGTCAGGCTCTATCTGATATGACATCAAACCACTACGGTTGCCTTCGCGAGCACATGCTCAAAAATGTGCGCTCATCGTCAGGCATACTGTCACCAGTTTTGCAATCCAAGGTCTCTATTTAACATGATCGTGGATCATGAATATGGTGGAGGCGAGGGGAGTTGAACCCCTGTCCGAATAGTCGTTGCCCGTAGCGTCTCCATGCTCAGTCCTTCGTTTAGTCTCGGTGGGAGGCGGCGAGGGACAGCCTACTCTTCACCCAGCGTCCTGTTGTATCTCATTTGTGACCCGGTCGCCCGGCCATCAAACCAGCCTGGTAGTGGCATCATGAAGGCTACCAGACATTGCCTTCATGATGTCGCGGTGCTTAAGCCGCGAGTGCTAGCTCGTTAGAGTTTGCATTTATGTTTTTGATCCGGTTTTTAGCGAGGCCAACGAATCATCCTCGGCATGCAGCTCCGAACTCAGCCTACCCGTCGAAACCAGTACGCCCCCGTTTTGGAGAGGACTCAGTGTAAAGCCCCTTACCCAAAGCACAAGCACTCGTTCATGACCTTCGCAGTTGCCTCCCCCGTCCTCCCGCCGACTATCCGCCACCCTATTTCCAGACATGTTCTCCGCTCTCACTGAAAAACTCGAATCCGCCTTCAAAAAACTGCGCGGCCAGGCCCGCATCAGCGAATCCAACGTCACCGACGCCATGCAGGACATCCGCATGGCGTTGCTGGAGGCCGACGTGGACTTCAAAGTCGCCAAAGACCTCGTCGAGGCCGTCCGCACCCAATCCATCGGCGCAGAAGTCCTCCGCACCGTCTCCCCCGGCCAGCAGATCGTCAAAATCTTCCACGACGAGCTCATCAAGCTCCTCGGCACCGCCACGGCGCTTAACGTCGATCCCCCGCAGCGCATCCTGATGACCGGCCTCAACGGCGCTGGTAAAACCACCACCTCCGCCAAGCTCGCGCACTGGCTCAAGAAGCAAGGCCGCCGCCCGCTCCTCATTGCGCTCGATTTATACCGCCCTGCCGCCATCAAGCAGCTCCAGGTGCTCGGCCAGCAGCTCGGCGTTCCCGTCTTTGCACCTGCAGAAGGAGAAACCGATCCCGTCAAAGCCGCCACCGCATCCCTAGCTTGGCTCAAACAACAGGGCAGCGGCATCGCCATCTTCGACACCGCTGGCCGCCAGGATCTTGACGAAGAACTCCTCGCCGAGCTCAAACGCGTGCGCGCCATCATTCAGCCGAGTGAGACTTTGCTCATCGCCGATGCCGCCACCGGCCAGCAGGCCGTCAGCGTCGCACAGAAGTTCAACGACGCCGTCGGCATCACCGGTCTCATCATGACCAAGCTCGACGGCGATGCCCGTGGCGGCGCCCTGCTCTCCATGCGGCAGATCACCGGATGTCCCATCAAGTTCCTCGGTGTCGGCGAAAAAATCGAGCAGCTCGAAGTCTTCCACCCCGACCGCATGGCCCAGCGCATCCTCGGCATGGGTGACGTTGTCTCGCTCGTCGAAAAAGCCGCTGAAGAAATCGACGAAAAGGAAGCCATGAAGCTCGCTGCGCGCATGCAGTCGAACAAATTCGACTTCACCGACATGCTCCAGCAGATGCGTATGATGAAAAAGCTCACCTCCGGCGGCGGCATTGGCGGCCTCATGGGCATGCTGCCCGGCATGAGCAAGATGAAAGACGCTGTCGGCCCTGATGCTGACAAAAAACTCAAGCACACCGAGGCGCTCATCCTCTCCATGACTCCAAAGGAGCGCCAGCGCCCCGAGATCATCAACGGTCAGCGCCGTAAGCGCATCTGCAACGGTGCCGGCCGTCCCGTGATGGAGATGAACCAACTGCTCAAGCAATTCGAGATGATGAAAAAGCTCATGAAGAACCAAGGTGCCATGATGCAAATGGCTGGGGCCATGATGGGCGGTGGAGGCGGCGGCATGGGCGGTCTCGGTGGCCTCATGGGAGGCATGGGCGGAGGCAAAATGCCCAAGTTGCCACCTGGCATGAAGTTCCCTGGTAAGTTCTAATCATTCGCTCAATCCTTTCATCATCATGAGTTCCCCTTTCCGCATTGGAGTCGCTGGAGTTGGTGCCATTGGCAAAAACCATGCGCGCATCATGGCCGAGATCGCCGCCAAGAGTGACGGCGCGGTCATTTTTGCTGCCGTCTATGATGCAGACCCCGCGCGCGCTGCCGATTTCGCCGCACAATACGGCACACAGGCAGCCAGTGACCTCGAAGACTTCGCGCAGCGTGTCGATGCGGCCACCGTGGCCGTCCCGACGATCTTCCACCGTAAAGTGGCCGAGCCGCTCATGAACCGTGGCGTGCACGTCCTCGTCGAAAAACCCATCAGCGAGTCCTACAGCGAGGCGCAGGCCCTCATCGAGCTCGCCCAAGCCAAAAGCGTCATTCTCCAAGTCGGCCACATCGAGCGCTTCAATCCTGTGCTTCGCCAGCTCGAGGAGCGCATGGACAACCCACGCTTCATCGAGGCGCACCGTCTCTCTCCATTCCCAAATCGCAGCATGGACATCGGCGTCGTGCTGGATGTCATGATTCATGACATCGAGATCGTGCTGCATCTCGTGAAGTCGGAACTCATCCAGATCGACGCCGTCGGCATTCCTGTTTTGACCAAGCGCGAGGACATCGCCAATGCGCGGCTGAAATTTGCCAACGGCTGCATCGCCAACATCACCGCCAGCCGCATCAGCCCCGAAAAGATGCGCAAAATCCGCGTCTTCCAGAGCGAGAGTTACCTCAGCCTCGACTACCAGGAGCAAAGCGGCTGGATCTACCGCAAGGACGGCATGCAGATCGTGCGTGAAGCCGTCGAAGTCGAAAAAGACGAGCCTTTGAAGCTCGAAATCGCTGCCTTCGTCGAATGCGCCCGCCATGGCCGCCGCCCCGTCGTCACTGGCCAGGAGGGTGCCGAAGCCGTCCGCATCGCTCTTGAAATCACCGACCAAATCGAACGCAACGCCGCCCTTGGCACCAAATGAACCGCATCTTCATCATCGCAGGCGAGATCAGCGGTGACACCCACGGCGCGGGACTTCTTCGTGAACTGAAGATACTCGACCCCGAGATGAAAGTCATCGGCCTCGGTGGACCGCGCATGCGTGAAGTCATCGGCGATGGCATCGAGGATTGGGTCGAAACTGCAGGCGTCGTCGGCTTGTGGGAGGTGGTTAAAATGTACCGCTATTTCAAAGACAAGATGGATGCCGTGCTCGACTCCATCCTCGGACAAAAGCCCGAAGCCGTCATCCTCGTGGACTATCCTGGCTTCAATCTGCGCCTCGCCAAGGGCCTGCGCACCGGCGGTTACAAAGGCCGCATCCTCTACTACATCAGCCCACAGGTCTGGGCTTGGAAGAAAGGCCGCGTGAAGACCATGGCGAAGGTGTTGGATCTCATGATCTGCATCTTCCCCTTCGAAAAAGAGTTCTACGAGAAGAGCGGTCTGCGCACCGAGTTCAGTGGCCATCCCATGGTTGATCGCGTCATCACTTTGCGGCGTGATTGGAAGCGCCAAGCCGGCCTTGTCGGCTGGTTCCCCGGCAGCAGGCTCAATGAAGTGCGCCGTCTCTTTCCATTGATGATGGACGCCTCGCGCGCCATCCTGCTGGCCGTTCCAAGCGCCCGCTTTGCCGTCTCCGCCGCCAATGAATCACTCGCCGGATACATGCGTGAGATGGCTGACGCGCATGGCATGCCTGAGGCCAAGCGCTGGATCGAAGTGGGCACCGTCTATGACCTCATGCAGCGCGCCGAGGTCGGCGCAGTGGCATCCGGCACCGCCACGCTAGAAGCTGCGTGCTTTGGCCTGCCCTACACACTCATCTACAACGTCAGTTGGCCCACCTACATCATTGGCAAGCTCGTCGTGCGCATCAAACGCCTCGGCATCATCAACATCCTCGCCGGACGTGATGTGGTCAAAGAGCTCGTCCAGGGTGACCTCACTCCCGACACTCTGGCCCGCGCCACCGCTGATCTTTTGCTCAACGCGGAACAACGCACCGCTCTGCAAGCCGATCTCGCCTCCGTCGTCGCCACTCTTGGCAGTGGTGGAGCGTACGCTCGTGCCGCACAGGCGGTGCATGAATGCCTCAGCGCGTGACACCAATCTCCGAATTGCACAACCAGCAGGCTGCCAATAGAATGCATCATGATCGCCGCCACCAAACCACTGCCCACACTCGCGCAAGTGCGTGACGTTGTAGCACGCACCTGTGCCAGTCTGCCGATCACCAAGGTCGAGCTGTTTGGCTCACTCGCCTCAGGCCAGACGCATGCAGACAGCGATGTCGATCTGCTGCTGGAATTCGCGCCGGATGCTAAATTCGGTCTGTTTGAATTGGGTGGGCTGAAAAATGAGTTGGAAGAGCAGTTCGGGCGCCGAGTGGACCTGCTGAGCAGAGATGCTGTTGAAAGCAGCACCAATCCCTACCGCCGCCGCAGCATCTTGGCTGCCCCACTGATGGTTTATGACAAACATTAAGCAACTCGGCCTGCTACGAGACATTCTCGACTCCGCAGTCGCCATTCGCACTTACATTCATGGCATTGGCGAGAGTGAGTTCTTGTCCAACCAGGAAAAACAAGACGCCGTATTGCGACGCTTTGAGATCATCGGCGAAGCGACCAGCAGGCTAGCGCCTGACACTCGCAAAGACTTTCCAACACTGCCATTCGATGACATGCGCGGCATGCGCAATATTATCGCCCATGAATATGGCAACGTGGATATGCACCGTATCTGGCATACTGCCTCGACCGACTTGGATTCATTGATAGCAACACTCGAAGAATTTTTTAAAGCGATCCCATGACAGAAACACCTTCCGCACCTCATCCCGACCCCGGCCGCTGGATTCGTGCCGCGCTCGTCATCTTTCCAGTGGGCACCATCGTGCTTGGGATCGCCAGTTTTGGCATCTGGCAGTGGAAAAAGGATCAAGCCGCAGACCGCAGCTTCAAATACGCCATGGCCCTGCATCAGGACATCACACCGACTGCCATTGAGAAACATGCGAACATCGTGCGCACCGTCCTCGGCCAGTCGGATGCCATGCTGGCCATTCCTGGCTATCTGGAGTCCACCATGGGCCCGGAAAACATGGGCTACAATGTGCTGCGTGACCGCTTCATCGTGAATGGTGCGGAGTTCGCCAACCTCGATGCCGAGCTTTCCGGCAAACAGATGCCGCGTGAGATTGTGCTCGTTCTTGTGCCCTATTCCACCAATGCAGCCACGCGCGAGCAGATCGCCCAAAGCATCGCGGTGATGCTCACCACGGCACATGACATCACCGGCCAGCCAACGCTGCGCACGCTGCGTTTTGCAGCCGTGCCGACCACAGATGGAGCCTTTGAAAAAATGGCCGCACAAATGAAGAGTGACTCCGAGCGCCTTATGCATCTCTTCCTTCTCGGCAAGCCCGACCCAACCATGCAATCACGCATCCAGACTGCCTTTGGCACTCAGGCGGCTGGGACGCGCATCGAAACACCGGACTTCACCGGCACCGTGCCTGACGCACAGAAGTTGAAAGCCAAACTCCTCCAAGCCGCCGGCCAGCCATGATCGTCACACGCCTTCAGATGCAGCAATGCGAGGAATCCGCCTTCGCCCGCGGCATCTCGGCGGCTGCGCTGATGGAGGAGGCCGGATGCGGCATCGCCGACGTCATCCGGCAGTTTTTTCCGAAGCCCGGCGTGCTGGTGCTCTATCTCGGCAAAGGCAACAACGCTGGCGATGCCCTCATCGCAGGTCGTGAACTCGCCAAAGACGGTTGGAAGCTCCTCGCACGTCTCGCCTGCCCAGTGGAGCAAATGAAAGAGCTGCCGCAGCAGCATTTCAGCGCGGATATTCAAGTCATCGAGACACCTCCAACTCAAGGCTGCATCGTCATGCTGGATGGACTCTTGGGAATCGGAGCTAAAGGCGTGATGAAGCCTGAGCTCTCCGCGCTCGCGCAGGAGATGAATGACCTGCGCCGCAGCCATCATCACTTCACCGTGGCCATGGACATCCCCAGCGGCATCGGTGAAGACGACGACGCCGTCGAAGCCGACATCACCGTCTGCATCGGCCACATCAAAGACGTGCTGCTCGAAGACGGAGCCGAGCGCAACGTCGGCCGCATCGCCCTCGTGCCACTGAAGGGGCTCGAAAACATTCAAGGCGACTCCAGAGCCGCCGTTTTGACACCTCAGTCGATACGCAGTTGGCTACCGCATCGTCCCAATGACATGCACAAAGGCCATGCCGGCCGCGTGTGCATTCTCGCAGGTTCGCCGGGCTTTCTCGGCGCTGCGGAGCTCGCCTGTCGCGGTGCCTTGCGTGCTGGAGCCGGTTTGATCACGCTGCTCGTCAAAGAAGAAGCCTATCCCCATCTCGCCGCCCGCATGCCAGCCGAGATCATGGTGAAACAGGTCGATGATTACCGCGAAGTCCTCCAAATGCATGCCGATGCACTCGCCGTCGGTCCAGGACTCGGCTTTGAGCACGAAAACGAGATCCTTGATGTCTTACGCGACTCCAAAGCGCCCACCATCATCGACGCCGACGCGCTCACCATGCTCGCCAGCCATCCGGACGTGCTCGAAGAAATGAACGGCCTGCCACGCCTGCTCACACCGCATCATGGAGAGATGAATCGCTTCCTGGAGCACTTCCCCGGCTGGCACGGCATGAACCGCCGCACACTCGTCGAGATGTTCACCAAGTCCGCGCCCAAACGCACGCTGCTACTCAAAGGCACGCGCACCGTTATCGCCACTGCCGGAGAGCCCACCCTCTTCAACACCACCGGCCACCCCGGCATGGCCACCGGCGGCATGGGCGACGTCCTCACCGGCGTCTGCACCACCTTCGCCGCCCAACGCGTCCCACTACACCACGGCGCAGGCCTCGGCGCATGGCTTTGCGGACGCGCTGCCGAGATCTCAGGCCGAGATGGACTGTGTGCCAGCGATGTGGCCGCCCATCTGGGCGAAGCGCTGCGCGAGTTGAAGTCGAACTGCTGGTAACCGCGAGAGCTGAATATTTCTGGCCAACGAGACTTGGAAATTGTGGTGCTGGGCTGCTTTCCAGAGCATTGCAGATTGTTTACCCACCACTTCGACTGCGAAACGTCGGCAATCGCAGCCGCCAGCGCATTGCTGCGAGTCTTAACACCAAGATGACCGCCATGCCGATGTAGCGATGGCTTTCGGAAGCAGGCAACCAATGCCGCAGCAACACGAACACCAGTGCACCGACAAATACGGCCGTTGCATAGAGGTTCACGTCCGGCTGAAACACCAGCGGCAACTCGCCACGAAGCACGTCACGCAAAATACCGCCTGCCACGCCGGTGACGATGCCGAGCAGGATCGCCACGATCTCAGGCGTGCCAAAGGCGAGCGCCTTCTCCGTCCCGACGATGCCAAACAGTGCCAACCCAAACGCATCCGCGATAGCAAGCATCTTGGCAGGCATGTGCACGAACCGCGCCGCCACAAACGTCACCGCCGCCGCGATCAGTGCCGTCCACACCGCCTGCGGCTGCTCGATCCAGAACACCGGCCGCACGCCGAGGCACAAATCACGAATCGTCCCGCCGCCCACCGCCGTCACCAGCGCCAAGACCATCACGCCAAACAAATCCATCCGCTTTCCCTCCGCCGCGAGCACGGCTGAGATCGCGCACACGGCGACAGCAAAGTATTCGATCCAGGAAGGCATGAGCTTGAGTGGTTATGGATTGATTGGCTCCACCGAAAAACGCGCAAAGATCAAGCCACCCGCGCCTTCATACACCATCGCGATCCGACCATCGCGCACCACGCTCATGCAGGAATACATGCTGCCACGCGGATCAATCACGCGGCCTTCACTCCAGGTTTGGCCATCGTCTTTGCTGGTGCGCACCGTGAGCGTCGTTCGTGCCTTCGGATTCGCGGGATTGCTGAAAAGCAGCGTGCCATTCGGATGGCGCAGCAAGCTGGCCTGACAAGTTGGATCCGGCAGTGTCAGCCACGACTTGCTCCATTTCGATCCATTGAACCGTTGCCACTTCCGCTGACCACTGCGCGACTCATCCCGCATCGAAATGAGCAGCCCATCACTCGTTTCAGCGATCTGCGCCTCGCTCGTCGGCCCTTCGCATGGCGGCGACATCTTCCATGTCTTGCCATGGTCACGACTGGAG
>JANOBP010000282.1:0-4993 GCA_031411715.1 Verrucomicrobiaceae bacterium | reverse complement strand
ACATCTTCTTCATCGAAGTAGATGTGACGCGGCTGCCGGTGCACCAGCGTGGCACGGGGATGATGTTTCAGAGCTATGCGCTGTGGCCGCATCTCAATGTGGCGCAGAATGTGGCCTTCGGACTCCAGGAGAGGAAGCGGCCTGCCAAGGAAATCCAACACCGCGTGGCGGAGGCACTGGAGCAGGTGCAACTCGGCAATCTAGGCTCACGCCGCATTCAGCAACTCTCCGGTGGGCAACAACAGCGCGTGGCTTTGGCCCGTGCACTGGTCATCAGACCCAAATGTCTCATGCTCGACGAGCCGCTATCCAATCTGGATGCCAAGTTGCGGCTGGAGATGCGCACCGAGATCCGCCGCATCTGTAAAGACCACGGCCTCACCGCTGTCTATGTCACGCATGACCGAGATGAAGCGCTATCCATGGCGGACCGCATGGCAATCATGTCCGCAGGCCAGATCGCACAACTCGGCACGCCTGAAGAGATCTATCGTCATCCTGCCTCACGCATGGTGGCGGAGTTCATTGGTGAGACGAACTTCGTCGAAGGCCGAATCATCCGCGAAAGCAGCCGCACAGGATACTATGATGTCGAGGTACCATTCGGCGTGCTGCGTGGTCGGCCCAACGAAGTCACCTGGGTGCCCACAGCCGGCCAACCCGTCATCTTGAGCATTCGCCCTGAGGCACTGACCTTCCACACGCTCACGGACAGCATCAACCGCTTCCCCGGCCACATTGTCGATACAACATATCTCGGTGCCACCGTTCAGTATCAGCTTCAGGTGCAAAATGGACCGCTGATGAAGGTGTGTGAGATCAATCCACTTACCGTGCGTCCGCCATCCAGTGAAGACACCCGCGCCATGGCCACCATGCATGACGTCGTCATCATCCGCAAATGAAGGCCAAACTGCACCAGCTCTGGCTGCGAACACTCGCCCTGCTCCGCGCGTATCCGCGTGAGGCCGGTGCCATTGCCGCGCTGCTGCTGGTGCTCACCGGTCCGTTTTTACTCAAACCGAGCGACAGCACGACGCCGAGGCGCTGGGACCGTAAGCTCGTCATTCTCACACCGCACACCGACCGCATTCGGGAGGAATTCGGCCACGCCTTTGCGGCGCACTGGCAGGCTACCACTGGCGAAACACTCTACATCGACTGGCGTGTGCCCGGCGGCACCTCGGAGATCGCCATGCTGATCAAATCCGAATTCTCCGCCGCTTTTCAGCAGCATTGGCAGAATGTGATGAAGCGCAGTTGGTCCTCCAGCATCGCGCAGAACTTCCTCAGCGCTAAAATCGAAGCACCGAAGGCCGGCGAAGCCTTACCTGACGAGCAGCGCGCAAGGTTGGCATTTCTCGATTCCAACATCGGCATCGGCATTGATGTGTTCTTTGGCGGCGGCGCTTACGACTTCGAGCAGCAGGCCAAAGCGGGCACCCTCACGGCTGGAGATGGCGAAAAGACCGGCTTCAGTGCGCTGATGAAAAAGCACCCCGAGTGGTTCAGCGACACCGCCATCCCGGAGAACCTCAGTGGCGAGCCATTCCGCGATGCGGCAGGCCGCTGGTCAGGCGCGTGCATCTCCAGCAGCGGCATCGTTTTCAATCGTGATGTGCTTCGTCGGCTCGGCATTGAGCGTGATCCGCAGTCCTGGCAAGATTTGGCTGATCCACGTTACTTCGGCCAGCTCGCACTCACGGACCCGGCCAAGAGCGGCTCTGTTGCCAAGGTCTTTGAGATGTTGATCCAGCAGCAGATGCATCTGGCTGTCGCTGAGGCTCAAGCGCAGCCTCCAGGCCGACGCACGGCTCAAGAGATCGAAGCCGAAGCCGTCGAGACCGGTTGGATGAATGGCATGCGCTTGATTCAACGCATCGCCGCCAATGCGCGCTATTTTTCCGACACCTCGACCAAGATCCCGCTCGAAGTGCTGCGTGGAGAGGCCGCGGCTGGCATGTGCATCGACTTCTATGGACGCTCCGCTGAGGAGGACGTGCGCAAGGCTGATGGCAGCTCGCGTGTTGGCTTTGTGGCTCCGCTGGGCGGCACTTCGGTCAGTGTGGATCCCATCGCCATGTTCCGTGGCGCGCCGAATGCGGATGTGGCCACGGCGTTCATGGAGTTTGTACTCAGTGATGCTGGCCAGAAGCTGTGGTGTTACCGCATCGGCGAACCCGCCGGCCCACAGCAGCATGCGCTGCGCCGTCTGCCTGTGCGCCGTGACTTCTACACCGCCGAAAACCTCCCGCACATGAACGACAGCCAGGAGATGCCCTTTGAGAAAGCCAAAGCCTTCACCTATCACCCGCAGCGCACAGGACCCGCCTTCAATTCCATCCGCTTCCTCGTCCGCGTGCTGTGCGTGGACCCACACGAGGAGCTACGCGCCGCCTGGCATGAAATCATCGCCTCCGGCATGTCCGAGCGCGCGCTCGCCGTGCTGACCGATCTCAACAGCGTCAAATACGCCACCGCCATCGACAGCATCCGCCGCACGCTCTCCGCGCGTGACAAACTCCAAGAGACCCTGCTCTCCCGCCAACTCGGCGACACCTTCCGCCACCAGTACGAGCGTGCGTTTGAGATTGCACGTAGGAGGCAGTAGAGTTGGGCACGTTGGCGGACCGCAAGAAGCTCATGGCAGCGATTGGATGCGAGGTGGCTACCAATAGCCGCAGCCACGAAGCCGTGGAGCGGCAGGGATGACCCTGTTGCAAACCGCAAAACAAGTTGCCAGCACCCTCGCGGCGGCTAACGCTCGGACTCCCAACTATGATCGTCACCCCAAGAATTCGTGGATTCATCTGCACCACCGCACACCCGACCGGTTGTGCCAAACACATCGCTGACCAGATCGCCGTCGTCAAAGCGCGCGGCCCCATCGCCAATGGGCCAAAGAAGGTGCTCGTGGTAGGCTCCTCCACCGGCTATGGCCTGTCTTCTCGCATCGCTGCGGCCTTTGGCTCGGATGCGGCCACCATCGGTGTGTTCTTTGAAAAACCGGCTGAGGAAGACCGCTGTGGCACGACGGGTTGGTACAACTCCGCCGCCTTTGAAAATGAAGCCAAGGCAGCGGGTCTCTATGCGCGCTCATTCAATGGTGATGCTTTTTCAGACGCGATGAAGGCCGAAGTCATCGCCGCCATCAAAGCGGACCTCGGGCAGGTCGATTGCATCATATACAGCCTCGCATCACCCCGCCGCGTGCATCCGAAGACGGGCGAGGTTTTCAAATCCGTGCTCAAGCCCATCGGTAGCGCCTCCTACACCAACAAGAACCTCAACACCACCACCGGCGTGGTCAACGAAGTCACCATCGATCCCGCCAACGATGACGAGATCGCTCAAACCACCGCGGTGATGGGTGGTGAGGACTGGGAAATGTGGATCGACGCCCTGCTCGAAGCAGGTGTCATCGCCAATGGCACGCAGACCGTGGCTTACAGCTACATCGGGCCTGAGGTCACCTGGCCGATCTACAAGAACGGCACCATTGGCCGTGCCAAGGAGGACCTGGAGCGCGTGCAAAAGGTGCTCGACGGAAAACTCGCCGCCATCCAAGGCAAGGCCTGGGTCTCGGTAAACAAAGCCCTCGTCACACAGGCCAGCAGCGCCATCCCTGTGGTGCCGCTTTACATCTCCCTGCTCTACAAGGTCATGAAAGCCGAGGGCACCCATGAAGACTGCATGGAGCAGATGGACCGCCTCTTCCGCGAGCGCCTCTACAATGGCAATCCGCAGCCAGATGAAGCCGGACGCATCCGTGTGGACGACTGGGAGATGGCCCCCGCTGTGCAGGCCCTCGTCGGTCAACGCTGGAGCGAAGTGAACACGGAGAACTTCGCGCAACTCGGCGACTTCGAAGGCTACCAGTCCAGTTTCCTGCGCCTCTTTGGTTTCGGCCTTGAAGGCGTGGACTACGATGCCGATGTGGATGTGAATGTCCGCGTGCCCTCGCTGGCCTGAACCCCGTCATGTTCCCCTACATCGCACTCGCTGACGAAAAGCCCTGGCAACCAGGGCCTTATGAAGGCGTCGAGTTGAAGATCCTGCACAAGAATGAAGCCACTGGCGGCTTGGTCGTGCTGCGGAAATTTCACGCAGGTCACACCATCCCCGCGCACACGCATCCCGTCGCCAATGAGTGGGCATGGGTCCTCTCTGGCGAATGGCAGGAGAGCGACGTCACCTACACGCCCGGCACCTTGTTCTTCGCCCCCAAAGGCACGCAGCACGGCCCACATGTGGCCATAACAGAGGTCATCAGCCTCACGATGTTCGATGGGCCGCTGACGATCAAAGCCTGAGGGAATCCCTCAGGCGGTGATTCTCACATGAAGCTTAAAGCGCCGCGATGATGGCGTCGCCGATCTCCTGGGTGTTGACCTTCCGCGTGCCGGGGGCGCCGCTGAAGATGTCTCCAGTGCGCAGGCCGTCGTCGATGACTTTTTTCACGGCGGCTTCGATGCTGGTGGCTTCTTTTTCGAGGCCAAGGGAGAAGCGGAGAAGCAGTGCCGTGGAGAGGATCTGCGCGATGGGGTTGGCGATGCCAAGACCGGCGATGTCGGGGGCGGTGCCGCCGCTGGGCTCAAAGAGGCCGAAGTAGAGGCCGTCGCCCTTTGGCTTGCCGAGGCTGGCGCTGGCAAGCATGCCGAGTGAGCCGCAGATCATGGCCATCTCGTCGCTGAGGATGTCGCCGAAGAGGTTCTCGGTGACGAGTACGTCAAAGCTGCGAGGTGCCTTGATGAGCTGCATGGCGGCGTTATCGACATAGAGGTGAGCGAGGGTCACGTCGGGATATTCTTTGGCCACTTCGACCATGGTTTCACGCCAGAGGACGGAGTTGGTCAGGACGTTGGCTTTATCGACGCTGGTAACGTGCTTGCGGCGGAGTTGCGCGGCTTTGAAGGCGACGTGGGCGATGCGGACGATCTCGCTCTTTTTGTAAACCATGGTGTCGATGACCTCGATGTCGCCGTCAGCGAGT
>JANOBP010000281.1:0-3132 GCA_031411715.1 Verrucomicrobiaceae bacterium | reverse complement strand
CGACTTCGGCGTGCACGGGGCTGTTCCATTCGTCGCTGCTGGCATAGATGTTCATGGAGTCGAGCGCTTTCCAGCCTGCGCCGTCGGGTTGCACATCGACGAGCGACACGGTCTTCATCGTCGGCTCGCAGATCATGGCTTTGCCTTGGAAACGGGCGGGCAAGGCGTCGCTGTAGATGAAGTTGGAGCCAGCCGCGGCGGTGTAGCCGCCGAAGACGTCCACTTGGCGGAAGTTCGGCGTGATGGTGTGGCAGGTATCGACGACGTTGATCTTTTTTGCGGTCATGCCTCGTGTTCCTTCGGGATACGCCGTGGCGGGGATGCCGCCGAAGAAAATGGGCGCTCCATTCGCGGTGCCGCCGAATTGATCGCCCGCGTCGTTGGTGCTGTGCGCCCACGAGTTGTTGGTGAACTGATGCAGGAACTCGATGGCGCTGCCGTCTGGCTTGAAGCGATACGTTCCCATCGCGAACTGATGCTTCTTGCCGCCGACGTAGCCTTCGATGCCGCTGTAGCCGACGCAGCCGTAGATCCAGTTGTCGAAGCCGTAGTGGAGGTTGCTGGCCTGGGCATGCGTGTCGCGGATGCCCCAGCAGTCGATGATCGTCTCGCGCTTGTCGGCCTTGTCGTCGCCATCGGTGTCTTCGAGGTAGATGAACTTTGGCGGCGCGGCGACGATGATGCCTTTGCGGGCAAAAACGATGCCGGTGGGCAGATTGAGCTTGTCAGCGAAGACGGTGAATTTGTCCGCCTTGCCATCGCCATCGGTGTCCTCGCAGATTTTGATGCTGTCCTGGCCCTCGCCGTTTTCATGGATGCCATGCGGGTAATCACGCGTCTCCACGACCCAGCAGCGCCCACGCTCATCCCACGCAAAGGCGATGGGCTTGGCGATGTCGGGCTCGCTGGCGAAAAGCTTCAGCTCACAATCAGCAGGCACCTGCGTGCGCTCCATGCTGCCTTTGACGCTCATCGGAAGCTGGAGCGTCAGTGGCTCTGGACGCTTCTCATAATTGGCCACCTGCGGGTGCACTTTGCGCTCTTCTTTGTCTCGCTGGGCCAAAAAAGCCTCGTAGCTGGCTTTGCGGGCAGGATTCAGTCCCTCGATCAATTCCTTGCCAAGCTGCTGTGGAGTCATGGGCTCCTTTAAGGTGATGACTTTGATCAATGGACCCGATGGCAGTTTGATTGCGTTATTGAGCGCCGGAGATCCATCCGCTTTCGGACGGACGACGAGTGCGTCGTAGTTGGCCAACGTGGCGCTGCTGGGCGTCGCACCCGTTTCATAATCAAAGTAGATCGCATCGCGTCCCAGATCCCGCATGGCCTCATGCAGCGGACCGACAGCCGATTGTTCTTTGCCTTCTGGATCATGGTAGAGCACGCGGATAGGCGTGGCCTGAGCGCTAACGGCAGCGAGGAGAGTGAGCAGGAGTACTTTCATGGTAGCCCTATCATACGCTGAGACCTTCCATGCCCTGCGGACATCTTTTGGGCGAAATCAGACGTGAGGCGTGCTGCGGCATTTCGCGAAGCCGGATTCTATAACAGGACTACAGCGCATGGAATGCCTTGAGAACGGGAGGCACGGAAAATCGGTTTGAGAGTGAAACCATAGTTGCGTGCGGCTGGCGGCATGAGCTAGGCTGGACACTCATCCCAACCCACCACCATGACCCAACCCCAACGTGAAGCCCTTCTCGATCTTGTGATCCTCGCTCTATTTGCTGACTCGCATCTCAGTTTGAAGGAGGATGAGGCGCTCCAAGGAGCGTTGGATAAGATTGGCTGGGAAGCGCTGAAACCACGTGAGATTTTCTTCTGCAACTCGATGAATCGTGCGCGCAAGGCTGTCGAAACGGAAACGGATTCTTCCGAGTACATCGCAGCTCGGGCTAAGGTGATATCGGACGTGTGGTCGAAAGCTGAGACCGTCTCGGTGTTGCAGAGTGTGCTGGCAAGTGATGGGGTGACGACGGTTGAATCAGCCTTCTTGGAGCGCGTCAAGGCAGCCATGGCATGAGCGGGCGCTCTCGCGGTTGGTGTTGGCTCGGGCCGCTGCTCAGCGGCGGGTTGCTCATGTTTGTGTATCCGGGCTGGAATGTGGAGTGGCTGGTATGGCTATGGTTGATCCCGCTGCTCGCGGTGCTGTGGCCTGTTAGAAGTTTTGAGTTTCGGGTTTCGGGTTTCAAGCTGGGCTACTTGGCGGGGCTGGCTTTCTTTTTGCCCAATTTGTTTTGGGTGCGGCATTCAGCACGCGTGATGCTCGGTGGGGCGGTGGATGCCACATGGGTGGGCTGGGGGCCTGAGATGCTGGGCTTGGCAGCGCTCGTGGGCCTGGCTGGATACTGTGCTTTGTATATAGGTCTTTGGGGATGGTTTGTGGTCCGTTTTGCGAGGCCCAATGTCATCACTCTGACGCGCGACTCATGGTGGCCGAGTTCGCTTCATTCACTGCGTTGCTCGTTCCTGGCTGCCGCAGCGTGGGTAGCATGTGAGTGGCTGAGAAGCACGACCGTGTTCACGGGCTTTGGCTGGAACGGACTGGGGGTGGCGTTTCATCGCAATGCGGTGCTGATGCAGGCTGCGGATCTGGTGGGTGTGATGGGTTTGTCGTTTCTCCCGGTTTTTGTGATCTGCACGGCATGGAATGCGATAACACGGCTGGTGCATTTGTTTCGAGGGCAGGGGACTTGCCGATCACGCTTGGATTTCACGGTGGCCTTGGTGCTGATTTTGGCCTGTGGGGGCTACGGGATGCTCAAATTGAGCAGCAAGCCCCCAAAGACCATCGCCGTGCGCACGGCGCTGATTCAGCCCAATGTCTCGCAGCTCGATGCCATGCGCGGCACGGTGGCTGAGAGGACTTACGAACGTCTGGCGAACTTCACGGCGTTGTATGGGCGCAATGGCTCCAAGGGAGAGAGCAATGTGGATCTGGTGGTTTGGCCGGAAAGCTCGCTGCCCGTGCATCTCTATGATCAGGAGGCGTTTCATCGCAGCTACGTGGAGGAAATGATGAGTGTGGGGAAGTACAGCCTGCTCATCGGCACGGAGATTGTGCATGATCAACAAGCGCATGTGTCCGGCGTGTTGTTCAATGGCAGTTACGACAAGCGTCAGGAGCACCAC
>JANOBP010000280.1:0-1262 GCA_031411715.1 Verrucomicrobiaceae bacterium | reverse complement strand
CCAAGTGTCCCGTAAGGGAGGCATTAATGGCGGCTCCGGCTGTCTCGGCGTCACGTGATTCACCAATGAGGATGATGTCAGGGTCAGCGCGGAGTAGCGCGCGCAGACCATTGGCGAAGTCGAGGCCGCGGGCGTTGTTGGTCTGGGTCTGGTTGATGCCTTCGATTTCGTATTCGATGGGATCTTCGATGGTCTGGATGTTGACGCCTTCGTCATTTACACTGTTGAGAAGGGCGTAAAGAGTGGTCGTCTTCCCCGAGCCAGTCGGGCCTGTGACGAGGACAAGACCCTGGTCGCGTTGCATCGTCCGCGTGAGGATGTCGATTTGGCGCTGGGAGAGATTGAAGTCGGAGAGTCGTTTGACGCCGTCTTGCTTGTCCAAGAAGCGCATGATGAGCTTCTGGAATTCACGACGCGTTGGGACGGCAGCAAGACGGACATCCACTCGGCGGCGACCAATGGAGAGCGCGAGACGTCCGTCCTGACACTCCGCACGGTTTTGATTCATCCCGGCGTAGTTTTTGATGAGCGCGCAGAAGCAGTTGAGCTGACTCTCAGGAGCCGTCATGATCGTTTTCATGGTGCCATCCATGCGGGCGCGAAAACGGGTGAAGCTGTAAAATTTCTCCAAGTGTAAGTCGGAAGCGCGACAGCGAATGGCCGTGTATAGCGCCCACTGAACGAGTTCTTCAGCCGAGTGATTGGGGTTCTGCGGATTGATTCTATCCATGTCCGCCGGCGATATTTCAACAACCGTATTGTCATCAGCAACGGTGAGATTTGCCCCGTCCATGGAGGCGACCGCGCTTGGGTCAAAAGTTGCACCTGCGCGGTTGATGGCATCGCGGATGGTGACCAGATCGGCCATGATCGGAATGATCTTGATGGTCTGGTTGCCCATCGAGATCCACTCGTCTTCGAATTTATAACAGTCAGCGTTTTCGCTGAGCATGAAGACGACATGCTTGCCGATGTACAGTGGATAGACGGCGTGTCGCTCAAGCAATGGGAGCGGGAAAAAGGACTGACGTTGTGCTTCAGCTGCACTGAAAACCATCTGCCTACCTTCAGAAACCAGGAACTGCAATGCCACACCGAGATTGCGCTGTATGACATTGAAATGGGTGATCTTGAGGGTGTCCGTCTTGGCTTTTTGAGCTTCGTAAAAACCACTGAGCTTGGTGATTTCCGACTCATCATAAGGGTAATTTTCAATCAACCATTGATAGGTGCCCTCCAAGCCAAGATCCTTGAAATTTGGC
>JANOBP010000279.1:0-9178 GCA_031411715.1 Verrucomicrobiaceae bacterium | reverse complement strand
CCATGCTGCCGTAAATGACGGAGCGGATGAAATCGACATGGTGATTAATCGCGGTGCGTTTCTCTGCGGTGAATTTGGCCTGATGCAGGATGAGATCGCCGCCGTGGTCGAAGCCTGTGGCAAAGCGACGCTCAAAGTCATCCTCGAAGTCAGCGAACTCGAAACCTACGACAACATCCGCGCCGCCAGCTTTTTGGCCATGCGTGTGATCCGCCCAAACGACTTCATCAAGACTAGCACCGGCAAAACTTCGTCAAATGCCACACTCGGCAACAACCAAGTCATGCTGGAGGCCATTCGCGATCACTTCCTCGCCACCGGCGTCCCCATTGCCATGAAACCCGCTGGCGGCATCCGCACTGCGAAGCAGGCTCTACAATTCCTCATCGCCGTTAAAGAAACCCTCGGCGACGAATGGCTGAATAACCGCCGCTACCGCTTCGGTGCCTCCGCCTTGCTCAACGACCTCGTCCGCCAACTCGAAAAAGAACGCACCGGTGCTTATCAAGCTCCATGGAACTTCAGTGATTCCACCGAAGGGTATTAAAATCTCCAACTCGACTCCTTATGTTCCTCCGCCACATCACCCTGGAAAACATCCGCTCCATCGAATCCATCGATATCGACTTCACACCGCCGGAGGGGAGCAAAGATACCATCCGGCGCTGGACCTGCATCCTTGGAGAAAACGGCATCGGCAAAAGCACCATCCTCCGCTCCATCGGCCTTCTCATGGCGGGTAGCGAGACCCTGCCAAAGCTCATCGACAACCCCACACGCTGGCTCCGTCTCAAGGCCAAGACCGGACGCATCAGCGCCCAGATCGCCACCCAGGACGGTGAGGTGCGAGACATCTCCCTCGACTTCAAAGCCAAAGACACCCTCACCTCCTTTCTCAAGCGCAACGAGGCCACACTCAAGCCCCTCGATGACGCCCTGCGCCATGCCGCCCGCAGTTACTTCACCGCCGGTTATGGCGTCTCCCGCCGCTTCCCCAGCTCCGATGGTGACAAATTTCAGAGCGCCAACTCCGTACCGCCGCGTGCCGCCAGCATCGCCACCCTGTTCCGGGGAGACTCCAGCCTCCGCTCCATCGAGTCCTGGGCGATGGACCTCCATTACCGCAAAGGCCCCGCCGGCCTCAGCATGATCCGCCAAGCGTTGAACGCCCTCCTCCCCGAGGTCAAATTCCACGGCATCGACAAAGAAAAGCGCCAGCTCCTCTTCAAGACCTCTGATGGCAACATCCCACTCGCCGAGTTGAGCGACGGCTACCAGAGCATCATCTCCTGGTATGGCGACCTCCTCTTCCGCATCACCGAAGCTTTCCAGGACTATAAAAAACCCCAGGATGCCCGGGGCCTCCTCCTTCTTGATGAGATCGACCTCCACCTCCACCCGAAGTGGCAGCGCCGCGTCATAGACCACATCCGCAACACCCTGCCCCATTTCCAGTTCATCGCCACCACTCACTCCCCCCTCACCGCCCAGCAGTGCGGCGAGGCCGAGCTTTACGTCTTGAAGCGCGAGGAAGACAAAAAACACAGCGTCCGCCTCCATCATTACGAGGGCGCACCCGACCTCCTCCGCATCGACCAGCTCCTCGTCAGCCCCATCTTCGGACTCGATACTGGCATGTCCCTTCGCGTTCAGGAGCTGCGTGAAAAGCCCGCCGCCCAGCGCACCGCTGGCGAAAAAGAAACCCTCCGCAGCGTCCCCCGCCCGCGTGTCGATCAGGAAACCGAGGATGAAAAAGTCGCCCTCCTCCGCGTGCTACGTGCCTCGCGCCGTCCCCACAAATCTAGCCCCGCCGCCGCCCCGGCCACGCGGTCCCGGGCACCAGCCCGCGCCGGAAAACGAGGCCCCGCCGCCTACATCCCGCCGCCCGTGCGTCCCTCCGACCGCGCCCTCATCGCCGCCGCCTTCAAGGCCAAGTAAGCTCTCAGCCAGCCGCGCGCCATGATACACATACTTCGCGACCGCACCGCCATTCCCACTGGCTTCATCCCTGGCACACCCGCTGGAGATCAAAAGGAACTCACCCTCCTCAACGCCAGGCAGAGCCACCTCGTCCGCCTCCAGACCGACTCCAAGGCCGGGCACGGCTACAGCAGCTCCTGGTGGTCATCCGCCAAACCAAAGCTCATCGCCGACTCGCACGACAAATGCGCCTACTGCGAGGCCAAGGCCACCGCCGTCAGCTATGGTGATGTGGAGCACTTCCGCCCCAAGGCCCACTGGTGGTGGCTCGCCTGTGCCTGGGAGAACTACCTCTTTTCCTGCCAGATATGCAATCAAGGCCGCTTCAAAGGAGAGAACTTTCCCCTGGCAGGCACCGCCGCCAAAGCCCCCGTCATCGTCACCCCGGCCACCACCGCTGCCACCCTTGCCAAAATGCCTGGCAAACTCGCCCCAGACCCCACCGATGCCACCGCCTGCACGGCTCACTTCAAAAAACTCTTCAAAGCCGAAAAACCCGGCCTCATCGACCCCGCCAACGAAGACCCAGAAGCCTTCCTGGCCTACCAGACGGATGAGAGCAAATACCACGTCACGGTCATCCCCCGCACCAGCAGCGCCACCGTAAAGCGCCGCGTTGCCGACTGCATCCAGTACTACGGCCTGAACCGGGAGGAGCTCTGCGAGCTTCGCTACGACCTCTACGAAACCCTCGCCGAAGCCCGTGAAGACCTCGCCGAGCCCGGCCTGCCCGCCGCCCGCCGCGCCAAGATCCTCAAGCGCCTCGAACGTTTCGTGAGCAAAAAACGCCAGTTCGCCGGCATGAGCCGCTACTACCTCATCGACGTGTGGAAGCTCCTGCCTGCCACTCTTCGCACGAGTTAGTTCTCCGGCATGAGCATAAATCATTCCTTCAGATTCAGACCATGACCATTTTACCAACCTCAACTCGTCGTGGCTTCATACAAATCTCCGGTTTGGCTGGATTGGGATGGCCGTTTCATTTCACTGGCTCAGCCGCGGCTCAAGTTGCCAGCAACACGACGGTGGCAGCTACGCCACCGCTCAATCGCTTTCCGCGCATGATGCAGGACTGGCTTGTCGCGGAGGTGCGGGCTGCGGAGGCGCGTGGTAACGCGCGGCGTGTGGCTCTCAAATCCAAAGCGGATGCAGAAGAGTATGTGAAATCAGTGCAGGGGCGTATTCGGCAGGCGTTCGGTCCTTTTCCTGAAAAAACACTGCTCAATGCCAAGGTGACAAAAACCCTCACTCGTGAGGGCTACCGCATTGAGAACATCGTTTTTGAAAGCAGGCCGAATTTTATGGTCACGGGCAATCTGTATCTTCCCACAGGTGCAAAATCGCCTGTGCCGGGCGTGATCGGTGTTTGTGGCCACTCGCTCAACGGTAAGGCGGAGAAGGCGTATCAGAGTTTCGCGCAAGGACTCGCGCGTCAGGGACAGGCGTGCTTTTTGATCGACCCAGTCGGCCAGGGAGAGCGATTTCAGTTCCTGGATGAAAAATTAGGTTCACGACTCAAAGGTGGCACCTCAGAGCATAATCAAATGGGGACGCATCAGGCACTCGTGGGTGAGTTTCTGGGCACATGGTTCGCCTGGGATGCCATTCGTGCCTTGGATTATCTGCTCACGCGGCCAGAGATCGATCCACGGCACATTGGAGTCACTGGAAATTCAGGCGGAGGCACGCAGACAACTTGGCTCTGTGGTCTGGAATCGCGCTTCACCATGGCGGCACCGTCCTGCTTCGTTACCACCTTTCGCCGTGATGCGGAGAATGAGCTGCCACAGGACTGCGAGCAGTGCCCTCCGCGTGTCCTTGCCCTCGATCTCGATCACTGCGACTTCCTCGCCGCCATGGCTCCGAAGCCCGTCATCATCATGGCACAGGAGAAAGACTACTTCGATGCGCGTGGCTCCACGGAGACGTACGAACGCTTGAAGAAGCTCTACACGCTGCTTGGCAAGCCTGACAACATCCAGCTCCACATTGGACCCGATCCACACGGCTACACGCTGGCCAATCGTGAGGCAATGTATCGCTTCTTTGGCAAAGTGACGGGTATCCCTGCCGCCGCTACCGAGCCCGCAATCACGGTCGAATCCGACGCAGACCTGCTCTGCACGCCCCAAGGCCAAGTGGGCGCGCTGCAATCGCGCACGCTCATGTCCTTCACCCGAGACAAAGCATTGGCACTTGCCTCGAAACGTGGCGCTTTCAGTGATGCGGCACTACGCAGCGTGTTAAAAATGCCCACGCTCGCTGGTTCGCCGCCCGATTATCGCATCTTGCGTAGCGTTGGCACGCGTCACTATCCTGCCAAGGCATCTTGCACCTATGCGGTCGAAACGGAGCCTCTTATTCATGCTCTGGTCACTCGTTTAAACGACGACACACTCACGTCTCGTCTGCCACGCGGCTTGAACAAAGCCGTGCTCTACATCTCTCACCGCAGCGCCGACGCTGAGCTGCTTGACGACCCCTTCGTGCACGAACTCATCCAGGCTGCGCCAGACGCCGCCTTTTTTGCCTGCGACGTGCGTGGCATTGGCGACTCGCAGCCCGATACTTGTGGCGCGAATCAATTCAACGGCCGCTACGGCAGCCACTACTTCTACGCCGCTTATGGTCTGATGCTCGACCGCCCGCTGCTCAGTCAGCGCACCTTTGATGTCCTGCGAGTCATCCAATTGCTAAAAAGTGCAGGTCACCGCGAGATCCATCTCGCGGGTAAAGGCTGGGGTGCGCTTCCAGCAGCGTTTGCAGCAGTATTGAGCCCTTCAATCACGCAGGTCACACTCAAAAACGCGCTCACCTCATTCCACGACCTCGCCATCCATGAAGACCATCAATGGCCCGCTGCGGTTATGTTGCCGGATGTACTCTCTCACTTCGATCTCCCCGACTGCTATGCAGCATTGAAGGCCAAAAAACTCCTCCAAATCGAGCCTTGGGGTGCTGGCGACGGCATGAAATAACGCACACTGCTTGCCAGGCATCGCCCAGGAGGTAAACACACTCGCATGGACGAATCCTACCAGCAACGCTTCGGCGGCATCGCACGGCTTTATGGCACAGCCGCGTTGCCACGACTTGCCGCTGCACACGTCGCAGTCATCGGAGTCGGTGGTGTCGGTTCATGGACCGTGGAGGCGCTGGCTCGCAGTGGTGTCGGCCAGTTGACACTCATCGACATGGACGACGTTTGTATCACGAATACCAACCGCCAGCTTCTAGCCCTCGCTCATACAGTGGGCATCCCTAAAGTCGAAGTTCTTGCCAATCGAGTCGCGGAGATTCACCCGCAATGCCGAGTGAATCGAGTGATCGAGTTTCTCACGGAATCCAATGTCGATCGGTTGCTATCTGCGCCACTCGACTTCGTCGTTGATGCCGTGGACAGCACTTCCATCAAGGCCTTGATCATCGCTAAATGCCTCGCGCTTGGCCTTCCTATCATCACATCAGGTTCCGCAGGCGGGCGTCGGGATGCCACGGCAATCAAAGTCGCTGATATTGGCTTTGCCGGAGCGGATCCACTGCTCAAAGGCGTGCGCCTGAGTCTGCGTCGAGATCATGGCTTCCTGAAAAGCCCTGATGGTCGTGCCGTCGAGTTTGGGGTGCCGTGTGTGTTTTCCAGTGAGCGCGCCATCTATCCACAGGCCGACGGTAGCTGCAAAAATGAACCGCAGGCTGGTACGGAGACCGGACTGCGGTTGGATTGTTCAGCAGGATTTGGTGCGGCGACTTTTGTGACCGGTGCGTTTGGTTTTGCACTGGCTGGCGAGGTTGTACGCCGCATTAGCGGGGTTTAACCGCGCTTATGGCGATCCCAACCGCCTTTGCCTCCACCCTCACGGTCCCCACGGTATCCACCGCCACCGTCGCGATCACGACGACCGCCGCCTCCTCCTCCTTCGTAGCCGCCACCGCCACCGCCCGCATAGCCGCCGCCTCCTCCATAGCCACCACCGCCGCCACGAGGTTCACGTGGGGGGCGTTCTTCTTTCGGCCGCGCCTCAACCACACGCAGCGGCCGACCACCTACGTCTGCACCGTTGAGAGAATTGATCGCCGTGAGAGCTTCGGCTTCAACTGGCATATCGACGAAACCAAAGCCGCGAGAGCGGCCGGATTCGCGATCCAACACAACTCGGGCACTTGAGACGACGCCGTACGCTGAAAAAGTAGCGTTCAAGTCATCGTCCGTTGTGGAGAAGGTGAGGTTACTGACGTAGAGGTTCATTGAGGAGGATTTATCTGTGATATCGCCATGGAGATGGACAGAAAATTCGGATCCATGGCGTGAACCTTACTCTCTGGAGTACAGTAACTCGTCTCGGAGTGACTGCCATGGACCCGAGATTAGGCGAAGCCCGCGGAAGTGTCAAACACGGCCTGTTTCAGGTCATTCATCTGTGAAATTTTCCCTTGCAGGCCCCACATTGAATTCGCTATTCATCCGCCCGTCATAATTCCGCCCCCATACCATCATGAAACACATCATCACCCTCCTTGCCGTCTTTGGACTGCTCACCAGCCTCGCCACTGCCGAAGAAGCCCTCAACACTGTTTGCCCCATCTCCGGCAAGCCAGCCAGCGCCGCCATCACCAGTAACTACAGCAAGACCGTCGCCCTCTGCTGCAACAAGTGCAAAGCGCAGTTCAATGCGGCACCCAAAGGTTACCTGAGCAACATTCTCGCTGCCGTCACAGGTCAGTGCCCGCTCAGCAAAAAGAAGTCCGACCCATCCATCACCGTGACCTATGCCCGTCAGGTCGCTTTTGCCGATGCTGCTAGCAAAGCCGTTTTCGACAAAGCTCCAGACAAGTACATCAAGGAAGTCCGCCAATAATTCTTGGCGCTATTGCATCCTCACCATCCCAAAGCGGAGCCGCCAACAGCAGCTCCGCTTTTTTCTTCCAAACCCGCCATGTCCGAAGTCACGCGTTTTGCTCCCAGCCCCACCGGATGGCTGCATCTCGGTCACGCGTATGCCGCTCTCTTCGCCAGTCATGCAGCGGGCGCTGATGGTCGCTTTCTCATCCGTCTCGAAGACATCGACATCTCTCGTTCTCGCCCTGAATACGAAGCCGCGCTCTACGATGATCTAGCGTGGTTAGGGCTACAGTGGGAAACGCCCGTCCGCCGTCAGAGCGAGCACTTTGACGACTACCATGCCGCGTTGGCCAAACTCGAAAGCCTGGAGCTCCTCTATCCGTGCTTCTGTACACGGCGAGAAATTCAGGACGAAATCGCCCACGCAGGCCACGCGCCGCAAGGCCCTGATGGTCCGATCTATCCCGGCACCTGCCGCACACTTGATGCTGCTCAGCGCGCCGCACGCATCGCCTCCGGCGTGCCGTACGCATTGCGGCTTAACATCGATGCCGCACAACAGCACGTCAAAACGCCGCTCACCTTTACGGACCTCAGCCTTGGTTCCATTACCGCCACACCTTCCATTTTTGGCGATGTCGTTCTCGCCCGCAAAGACACACCCGCAAGCTACCACTTGGCCGTCGTCGTCGATGATGCCTTGCAAGGCATCACTTTGGTGACGCGTGGAGACGATTTACTGCCCGCCACGCATCTCCATCGCCTTCTGCAAGCCTTGCTCGGTCTCCAGGTGCCGCGCTGGCATCACCACTGTCTCATTAAAGATGACAGCGGCAAACGCCTCGCCAAGCGCGACGATGCGCGCTCCTTGCGCAGCCTGCGTGAAGCTGGTTGGTCATCTGAGCAAGTGCGTGAAGCCATAGCGTTGCCGCTTTCGGCACTGACTAAAAAGTGCTAAGTGCCCCACCATGCCGCTTCGTTTTCTCATTTGTGTCGCTCTCATGAACGCCCTCGCCAGTGCGAGCACGCTGCACCTCCACATCGACCACAGCGCCGATAAAGCACCGCTCTTCTTGGATTCGCTTCGCTACGCCACAACGGCGCAGGAAACTTTTTCCATCTCCCGCTGCAGCTACCTTCTCAGTGGCTTCGCGCTTCAAAAGAATGACGGCACCTGGCTCCAAGCGCCAGATCAGTTTGCCTGGATCGATTTCACCAAGCGCCGCGTGGATGCCACCCTGCCGAATGTGCCCAGCGGCAAGTACAAGGCTCTGCGCCTGCATCTTGGCCTGGATCCAAAAACCAACGCGGCATCGCCCACACAATATCCTTCGGATCATCCGCTCAATCCCAACCTCAACGGCCTGCACTGGGCATGGCAGGGTGGATACATCTTCCTCGCTCTCGAAGGAAGCTTCCGAAGCCAAAGCGCAGCGCCCAGCGGCTACTCGTATCATCTCGCACGTGACCCAAACCGCACCGCCCTCACTTTTGAAGGCGACTTTGATCTCACCGCTGATGCTGCGGTCGATTTTAACTTTGATTTACTCGCTCTGATCAATGGCAAGCAGCCACTCTCCTTCATCAAAGACGGCCTCTCCACGCACTCACATGAGGGTGATCCCGTCGTCGCTGCATTAAAAACGAATCTCCCCGCCGCCTTCACGCTCAAGGCCATCAGCAGCAGCATTCCGGCCATTTCACGTCCTTCCACTCTCAAGCCTCTCTTCATGCCGGAAAAATACACGGCGCATCGTTTCACCATGAGCAGCTACTTTCCCATACCGCCGCTTCCTCGTGACAATCCACTCATCGAAGAGCGCATCGCACTCGGTAAGCGGCTCTTCAACGATGCAGCACTCTCCCGTGATGGCACCTTGTCCTGTGCGAGCTGTCACCTGGCCGAAAATGCCTTCACCGATCCACGACGCTTCAGTGAAGGCGTCGCAGGTCGCATCGGCACACGCAATGGCATGCCACTCTTCAACCTTGCGTGGAAAGACGCCTTTTTTTGGGATGGACGTGCGCCGTCTCTTCGTGCGCAGTCACTGATGCCAATCCAGGATCACCTCGAAATGGATGAAACGCTCGAAAACGTCGTCACCAAGCTCAAAGCCACTTCCAGCGACCATTTCGCCCGCGCCTTCGACTCCCCTGAAATCAACACGGAGCGCATCGGACTCGCCCTTGAGAACTTTGTGCTCACGCTGACCTCCTTTGAATCCAAATTCGACCGCAGCCTCTCAGGCCAGGAAAAACTCACGCCGGAAGAACAACGTGGCTTCGAGCTCTTCATGACCGAATACGACCCCCGCACCCGGCAATTCGGCGCCGACTGTTTCCACTGCCACGGCGGCC
>JANOBP010000278.1:0-1344 GCA_031411715.1 Verrucomicrobiaceae bacterium | reverse complement strand
GCCAAAGGCACCTTCTGGTCCATCCACGAGCTTCAGGTGCTCGGAGCGGTGAAGAAGTGAGGTTTGATCAAGCAGGGTGGAGAATGAGGCTGCTGCTTCGGATGCAAAAGAGAACTTGATGAACAGGTGGCCTGAGTGATTTTGCCCCATGCAAACTGTCACGCTCCCAGATATGCAGGCTTCTTTGCCAAAACTCGCTCAAGCTGTTTTGGACGGAGAATGGTTTGTGATTCCTTTTGCTGACAAAAAGATGGTGCTGCATCTCGCCGATGATGATTTCCCTGCGCCAGCACGCGAACCGGGTTATTTCGCTGATTGCCTGGAGCATGATGATTTTCGCGACCTCGAAATCGCCGCCGCAGCGCACTGCCCTCAGACCATTGTGCCATGAAGCAGTGGGAGATTCACTCCTACCCTTTCACGACGGAAGGCGCGCACCCCGCAGTCATCATCAGCAACGACGAACGTTGTGAGAATCCACATTACCCACATGTGAACGCCCTTCTTTGCACCACTCTCCGAGCAGCACGTCCGGCGAAAAAGAACGAAGTGATCCTAAATGGTTCCGACGGTCTTGATTGGCTCACGGTGGTGCGGTGCGACGTTATCTATCTCCTACCCAAGAGTTGCTTTCAGGGTAAACGAGGCCATGTCGCCCGTGAACGGCGACGAGCCATTGGTCGCAAGATCACGGAATGCTATCGACTGCTACAGGACTAGAAAGCGCGTCGGCATTGCATCTGACTCGGTTGTCCAGCTAGACCGTATTTCGAGTCGTGGAACTGACTTGATGACAAAGCTGCTGATACAGCTCCTCGACCTTGGGCATGCTGATGCCTGCGATGGCGGCGCGGCGGACGGGCTCGGCCCAGATGGCTTCAAGCTCCACCTCATGACCGGCTAGGAAGTCGATGAGACTGCTCGGTTTGTAGGCTGACATGGTGCGTGTGCGCTCGATCATGGTGTCGATGAGGCTGAGTGGGATGGCGTGGCCGAGTTGATTAGCGGTTTCGATGATCTCGTGCATCAAATCACGCACGCGTTGCTCCAGGGCGGCGTCCGCGAGGATGGCGGCGGTGTCGATGCATCCTGCGGCGATGGAGAGGCCGTTGAAGGGGATATTCCAGACGAGCTTCTTCCAGCGCGCGGTGATGAGACTCGGCTCGACCTGACACTCAATGCCGCAGCGCTGAAACTCGGCGGCCAGCTCATGTGTGCGTGCCTGCGGCGGGCCATGGTGCTCTCCGAGGGCGATCTGGCCCTGTGCAATGTGGTGGATGACTCCTCGCGAGACGCGATTGATGCAGACGAAGCACAGACCACCCATCACGCGTTGTGAGCCAA
>JANOBP010000277.1:0-14913 GCA_031411715.1 Verrucomicrobiaceae bacterium | reverse complement strand
CTCAGCACTGGATGCACGTCGCGCACCTCATGGTGGACGGCGGCAAGATGAGCAAGAGTATCGGCAACCTCTACACCCTCGAAGACCTTGCCCAACGTGGCTACACCGCTGCCGAAGTCCGCTACGTGCTCATCTCCGGCCACTACAGCGCCCCGTTGAACTTCACCATGCACAGCCTCGACTCCGCGCGTCAGGCCCTGCAGAAGCTGGCGAAGGCGGACAAAGCTCTCGCGGTTTCATCTCCAAGTCTCCAAGTCTCCCAATCTCCAAGTCTTTTCCAGGACGCCTGGGAAACTCTGCTCAAAGACCTCAATGTTCCGGGAGCACTCGGTTCCATCTTCGGGGCGCTGAATAAGCTCAAGCCAGCAAGCCTCAGCCCCGAAGACGCCGCCGCCACTCGTGGCGGACTGCACTTCATGCTCCAGGCCCTGGGCATCGTGCTGCCGCCTGTCGCTGAGGAATCCACCGCCGATGTCCCCGCCGACATCCAGTCCCTCGCCCAACAGCGCTGGGACGCCAAGCAAGCCAAAGACTGGGCCACCGCCGACACCTTGCGCAAACAGCTCGAGGCCTCCGGCTGGATCATCAAAGACAGCAAAGAAGGATTCACCGTCGTCGCCAAGTGAGGGGCCATCACAGCGCCCCCGTCACCTTCAGACGCACAAAGCGCTGACCTGTGCTGCCTGCTGGCAGTGTGGCTTTCACCTGCTGCACCGTGCCGTTGTCCGATTGGACTACTTGTGTGACTCCTGTCGTGTGCCAGTCGCTACCCGCCAGCGTATCACTCCACTCCACGATGAAAACGACTCCCGCATTCAGCGCGGCCACGCTGCGGGTGTAGATGAACTCCAGATTCGCTCCCGAGTTGTTGAGGCTCACCGGCAAAGAGCTAGCGGTGGTGGGATTCAGATTGCAGGCCCACTCCAGCAGGTTGGACAGGCCGTCTTTGTCATAATCAAAGTTATCGGCTGCATTGCCGGTGTTGCTGGTGTTGCCGAAGTAGAGTTGACGCCAGTTCTGCTGCACGTTGTTGGAGTTGATCGTGAAGCTCTGCGTCACTTCGGTGACGTTGTTGAACGCATCGAAAATGCGGCCTTTCAAAGTGTGCGCACCAGATACGGTGGGGCCGGTCAGGTTGCGCGAGGCGGCAGAGTCTTGCGCGGAGACCAGCACTTCATCAATCAACACAGTATAGGTCAGCGGAGAACTGGCGTCTGTCCAACTGGCGAAGGCAACCGTGAGTGCCGCGCCAGCACTGAGAGGCGAAGCTGGCGTCAGCGTCATTGTTCCACCCGTTGGCCCAACCGCGTCAGTTGCGGCCTGCCAGTTGATTGTATAAGCCTGAGTGAAAGTGACATCGTTCGCCTGGTTGTCGGTCAGCGGGCCACTGACCGCTCCTGGCCGGAACTGGGCAAAGATGGTGTAGTTGTGGGAACCGGCCGTTCCGTAGCTCAAATTAAATCCTGAAATTGGCAGGCTGATGCTCTGCGGACCGCTGATGTATTGACCAAATTTATGGTCAGTGGCGTACCCCGAATCGCAAATCCAGACCTGGAGATACCCCAACGTCTCGATCGATCCATTAACGGTGACTCTCACCGGGAGACTCTGATCGACCTGCCGTGATGTTCCGCTGTCTGGATTCGGAGTGATGGAGGAGATCGACGATGTCGTGCTTGCAGTAAACATCGCCGAGGCGATGCCACTGTCATTTAAACCGCTCTTGACCGCCTTGGCTTTGACCGTCGCGGAACTGGTCAACGTGAAAGGCGAACTGTAAACAGCCGAACCGGTGGTCGGGTCGCTACCATTGATCGTGTAGTAGATGGTCGTCCCGCTCGTCGCACAGGCCAGCGTCACCGCCACCGAGCTGGTGTAGCTGCCCCCATTGGGCGAGATCGTCGGGGTGGCGACCGTCGGCAAGATGCCGAAGTAGCTTTGAAACACGGGCCAATCCCAATTCACCGGATCGGTATGGTGGTTGGCTCCTCCACCAAGGCTGGCGTTGGTTGGATCAGGCACATGGATGTGTCCAATAATACCTGCGCCACTCGCCGGGCTTGCAGGCCCGATCCCCGTGGGAAAGTTCGTCGGCACACTGAACCGTTGCTGGATGGATCTCACGAGGTCGGCTGCGGCCGAGTATTGCGCCGTGGTCGGTGTCTCAATCCCCGAGCGCTCGATCTCGATGTTTATGGCGGCGAGATTGTAGGCGTAGTTTCCAGCGGTGTAGGCCACGTCGCGTTCGAGGACAAATTGTGTAACAGCACCGTTGCGTGAGATCATGTAGTGGGCGCTGGCCTGGCTCGCTGGGTTTTGAAACCACGCAATGGTGTCTGCGGCTGAACCTTCCGTCGTGTGGAAGATGATCCAGCGCACCGCAGACGAGCCGCGGCTTCCAGCCTCGTAGTTTCCAGTTGCCGCAGCAGACCACGTCGCACTTGGGTAGTCAGGAGTCACCCCGGTGAACACCGCCGAGACGATGCCGCTGTCGTTGGCACCGCTCTTGAATCCCTTTGCCTTCACCGTCGCCGGTGCAGTCAGCGTGAACGGCGCGCTGTAGGCTGTCGAACTCGCTGTCGGGTCCACGCCGTTAGTCGTATAGCGGATCGTCGCTCCGCTGGTCGCGCACGCCAGCGAAACGGTGACTGATCCCGTGAAGCCGCCGCCATTGGGCGAGATCGTCGGCGTTACGACCGTCGGTGTTGGCACAGCGCCTTCCCATAGACGCAGATTTGTCGCCCGTGTGTATGGATCGGCACCAGTGCCTTCCCAGCCGTAAGGATCAACCTCCACATTGTTCAGCTTCACCTCAAAGTGCAGATGCGGCGACCCGGCAGCACCGGTATCTCCAGACACGCCGATCACCTGCCCCGCAGTAACGCTCGCCCCATCGCCGGCAATCCGCTGCGACAGGTGCAGGTAGTGCGTCGTGTAGCCGTTTCCGTGAACAATGTAGATGGTGTTGAAGTCGCTCCCGACGACCCAATGAGCAGTGCCAGCAGCAGCCGCGAGCACGTTGATCTGCCCGTTCGCAGCCTGATCAGTCGTCTTGAAATCAATACCAGGGTGCCCGTCATAGTGCAGGGTCGCAGGCGTGTTCGCGCCGTTGTAGTTCCCGTTCACCACAAACACAGAACCGTCCGACTTCTTGTAGCTGTAGAGGCTGAACCCATTGACCACAGACGGCGAAACCGCGTTGTCCCGCACGGTGCCGCTTTCACCCGTGTAGGCCATCACGACTTGATTCGCCGTGTAGGGCGACGACATCGAGTGGTCAAAGGCCGAGTTGATCGCCGCTGTGTAGGGCGTCCGATTCGGCACCGGACAGCGCATGGTGAAAGCCCCCGGCGCGTTCACCACCAGGTTGATCTGGTTGCTCGTCTGCGTGTCGGGGTTCAGCACCCGCACCTTCCAGGTGTCGGCGGTCGTCGAGGTGATGATGGGTACCGTCAACTGCGTGGCGCTGTTGAAGGTGGCGTTCGTGTTGGTGTTGACGAAAGTGTAGTTGGGCGCGTAGGCCACCTGCACCTTCGCCCCGAGAACAAAGTTGCTGCCCGTCACAATGAAGGTCTGCGCGCTCGTCGAGCCGGTCACTGGATTGGGGCCAATGCTGCTGAGTGATGGCGGAGACGACGGCGCATTGACCACCAGGTTGATTTGATTGCTTGTCTGCGTGTCGGGGTTCTGCACCCGGATGTGCCAGGTGTCGGCAGTCGTCGTGGTGATGATGGGTACCGTCAACTGCGTGGAGCTGTTGAACGTGGCGTTTGTGTTGGTGTTCACGAAATTGTAGCTTGGGGCGTAGGCCACTTGGACCTTCGCTCCGAGGACAAAGTTGCTGCCCGTCACAATGAAAGTCTGCGCGCTTGCCGAGCCAGTCACCGGATTGGGGCTGATGGTGCTCACCGTCGGCGCGGCGGCGACGGGGGCCGTGACCGTGAAATTGCGCGTGGCGGATTGCTGGCCATCGGGGTTGGTCACCCTCACCGTCCAGTTGTCCGCAGTCACATCGGTGGCCACGGTGATGTCCAGCCTCGTCGAGCTAACAAAAGTCACATACTGGCTCGCGATCGTTGCCGTGCCGCCCGTATAGGTGACGAAGACCGATGGCTTGTTGACGAAATTGGAACCGGTGAGCGTCAGGCTCACCCGGCCTGGCAACGGCACCCCGGTCACCGTCGCGGGACTCACACTGCTGAGCGTCGGTGGTGGCGGCCCCGTGACGCTGAAGCTTTTGCTCGCCAGATCATTAGCTTCATCAGCGGAAGTCTGACCCGCAGTGCTGGTCGCATCGACCACGACCCAGATGTGTTTCGTGCCGGAAGAGGTGCCGCTGGGAATAGTAACGGAGCGGCTTTTGCTTGTGGTGGAACCAGCGGCAAGGCTCGATGTGGTGAACTCGTCCAAAATCGGATCAGAAGAAGATGGGGCAGAACTGGATGCGCTGAGACGAATGCGCGTCGTGAAACTGCTGGCTGCAGCGCCGCCCTGGTTTTTGATGGATAAACTGACCGTCGCACTGGAGCCAGGAGCACCCGATGCCGGACTGACACTCAAGCTCTGGGGCAGCACGTCCGGCGGGGCAAGGTCAATGCCGATGCTGGCGACCCAGCCGTCCGTGCCGCTGTCAAAATTTACGTTCCACCAAGTGTACGATGTGCCGCTGAGCGAAGCAGTGGTCGGCCCACCCGTGGTGGTTCCTTTCTTACCGCCCGATTGGCTGCCGGCCACCGCTCCTGCCGCCGAAGCACGGACGTTCACCGTGCCATTGGTAACCACACGCTGCCCTATCGCAGTTGGGGGAGCGGCAACCGAGTTTCCGCACAGCAGGATGACACCGCCGAGCAGCCCCCACAATCCGGCTTTCATGGGAAAAGTATGGTCGAGACTCGTGAGATCAGATTTAGCATAGGTGCTCATGGTGGAGGGAGGTGTTTGAGTTGTTCCGTCCGCTTGCCATCTGAGCGCCTGATCCACCCGGACCGGCTCGCTTTAGCTCACGGACATCGGGAGGATGTAAGCCCGCAGCCGAGTGTGAGAATAAAGGCAAAGATTTTTCCCGGCACGAAGGACAGCGCACCCTCAGGGTTTCGCGTGCCGCAGTTTCACGCCGTAATTGGCGGGAGCGCGAGTATGGCGAAGCCTACTCGCCACTCTGATGGACCAGCGTTAACCCAACTCCGAAAAGTGGCGAGTGGTCTCTGACACACTCGCGCTCCATCACTCCCCCACCCAGCGCTGGTACGCATCCTTCATCTCCTTCTTCAACTGGCTGGCAAGCTGCCGCACGTTCACCTCGGTCATGCCGAGCTGAGCGGCGATGCCTGCGTAACCACCGCGTTCCGCGCCATCCTTGAGATGCGCTTTCATCGCCAGGAAGAACTCACCCTTGCTCCGCCGCATCCACGCCGTCTCCACCTCCGCAAAGGCTGCCTCCATGCCCGCGCTCCGCCATGCCGCGTCCAGATGCTCGTCAGGCGAGGCATGTCGGCTCATCTCCATCTCGTAGCGCGTGCTCCAGTCCTCGCTGTCCTTGCTCACCATCACCGCACGTCCGCCACGCTTCTCCGCCCGCTGCGTGCGTAATTCATTGCGCATGAAGTTTTCCAGATAGCCGCACAGGAAACTGCGAAACTTCCCCTTCTCCGGCTGCGCGTTCCGAAGATGACCGCCCTCGATGAACCAGCTCCAGAACCCCTGCGTCAAATCCTCCGCCGCATGATGATCCAGCCCGCTCTTGCGCCGCGCCGTCACATAAACCGGATACCAATAAGCCCGGCAAAGCCGCTCCATCGCCAACTCCGAAACCGTCTCCCCATCCTGCTGCGCCTGACGGACCCACGTCCAGCGGGTCAGCGGAAAGTCTGTGTTTGGTTCGTCTATCTTGCTCATTCTACTTGCGCGTTGCTGCGTTCTGCGGATTCCCGCCTGACAAAGCACTGTGCTGGTTTTGCCAGATTCTCAAAGCCCGCGAACGCTCTTTAGATGGCTGGGTGGATTTTCCCAACGCCCGCGTGCCACGCTCGATTGCTCGCATGTAAAATTGATCTGCGCCTCCTTTGTCACCAAGTATCAATTTGCACTTGCCTATATTCGCGTAGCAGAGTGCGAGATTCCACTCCCAGTCTGCATGATCGGACGTCCGGCTCAGCAGGTTCTCTAGTGTCAGTGCTGCTGCAGAATATGAATCCGCCGCCGCCTGCGCCTGGCCAGATTCCCGGCGCACCATTGCGACTCGATCATACGCCCCACTTAACATGAAACGAGCGTTCACGTTGTTGCCATCCATCTCCACCAGTTGGAGATTAGTTTTCAGAGCATCTTCAAACCATTCTTGCGCCGAACTCCGATCCCCTTCGTCCCAGAGCGCATCTCCATACGCCCGGGTCCTCATGGCAAGTTCCAGAAGCCAGTCTCCATGGACAGTGCCGGATTGGATCAGCCTTTTCAGAATAGCGATCGACTCCAAATAGTCCGTCTTAGCCCCGGCATGATCACCCAGGGCTGATTTCAGGCCCGCTACCCAATTCAAACTGACAGAGAGGTCGCGCTGCCAGCTAACATTTGTTGGATCCGAACTCGTCAGATGGCGCATTGTTTCCAGACCTGATTGAAAGTGTTTCATTGCTTCATCAGTCTTTGCCTGGCCCCACAAAATTGATCCAAGGCTATTGTGGCCAGCAGACAATTCTCTTTTCCACTTCAGATTCTCGGGGTCGCGCTCGCACAGATGTGCAATCAGTTCATGAGATCGGGTGAAGCACAGGACCGCGCTATCAAGATCATGCCTGTCCTTTTTGATGAAGCCTAGATCGGAATAAAAAACGCTCTGTGCCCGCATCCATGAAGCATTCTCCGGTTTGACAGCCAGAAGCCGCTGAAAAATGTCCACTGCCATTTGGATGTTGGACTCTGCGTCCGCAAGACGTCCGAGCTTTCGTTGAGTGCTGCTCAGTTCCCTGCAAAGAGAACCGTAATCGCTCTGTAGAATCGAATCCTCCGGCTTGCTGATGGCGAGAGGTTTGAGGATTGCATTAGCCTTCTCCAGCCACAGCAACGCAATCGCGACCTCTCCGGTTTCCCCCTCAAATGAACCCAAATCCAAGTAGCTTTGAGCCGCTGCTCGCTGGTAATGTCCATCGTCCGGCAGCCTGGATGCAATCCCTTCGATGATGTCTTTTTGCTTTTGAAGCCGTTCCCGCGCATCGTCGATGTTGCCCTGTGCCTGAAGCAGTTTGCCTACATTTGCGGTATTCGAAGCCAGGCCCGCTTGCCATTCCAAATTGCCCGGATCCAACTCAATCAGTCGTTTGATGATTCCTGCTGACTCCTCATACTTTATCTGAGCGCCCTTCAGGTCGCCCAAATATTTGCGTGTCTCACCCTGATTCTCCAGCGAGAACGCCCGACGCTTCATCTGCATCGTGTCACTCTCATCGATCCCTAGGTCGGAGTAGTATTTGTCAACCTGCTGTTCCACATCACGCAGCACCTCAAGCGTTGCTGTCGTCCTGAGCTTGCCTCGAAGGTCGCCAAGCAGGTATTCCAGAATGTCCTCCGCCTTGTTTCTGGATGCCAGCGCGAGGCGTTTTTCCCGCAAAGCTATCTGTCTTTGCCAAAGACTGACGACGACGCCGAAGACAAGCACGAGAATCAACGATGCTGCCGCGCCAAACGCCCCCTTGTTTCGCATTACCAGCTTTCTGAGACGGTAAGAGGCGCTCGGAGGGCACGCGCACACTGGTTCGTTCCGAAGATGCCTATCGATGTCCTCGGCCAAATCCTGCGCACTCGCATAGCGCCGCTCCCGCTCTTTCTCCAATGAGCGCATGATAATCCAGTCCAGATCGCCGCTCAATTCACGGGTCCAGCGTCTGGTGTCGGTGCCATGTTGCTCTGCGGTTGTTTGCGCCATGCTGGCCTCCATTTGTGCGATTCGGGTGCTCGGCTTCGGCGGTTCCTCCTCGCGGATAATGCGGCAGATTTCATCGAGCGCGGCTTTTCGCAGACGCTGGGGATCAAGCGGCGGATGGCCGGTGAGCAGTTCGTAGAGGATGACGCCGAGGGAATAGACATCGCTGCGAGTATCGACATCACCGGTCATGCCGACCTACTCGGGGCTCATGTACTGCGGGGTGCCGATGAGCTGACCCTGGAGCGTCATGACCGCGCCACCGGTGAGCGGCTGCTCCAGCGCCTTGGCGATGCCGAAGTCGATCACCTTCGGCACAGGCTGGCCGTCCACCTCACTGATGAGGATGTTGGAGGGCTTGAGGTCGCGGTGCAGCACGGCCTTTTGATGCGCGTGCTGCACGGCGGCGCAGACTTTGGAGAACAACACGAGCCGCTGGCGGATGGTGAGACGGCGCTGGTCGCAGTAAGTAGTGAGCGCGGAGCCATCGACCAGCTCCATCGCGAACCAGGGCCGGCCATCGGGCGTGGCTCCAGCGTCGAAGACGCGGGCGATGTTGGGATGATCCATCATGGCGAGCGCCTGGCGCTCGGCGTCGAAGCGCTGCAACACATCGGCAGAGGCCATGCCGGGCTTGATGAGCTTGAGCGCAACGGTACGGCGGATGGGCGTGTGCTGCTCGGCCTGCCACACCTCGCCAAAGCCACCGTGGCCGAGCGGCTTCACGAGGGTGAAGGGACCGATTATCGCGCCTGCTTTTTCAGCAGTGTGAGGCGCGGAGCTTGGTGTAAGGCTGGGGAAAATGATGTCCGTCAGTGCTTCGGTGGCGCTTGCCGGATCATCATCTCCAAGCGCCCAGGCCAGCATCGAGCGGATGTCCTTGTGCGGCTCATGGCTGGGGGAAGCTGGATCGGCGGAGTTCATGGACGGGCAAGGTGGAAGGTGGAGAAGCCATTGGCGGATGCAAGTAATGGAGTGGCGTTCATGGCTGGGACGGGTTTTCGGTTCCGTGAGTGTCTGACAGGAACCATCCCACCCCGGCTCTCACAGCTTGTGAATGTGCGTCCGCAGCAGATGTGTGAGAAGATTCAGGCCGCTTTAATTTCTGATCTTGTCTGACACTGGTTGGGGAGCTGCCCGTGTGGCCCAAGTCTCCCGCCTCCCACTCATCACGGCGGCCCAGTCACCTTCAGCTGCACGAAGCGCTGGCCGTTACTACCCGCCGCCAGCGTCGCCTTGACCTGCTGCACGGTGCCGTTGTCAGTGAGGCTCGTCTGGGCAACGCCGGTGGTCTGCCAGTCGTTGCTGGCCAGCGTGTCGCTCCACTCCACGGTGAAAAGGACTCCGGCATTCAGCGTGGCCACGCTGCGGGTGTAGTTGAACTCCAGATTCGCTCCCGTGCTGTTGAGGCTGACGGGTAAGGCACTCGCGCTTATGGGATTGAGATTGCAGGCCCACTCGATGAGATAGGATAGGCCGTCTTTGTCGTAGTCGAAAGCGTCCGCTGCATTGCCTGTGTTTGAGGTGCTGCCGAAGTAGGTCTGCCGCCAGTTCTGTTGCCCGAGTGGCGTAAACACGATGGAAGTACCCGGTTCGATCAGATCTTCGTTGAAAGACCATTGCAGATTGGTGTTCAGGTTGTCGGTGTTGCCTGCCCCAAAGGTGATTTTCTGTCATCCTTGGCTCCACGATCATTACCCGCTTCAGCGCTACTATGATGACTCTGAGTTGATTGGCTGCGCTCACCCCTTCGGGGCAGCCAGTCGGCTGCTATCTCCGCTGCGCTTCGTTTCCTGTGTTCACTGCACTATCCTTGCCTGACATACGACCACCAACCACCCCAACACTCCCCCGCGACAGGTTCCGTATCTCCGCGTCGTGGGCCGCCGCTCATCGCGTCGGGGCTTCGCCATTGACTAGCAGGCTCGCCGTTCTGTTGTGGCCGAATCGTGTTCACTCTCGTTGTCGTCTGTCAGGTTCTTTTCGTTGCTCCACCCCGCCTCGCGGCGACGCAGTTACTTCAAGTTCTCACCCGGAACACGGTTCCAGATGGCCAGCGTCTTCCACCCCGGAGGATCGTGACGCTCCACAGCGCACTAGCCGGTGGGTGGATGCCAGTTGCGCAGCAACTGGGCTACTTTGGGAAGGCGGTCCCTGAGACAGATGAATTGCCTTTGCCTTACAACATTGGCGCGTCATTCGACGTTCGTCATTCCCATGACTCCCTCAACTGCCCAATGGCATTCCAATGTCACGCGCTACCAATGGCTGGTGCTGGTGGTGGCTTCGCTCGGCTGGGTGTTTGATGCGTTTGAAGGACAGATCTACAACCTGACGCGTGCGGACATGCTGCCGGATATTCTTCAGGTGAAGGCGGATGATCCACTGGTGAAGGTGTGGGGTGAGCGGTTCCTGGGCATCTTCCTGCTCGGCGGGACGTTTGGTGGGCTTCTATTCAGCTCGCTGGCGGATAAGTATGGTCGCAACCCGATCATGGCGATGACCATTTTGTTTTACTCGGTGTTCTCAGGTCTCACGGCGTTTGCGGATGAGATATGGCAAGTCGGTGCGCTGCGCTTTTTGGTGGCGATGGGTGTGGGTGGCGAGTGGGCGGTGGGTGCGGCTCTGGTGGCGGAGGTTTTTCCCAAAGAAGCGCGCGAGAGGGCGGGCGGTATTTTTCATGCAACGAGTGTCTGTGGCCTGTGGCTGGCCGCTGCGGCGGGTCTGTGGGTCGGTACGGAATGGCGCACGGCCTACCTGCTGGGTGTGGTGCCCGCACTGATGGTATTGTGGGTGCGCATGAGCATTAAGGAGCCGGAGTCATGGAAGGCCGCGCGTGAGAGCAAGCGTGAGCGCATGGGGAGCTTCGGGGAGCTTCTGGGCAGCGCGCGCTGGCGCTCACGGGCGATTTTTGGCGCCCTGCTGGCGATGGTCGGGTTGGCGACGTTTTGGGGCGTGGTGGTGGCGGGGCAGGACATCGCGGCGGATTTCCTCAAACGTGCGGGTGATCCTGACTGGGCAAGCAAGTCGAAGATTGCGTTTGGCTTCATCCAGACCGCAGGAGCTGGCGCTGGCATGCTGGCCTTTGGTCCGCTGAGCGCGCGCTGGGGCTGCAAGAAGACTTTTGTGATCATGCACCTCGCGGCACTGGTGATGACGCCGATCATTTGCTGGCTGCCGTCGGCAGTGGGGAGCTACACACTGCTGCTGGTGCTGCTGCCGGTCTTTGGTTTCTTTGCGCAGGGTATTCATGCGGGTTACGCGGCTTACTTCCCTGCCCTCTTCCCAACACACCTGCGCGCCACGGGCTCCGGGTTCTGTTTCAACACGGGTCGCCTTCTCGCAGCACCGGTTTTGATCTGGCTGAGCGCGTGGATGAAATCCACGATGGACCTGCGCGATGCCATCACGTGTCTCGGTGGTTTTTTTCTGCTCGGTTTGGCATTCCTCGCGTGTCTGCCTGAGACACAAGGTGAGGAGCTGCCGGAAGATTGACTCGATCAGCCGAGTGCTGAAAAAGAATTCAAATTTCCTGACTTTGTCACACAAGTTGGCCCGCAGGCTGCTCAATCAGATCTTGGTTGGGGCGAGAGCTTCATGATTTTCTCGGGTTCGCGCCCGAGGGAGCCAAAATACAACGAGCTGGTGAGTCACTTCATGGTTGGGGGACTCACTGGTCACCTAAAGGCCCGGTAGAACTTTGGTTGGGTTCTACCGGGCCGAGTTGTTTTTAGAGAAGATTGCTTCGCCGATCAATCCGCGTAGATGCTGGCCGTCATGCCGCTGAATTTCATTCGCTTTAAGCACGCCCGCTTCTCCGCCCGTTTTCCGGACACCTTCCGGTATTCGCGCTCGCATTATTGGATGTCGGAGGTCGAGCCTGGGCTGTGGCGGGTGGGTTTTACCAAGTTCGCCACGCGCATGCTTGGTGAGCTGGTGGACTGCGAATGGAAGCCCGCCGAGGGCGGCGCCGTGACTCCCGGCGACAACATCGGCTGGGTGGAGGGCTTCAAAGCGGCGTCGGATGTGTATTGTGTGATGAAGGGAGCCTTTGCTGGCGGAAACCCTGAGTTGAAGGTGGATGCGTGCATCGTGCGCAGTGATCCCTACGAGCAGGGCTGGCTCTATGCGGTGCGCGGTGAGCCGGAAGCCGAGAGTCTCGACGTCCAGGGCTACATCGACCTCCTCAGCGGCACCATCCAGCGCATGGCGGAGGAGGGACATGGTGAGGAAGGCGCTGGAGAACTTGAGAGCCATTGATTCCTGACGCATGATGCAGGGATGAGCTTGCCTGCGCACATTTGGATCAATGGTGTTGTCTTCCCAATGGAGGAGGCGCGCATCTCGCCATTGGATCATGGCTTTCTCGTCGGTGATGGTGTGTTCGAGACTTTGGTGGCACGAAATGGGAAGCCCTTCACGGCAGTGCGGCACTGGCGGCGGCTGAAGGCGTCGTGTGAAGCGATGGAGATCACGGCACCGACCTTTGAGGTGTTTATTGCCGCGATCGCAGATGCGATGGATGCCAATGGCCTGCGAGATGCACGCATTCGTGTCACGGTAACGAGTGGAGATGGCCCGTTGGGCTCGGATCGAGGTGATGCAGCACCAACGATGACGGCGGTGGCGTCGGTGCTCAAGCCGTGGCCGCCGACTGAAACGGCGATGACTGTTCCATGGACACGAAATGAACGAGGTGCACTGGCGGGCATCAAATCGACCTCCTATGGCGAAAACGCGCGCGCACTGGCCTATGCGAAGCAACGTGGATCTGGGGAGGCACTGCTAGCAAATAACCGTGATGAACTATGTGAAGGCACCGGGACGAATGTTTTCATCGTGGAGGCTGGAATGGTGAAAACGCCACCGCTGAGCTCTGGATGCCTCGCCGGTGTGACGCGTGCGCTGGTGATCGAGGCATGCGTGAAGGCGGGGATCGCGGTTGAGGAGGCGGCGCTGCCGCTCAGTGTCCTCAAGACCTGTGATGAGGCTTTTCTAAGCAGCAGCACGCGGGACGTGCATCCTTTGGCCAAGATCGATGAGCGCGTGATGCCGGGAATCAATGGCGCGATGACGCAACGAGTGGCGAAGGCCTTCAGGGACTATGTGGCGGGGCATGATGACCCATGATTTTGCCACGCCATGAGCCGCGCGCGACTTCTCTACGTCATCTTGCTGCTGCCAGCGTGCAGTTCAGCAAATCGACTGCTCAAAGCACGCCCGGTGCAGCTTTCGTCGTTTTTTGAACAACCTCGACTCGCCGTGGATGCGAGCAAACAATTACCCTTCCAATGGATCTGGACGACGACGGATCGTGAGGTGCTGACATCCGGCGTCACCAAGCGGAAGATGTATGTCGCACCCGTCACGCTGGCCTATTTACGGCCTGTTAAAAAAGCAGCAGCACGGCAGGAGATTCACTGGGGAGTGCAACGACTGGAACAAGATGTCGCTAGGAGGCTGCATGATGAATTCGTCCAAGCTTTCCAACACTCACCACGGCCCCTATATCAAATCGTGAGTCAACCAGGAGCGGACACACTCACGCTGCAACTCGCGATCACAGAACTCAATCCCACAAGCCCAAAAGGCAATGCCGTGATGACGCTGCTCAAGTTCACGTTGACGCCTGTGGCCGGACTGGCGCGCTTCTTCACCAGCGGCAACATGGCAATCGAGGGCAAAGTGGTGGAAGGCACATCAGGGCGGACGTTTTTTCAGTTCGCCGATAATGAGGCGGACAAAATCACCTTCCTGAGTGTGCGTGACTACCAGCCGTATGGTCATGCCGTGCATACGATGCGGTCATGGGCCATGCAGTTCGAGGAAATGACGCGCACACCTGGCGGACGGAAGATCAAGGATTCAAACTCGATCACGCTACTGCCGTATTGATGAAGCAATAAAAATCAATCGACGGATGACAAAGGGTGCGTGCTGGCTCCGTTCGACTAAGCCCCATGATCCATTCCACTCGACTCACATTCACCGTTCTCGCCTTCGCGCTATTGTTTCGTCCCCTAGCTCCTGCACACGAAGCAGGCACCCAGATGGCTGAGATCGCAGGGAGCTTCCTCGCAGCCCTGACACCTGAGCAGAGACAGAAAGCCACCTTTGAGTTTGCCAGTGAGGAGCGAGAAAATTGGCACTTCATCCCGCGTGAGCGAAAGGGCCTCCCAATGAAGGAAATGACTCCACAGCAAAGGCTTTTGGCTCATGCTCTATTGAATACTGGACTCAGCTTCCGTGGGGCCGCCAAGGCAGTCACGATCATGAGTCTTGAAGAGGTGCTGTATCAAATCGAAGGCGCAGATGAATCCAAACGGGCTGCGACTCGCGAGAAACGTGATCCTGAGAAGTATTTCGTCTCCATCTTCGGAACACCTACATCTAAAGGCGTGTGGGGATGGCGCATCGAGGGGCATCACTTAGCGCTTAATTTCACTCTGAAGGATGGACAGCTTCTGCGTGCTTCCCCAGCCTTCATGGGAACGAATCCAGGAGAAATCCGAGATGGTGCACTCAAGGGACTGCGTGTGCTCGGTGTTGAAGAAGAACTCGGCCGGCAGCTTGTGAAGTCACTGGATGAAAATCAGTGGAAAAAAGTCGTCGTGGCCGATGTGGCTCCGAAAGAGATGATCACCGCAGCAGAACACAAAGTGAATCCACTTTCACCCGCTGGTCTGCCTGAGGCTGATATGACTCCTGCACAAAAGGAGATGCTTCATCGACTTATCAGCGAGTATCTGGAGCGCATGCGCCCTGAAATCGCAGCGGAGACGCTGGCGGAAATCAAAAAGAATGGTGAGGTGCATTTCGCGTGGGCTGGTGGCAAAGAGCGCGGAGAACCGCATTACTACCGTGTGCAAGGTAAGACCTTCCTCATTGAATACGACAATACTCAAAACGATGCCAATCACGTGCATAGCGTCTATCGCAGCTTCGATGGTGACTTCGGTCACGACATTCTTGGTCAGCACTTAAAGCAGGCTCACTAA
>JANOBP010000276.1:0-5611 GCA_031411715.1 Verrucomicrobiaceae bacterium | reverse complement strand
GTCGGGCTCGCCATTGGTGCTGCTATCGAAGGGGCCCGCCCCATTGTCGAAATGCAGTTTGCGGATTTTTCCAGCGTTGGGTTCAATCAAATCGTCAATCAAGCCGCCACGCTCTACTGGCGCACCGAAACTCCGTGCCCGCTGACCATTCGCATGCCCTCAGGTGGTACAGCAGGTAGCGGCCCGTTTCACAGCCAATGCATGGAGGCCATCTATGCGCACTATCCCGGCTTGGTCATCGTTACGCCTGCTACTGTCGAGGATGCTTACTGGATGTTGCTGGATAGCGTCGCTCTGAATGATCCGGTCATTTTCTGCGAGCATAAGTTTCTCTACTACCATCTTAAATCCGACGGCATCGCAGAGCGCAGCCTGCCTATTGGCAAAGCCCGCATCGCGCGACCTGGTCGCCACGCCACCGTCGTGACTTATAGTGCGATGGTTCACGATGCGATCCGCGCTGCTGAGGAACTCCAGCTCGATGGCTATCAAATCGAAGTCGTTGATCTCCGCTCTGTGAAGCCCATGGATACAGACACCATCCTCGCCTCCGTCGCGCGCACGGGTCGCCTTCTCGCTGTTGGTGAGGCCTTCCCGTGGGGTGGAGTCACTGCAGAAATCGTCTCCCGTGTCGCCACGGAGGCCTTTCACCTCTTGGATGCCCCGCCGCTGCGTCTCAACGCCAAAGACACGCCGATCCCTTATCACCCCAATCTCTGGAAAGCTCACCGCCCAACCGTGGCATCCATTGCCGGGGCCTTGCGCACGTTGCTTCGCTATTAATTTGTCTCTTCGTTTCAAGATGCTCACCATTCCCATTCTCATGCCACAGCTCGGCGAATCCATCGCCGAAGCCACTATTCTGCGCATCTTGGTGCAGCCAGGAAGCATTGTGGAAGCATCAGCAGATCTTTTCGAGGTCGAGACTAACAAAGCGACCATGTCCGTCGCAGCACCATGCGCTGGGCGCATCACTCAAATCGTCGCCACCACCCAGACGAGCTACGCCGTTGGTGCCACACTCGCAGGTTTTGAGATCAGCGAGGAAGACGCAGCCAACCTTGGCTTTGCAGAGACTCCGCAACTCTCCATCGCGCAACAGCACAGCACCAGCATGGCTGAGGTTGTAGAAAATCTGCACTTCCAGATTAGCAGCGACGACGTCATCTCCAGCACGCAGCCCAAAGTCGAGCCCGTCATCGGCGGCCTACCCGTTCCCGCTGGGGCTGCAGGTGCCAGCTTCATCTCACCGCGCATGCGCGCACGCATGCTCGAGCTTGGTCTCAATGCAGCAGACCTTGCTGGCGTCCCTGGGACTGGCACAGGCGGTCGTGTTACCGTGGAAGACTTTGAGTCATTCCTTCGCAGCCTTGAGCAGCATCGCATGACTCCTGCATCCCCGATGCGCATCGCGGTGGCCGATTCCATGCGTCGCAGTTGGACTCGCCCGCTCGCTACTGTTGGCAGTCCCATCATGCTCGACGCCATGCTCGCGCATCGCAAAAAAACCGACCCCAAGCCCGGCCCAGCTCTCTATGTCATTCGAGCTCTCGCTTTGGCATTTGCTGAAAACACCGCTGTCGCGGGTCGTCTCATTGGTAACCGCATTGTTCATCCACAGGCCATCGACATCGGTTTTGCTGTTGAAGTCGATGATGGTGTCATGGTCCCCGTTTTGCGTGAGGTCGATAAAACTCCGCTCGTCAAACTTGTGCCGACCTATAACAAACTCGTCGAGCAAGCCCGCGCGCGTCGCCTCCCCAACGACGTCAATCGCCCCGGCATAGCTACCGTCACCAATTTTGGCACCTTCGGCATCGTATGGGCCACGCCAATCCCACTGCCCGAGCAAAATCTCGTCCTCGGTCTCGGCGCAGGCAGCAAAGTCCCTCATTGGAGCGACGAAGTGAAGCAATTCATCCCCGTTACGGAGGCAGAGCTTACGCTCAGCTTTGACCATCGCGTCCTCGACGGCGGCGGTGCTGGACGCCTCCTCAAACGTGTCGCTGAGCTTCTCCAGAAGCCTGAGTTGCTTTAAGCGCCATGCTCTCGAAGCAAGCCATTCGCCAAACCATGCGCATGCAGCTTCGTGAAGTCACTCCAGTGGCCTGTGCAGCACTCGTTGCCAAATTGAAGCACGTCGCCGTCTCCTGGCATCCAAATCAAGCTGTCGCACTCTACGGCGGTCTGCGTGGCGAGCCGGACCTCCTCACCGATTTCCTCCCTTGGCTCATCCAAAGCGGCCACCGAGCCGTTTTGTTCGCCATCGAGCATGATCAGCTCATCCCCAAACAAATCAGCTCCTCGGCTGATCTGATACGCAGCGCCAACGGAGTATTCGTGCCTGCTCTAAACTGTCCGAGCCTCCAAATCACCGATCTCGACATCATCCTCGTCCCAGGCCTCGCCTTCAATCCGCACACCGGAGATCGCCTGGGTCGCGGCGGCGGCTACTACGACCGTCTTTTGGCTCATCCAGCCTGCCAAGCCCGTCGCATCGCCCTTGCTCACGAATTCCAACTGATCTCAGAAATTCCGCACGAGCCCCATGATCAACGCGTTCACGAGATACTCACCGGGTCGGCGACATACACACCGCTAGGCTAGATCAAAAATTTTTCCCGGATTCAGCAACCCCTGTGGGTCTAGAGCTTTCTTCACCGTTCGCATCAACTCATAGCTTCCCTCCCCGAGTTGTTGCTTCAAAAACGCCTTCTTGGCCAGACCCACTCCGTGTTCGCCGGTCACGGTTCCGCCGAGCCGGATCGTCTCTTCCACGATCTCCACCAGCGCGGCTTCGACACGGTGCATTTCTTCGTGGTCTCGTTCATTCGTCAAAAACGTGGGATGCAGGTTCCCGTCGCCCAAATGGCCGAACGTGCCGATTTGCAGCCGGTGTTTCTTCGCCACGGCATCAATGAAGGCCACCATGCGTGCTAGTTCACTGCGTGGCACCGTCACGTCTTCCAAAATTGTCGTTGGCCTCACCCGCGCGAGTGCGGAGAAGGCATTGCGCCGCGCTGCTGCCAGCCTGGAGCCTTCCGCCTCATCCGCTGCCGCGCGCACCTCACGCGCACCATGCGCACGTGCTAGTGCCATCATTTGTTCGGCTTCTTCTTCGACGACGACAGGATGTCCATCCGTCTCCATCAGCACCAGTGCTTCCACATCCGTCGGCAGGCCGATCTTCGCATAATCCTCCACACAGCCCACCGTCATGCGATCCAGGAACTCCAGCGTGCATGGAATGATCTTCGCCGCGATGATCGCCGAGATCGTCTCTGCCGCCGCCGCCATTGTGTCATAGAGTGCCAGCATCGTCTTCCGCGCCTTCGGCCTGGGCAGCACCTTCAAAATCACCTCCGTGATGATCCCCAGCGTGCCTTCACTGCCAATAAATAGATCCTTCATCGAGTAACCTGCCACATCCTTCACGCACTTGTTGCCCAGGAACGTCGCCGTGCCATCTGGCAGCACCACGGTCATGCCCATCACGTAATCACGCGTGACTCCATATTTTAAACCGCGCAGTCCGCCGGAGTTCTCCGCCACATTGCCGCCAATCGTCGAAATCTTCATCGATCCCGGATCAGGCGGATAAAACAATCCCACCCGCGCCGCCGCATCATCGATCTCCTTGGTGATCACTCCGCACTGAGCCGTCAGCGTCAGATTTTTTTCATCCACCTCGATCAAACGATCCATTTTGACCACGCAAATCACCAAGCAACCCGCCACAGGCACACTGCCACCGCTTAGCCCCGTGCCTGAGCCACGCGTCACCACTGGCACACTCTTGTCGCGCGCTAGCTTCACACAGGCAGCCACTTCCTCCGTGCTCACTGGGAACACCACCGCCCCAGGGCGCTGTTTCAGCGCCGCCGTGCCATCAAAGGCATAGGGAACGAGATCCTCTGCGCTCGTTAGCACACGCTTCGCGCTCAGGATGCTCTTCAAACTCTCAACAAAATGGGAATCAACCGTATTCACCCCCTTATCTAGTCGTCTCAGTTGAATTTGCAAATCTCCCACCTTGCTGTCATTCCACATTAGGCATTCGACATTCGCCATTCAGGATGCTAAACCCAACGCCCATGCCAGCCACAGCCAACCGAATCGACGCCCGTTTTGCCCAACTTCGTGCCACGAAGAAAAAGGCCTTCGTCGCCTATGTCTGCGCCGGTGATCCCACGCTTGATGCCACCATCGACATCGTCCTTGCTCTCGAGCGCGCTGGTGCCGACATCGTCGAGCTCGGCTTACCCTTCTCCGATCCCCTTGCTGATGGCGTCGTCAATCAATTGGCCGCCGACCGCGCCCTGCGTGCCGGTGCCTCGACACCGCTTGTGCTGGAGATGATCAAAAAGCTGCGCACTCGCTCCCAGGTGCCGCTCGTTCTCTTCACCTACCTGAATCCAGTCTATACCTACGGATACGAGCGCTTCCACATCGACGCCGCTGCCGCCGGAGCCGATGGCGTGCTCGTTTTGGACCTCCCGCCCGATGAAGCTGCTCAAAACGCCGAATTGAAGCCCACAGCCGAGTTGCGTCACATCCAACTCATCGCCCCAACTACTCCGCCCGAGCGCATCGCCAGCATCGCCAAGTCTGCCGAAGGTTTCGTCTACTACGTCAGCCGCCTCGGTGTCACTGGAGCGCAGGTCGAGGTGGCTTCAGGCATCGCCGAGCAAGTCGCCATCATCCAAGCCGCCACCGATGTCCCTGTGTGCGTCGGATTCGGTGTCTCCAATCCGGAACAAGCCGCCGAGATCGCCAGCAAAGCCGACGGCGTCGTCGTCGGTAGCGCCATCGTCAAACTCATCGAGCAAAATGGCAATAGCCCAGATTGCGCCGCCAAACTCGAAGCTTTCGTCAGGCCGCTCGTTGAAGCCGTTAAATCCATTCCTTGAATCTATGACCCTGAACTTCACCAAAATGAACGGTGCTGGCAATGACTTCGTCATGCTGGACAATCGCCAACTCAGCCTCGCACTGACCAAAGACCAAATCGAGAAGCTATGCGACCGCCATCGCGGAATCGGTGCAGATGGCCTCTTATGTGTCGAGCCCGCCACGGACGGCGGTGATTTCAAAATGCGTTACTACAACGCTGACGGTGGTGAAGCCGAGATGTGCGGCAATGGCGCGCGTTGTTTTGGCCGCTTCGTCAATCATCTGCACGGCGACAAACTCACCAAAATCGAGTTTGAGACTCTTGCAGGCATGATTTCAGCCGAATTCGAAGGAGATCAGGTCCGCATCAACATGAGTGCCCCGCACAGCCTCAAGCTCTCCCAGAGCCTGCCGGTTGCAGATGCCACTCTCACCGTGCACAGCGTCAATACAGGAGTTCCGCATGCCGTGGTGTTCGTCGATGACCTTCAAAGCGTCCCCGTTCGCGAATGGGGCGCGGGATTGCGCTACCACGAGGCATTCAAGCCCAAGGGCACCAACGCCAACTTTGCCAAGGTGCTGGCCCCAGGAAGCATCTCCATCCGCACCTACGAGCGTGGTGTCGAGGACGAAACCCTCGCCTGTGGCACTGGAATGGTGGCCTGTGCTTTGATTCATCATGAACTGACAGGTGCCTCCAGCCCAGTCTCAGTCCTCG
>JANOBP010000275.1:0-13784 GCA_031411715.1 Verrucomicrobiaceae bacterium | reverse complement strand
AAACAGGTGAAACGCGATAACGATGATCTGCGTGTGCAGGTTGAGCGGTTGCGTATCATTCAGCAAAAGTACAATCAAATCATCGAAGAGAATGCCAAGCTCCGTCAGTTGATTGAATTTAGGCAGTCTAAACCGTTCAAGATGACCGCGGCCAAGGTCATTCGTCGCAACTCAAGTACTTGGTGGAACAGTCTCATCATAGACAAGGGCTCACTGGATGGGATCGGAACGGATAGCCCCGTGATTACATCAATCGGTCTAGTCGGCAAGACCTCCACACTCTCGCCGCATATGACCAAGGTCATTTTACTGACCGATGAGCTATGCAGCGTCTCAGCAAAAATTGAAGGAACTTTGGACCAAGGTATCCTTTATGGCGAGCGTGCCGGACTCGATATCAAGCCTGATTTACGTCTACGCTTTCTCAATCTTAATTCGACCATCAATGCTGGCTCCAGTGTGTACTCCACCGGTGAAGGTGGTGTGTTTCCAAAAGACCTTCTTCTTGGACGGGTGAAGCGATTCGAGAACAAAGAAATAACTGGTGAAGCGATTATCGAACCGGCAGTGGACTTTTCCGTGCTGGAGTATGTCTTTGTGATTGAGATGCAAAATATCGCAGCTGAGCCACCTGCATCACCTTTGCCAACCCGCTGACACGTATGTTGTTCCATCCCATCGTGCTCATCCTTTTGCTGTTCACTTTCATGGTGCAGGAGTTTGTCCCTGGGTTGGAGATTGCTCAGTTTGCCACACTTTTTCTGCCTCCAGTGTTTTTCTTTGCAGCTTCAGTCGCTGTACCGTTTCCAGTGATGTTGATCCTTGCTTTTACCACCGGCTTTCTGTGGGATGCACGTTATCTGCCAGGCGTTAGCGAGGCTTTGGTAGGTGCGGCTGACATTTTCTCCGATGCCGAGGGCGCGGAGTTCACGGGTGCCCTTTCGATGCCTTTTGGGCTCTCCATCGCCTTGTTTGGTGCGATGGGCAGTTTAATGCAGGGAATACGTCCTTTGTTTAAGCGAGGGCGATTGGAATTGCCAGTCATCATGGTCGGTTTGGTGACGTTTTCATGGCTTCTCATTCAATACCTAGTGATGACTTTTCTACGTGGTAGTTTTTCCTTCCCTCCAATGGTTTGGACGAAGATGGTTACCGACACACTGCTTGCCATGTTGGCAGCCCCGCTCATTTTCCTGCTGCTCTACTCGCTTGCCCGCCTGTCGAGTTATGAAATCAAATACGAGGGCCTGAGGTACCGCTTCGATGGTCGTTAAATACCGCTTTCGTCTTTATCTGCTAGCCCTCTTGATGCTGGGGGGCTTCGCTTTGCTGTCATACCGACTTTGGTCATTGCAGATCATGCGGCGCGATGAGTTCGCCAAGATGATCCCAGGCGCTAAAGAGGAGCGCGCTCGTATTCCTGGTCCGCGCGGTGAGATCAAAGATCGCAACGGCATTACTCTCGCTGCTAACAAGGCCACATTCGAAGTGCGTGTAAACCTCGCGGAGGTCGTCGCGGACTACAAACGGCAGGTTCCCGCTGTATACCCCGATCTGCCGATGTTTGTCTATCAGAAGCCGGACTCCAACCGGATCATGCGTGAGACTAAGGATCCTGACATCGTTAAAATCTTTGAGCAATCGATCGAACCCTATCTCATTGAGCTTGGTGTTGAGCGAAAATACGACACCGAAGAGGATAGGAACAAGGAGAGTGAGGATATGCGCGTGCATTTTCGCACCTTCGGCGCAGCGGTGCCTTGGGTGTATCGTGACAATCTCAACTTCGCTGAATTTAGCCGCATTGCTGAGCACAATCTGGGTCTTCCGGGTGTTACTGTTGATGAACGTGCATCGCGTGTTTATCCCAAAGGGGCACTCGCCTGCCACATCCTTGGCTATGTCAGATTGCCGGATGATCAACGATCCTCGGCGGAAGATCGCAAGGGTTGGAACTACTTCGTGCCGGACGAATACGGGGTCGCAGGTGTTGAAAAGAGTTTTGACGATTATCTGCGTGGCAAGCCAGGTGTGCGCACCATGCAAAAGGACCGTCGAGGTCGTATGGTTGGCGAAAAAGGTTACGAACCGCCGCGTAAAGGCAACGATGTCTATCTCACCCTAGATGCGCGCATGCAGGTGGTTGCTGAAAAGGCTCTGCGTGATGGTCGGGTCGGCCGTGGTTCAGTCGTGCTGGTCGATGTTGCCAATGGAGAGGTGCTGGCCATGGCATCGGTGCCTTCTTATAACCCTAATACCTTTATTCCCAGCATTAGCCAAAAGGCTTGGGATGCGCTGAACGATAACAAGACCAATCCTCTTATGAATCGTGCAGTTAGTCGCTTTGCACCGGGTTCAACCTATAAAATTCCAATCGCCTTTGCTGGGTGCCTTGCTGGCATCCAAAACAATCGCTACAATTGCAGCGGTAGCGTGAACTACGGTACCAATAACATGCAATGCTGGATTCAGCGTCAGGGAGGTGGTTCACATGGCTATCTTGGCCTCAGTGATGCCATCATGAAGTCCTGCAATTGCTTCTTCTATCAATATGGCAACGCAGCCAAAATTGCTCGCATATCAGAAGTCGGTCACATGCTCGGCCTCGGTGAGAAAACCGGCATCGAACTCGACGATGAAAGCATTGGCATTCTTCCAAACCCGGACTGGTTACGTGCCAATCATCCACTTGAGCGTTGGAGTGACGGCTTCACAGCAAACACATCCATTGGTCAGGGCTATGTTCTTGCCACACCTTTGCAGATGGCCTCAGTTACTGCCACGGTGGCCAACGGTGGCAAATCCTGGCGGCCACACTTGCTCAAGCGTGTGATGGACGGTGATAAAATCGAGTTGGAAAATCAGCCCAGCCTGCGTGCAGACCTCTCCAACAGTGTCAAAGCACCTCAAATCGAGGTTGTCCGCAAAGGCATGTGGAAGGTCGTCAATGATCCTGGCGGCACAGGTAAATCCGCTCGCATTCCTGGTATCGAAGTCGCTGGTAAAACCGGCACGGCTCAGAACTGGCGACTCGACGAGCGCCGTGTGAAGCACGATGACAATCACACTTGGTTCATCAGCTTTGCACCCTATCTCAATCCTCGTTTCGCATGCTGTGTGCTAGTTCAGAACGGTAAATCTGGTGGTGGTTGCGCTGCGCCAGTTGCCCGTCGTGTGTTGGAGCAATGTCTTGCCATCGACTCTGGGGCCATGCAGCTCGCAGTCGGTGAAATGCCACCTGCCGAAGGCCATTTTAATCATATAGCATCCGTCGAATATGCGGACGTTGCGGTGCCATTGGTGCCCGGCGCCGCAGATGAAGACGGCGATGTGGGCGTGAGTGCGTCCACTCGTGATTCGACAGATGACGCTCCGTCTAAAAAAGCGAAGCCCAATATCAAACGCCAGTCCGGTTCAGCGGGATCGGGCGGTGCCAGTTCCAATCAGAATGTTCCCAAAGCCGTACCCATTAGTAGGCCTGGGCTCTTCAACAGAAATGGCAATCAAACCCCAGCCCCCACTCCCGCACCCAGCGGTGGTGGATTTTTACGCAGGATCTTCCGCTGAAGACCTGCTTCACATCTTCCTCTCTAAGAGAATTCAACCTCATGGCACTTACATTCGTACAACGCATTAAAGAACTCCTCACCGGCAAGCGCGACATCAAGAGCGGCGTTCGCCTCGTCATCAACTGCGAAAAACTCGAGAACCGAGTCGCTCTCCTCGACACTGGAAATGTCGAAGAATACAACATCGAGCGCGTCGGCACCTCCAGCATCATCAACAGCGTCTTCAAAGGTCGCATTCGCAACATCGAGCAAGGTCTCAAGGCCATGTTCATCGATATCGGACTTGATAAAAATGCCTTCCTTCACTTCTGGGATGCCATTCCTGCGGCTCTTGATGGAATGGAAGAAGTTAGCCGTAGCGGAAGCAAAAAGAAGAAGCGCATCGAGTCGAAAGACATACCCAGTCTCTACCCAGTTGGGTCTGAGATCATGGTTCAGGTCACCAAGGGGCCAGTTGGAAATAAGGGGCCACGCGTCACCACCAACATCTCGCTTGCCGGCCGACTTCTTGTCTTGATGCCTCTTAACGACACGTGCGGTATCTCGCGTAAAATTGAGGACCCCAAGGAACGCGCGCGCCTCCGCCGCATCATCGAGAAAATGCACATTCTACCAGAAGGCATGGGCATCATCCTTCGCACCGAGGCTTCAGGAAAGCGTGCTGCACACATCATTCGTGATCTCAGCATTTTGCTTGATCAGTGGGAGCAAACCATCGCCATCCGAGACAATCAAAACGCCCCCGTTTGCTGCCTCCAGGAGCCTGATCTTGTTGAGCGCACGGTTCGGGACTTCCTGACCGAAGACATTGACGAAGTCGCTTGCGATGACCTGGCCACCGTCGAGCGCATGCAAAAGATGGCCGCGCAGATCTCTGGCCGCGCCAAGCGCCGCATCAATCACTACCAAGGCCAAACCGCCATCTTTGAGCATTACGGCATTCAGAAGCAGATCGATAACGCCTTCTACCGTCAAGTCTGGCTGCCATGCGGCGGCTACATCGTCATCGATCAAACCGAGGCGCTTGTATCCATCGACGTCAACACGGGTCGCAATAAAGGCCACAAAGACGTGGATAAACTGCTCCTTGAAACCAACCTCGAGGCCGCAGTCGAAGTAGCTCGCCAACTCCGCCTCCGCAACATGGGGGGACTCGTTGTCGTCGATTTCATCGACATGAAGCACCGCAAGGACCAGCAGGCTGTTTACAAGCTCATGCTGCAGCATCTCAAGCGCGACAAAGCTAAAACTCAGATTCAGCCCATCTCACCATTTGGTCTCATGGAGATGACGCGCCAGCGCCTCAATGAAAGCCTCAGCACGGCCATGTATGAGCCCTGCCCATACTGCAAAGGCAATGGCCAAGTCAAAACGGCTCTCACCATGAGCGTCGAGCTTCAGCGCCGTCTCGCCTCCGTTCTTGGGCGTGCAAAAGAAGATCAAAAAAGCCTCATCGTCATTGTCCATCCCGATGTGATGAACCGCCTTAAAACCGAAGACGGAGAGCTTCTCGTCTCCCTCGAGCGTAAATACGAAGCCCGCCTCACCTTCCGCACGGACCCAAATCATCACCGCGAGCAGATTACCATTTCCAATGCCCAAACTGGCGAGGAGATTCGCAACTGATCCTAGCGCCGAAGAAATCTTGATGTGGGGCCGTTTGCTTGGTCCCACATCATGCGCCCGCTTCTTTTCTGTCTCCTCGCTTCCTCATTGTCCGCCGCAGACTGGCCCACGTATCGTGGTGATGCCTCGCGCAGCGGTTACTCGGCGGAGACGATCCCAAATCAGCTTCGGCAGCGCTGGGAGTTTCGGCTGCCTGCGGCTCCGAGGCCTGCGTGGCCGACTTCGGAACGCATGGAGTATGATCTGGCGTTTCAGCCGATCATCGTCGGTGATCTCGTGCTCTTCGGCAGCTCGGCGGATGATCAGGTGTATGCGCTGGATGCCAAATCGGGCGCGGTGCGCTGGCGCTTCTTCACGGGCGGACCGGTGCGCTTTGCGCCGACGGCGTGGAAGGATCGTGTGTTCGTCGCCAGCGATGACGGGCATCTCTACGCGCTCGCTTTGGCGGATGGGAAGATGCTGTGGAAACATCGCGGCGAGCCGGGAGCGCAGCAGGTGCTCGGGAACGAACGCATGATCTCGCATTGGCCGGCGCGCGGTGGTCCGGTAGTGTCGGAGGACAAGGTGTATTACTCCGCAGGCATCTGGCCGAGCGACGGCGTCTATCTCCATGCGTTGGATGCGGCGACGGGTGCTCCCGTTTGGCAAAACAGCGAATCAGGCGGCCTTTTCATGGCTCAACCGCATGGCGGTGCCGAAGCCGTGAGCGGTGTGGCACCGCAGGGTTATCTGCTGGCCACAGACACGGCTTTGATCGTGTCCACTGGCCGCGCGGTGCCTGCGGTCTTTGAGCGTGGCGATGGGAAACTGCGCTACTACCATCTGCAAAAGAACCAGCAGCGCGGCGGCACACGTACCTTGCTCACGGAGTCGAGCTTTCTCAATGCGGGTTGCCTTTTCGATGTGAAGACGGGCGACATGAGCTCGCAGCTAGGCATGGGCTCGGCGGTGGCGATTCCCGGCGGCGTCGTGCGTGCGGAGGGTCGCTCGCTGGCGACGTATCGCTGGAAGGATGTGGAGAAGATCGACCGCAAAGGCAATGCGTCGATGGTTCGCTCGCTGGTGCATGAAAAGCTCACGCCTCTCGAAAAAGAAGTGCTGGAGTTCATCATCACCGGTCCCGAGGCCGTGATCGGCTTCGACGGACAAATCAGCGCCATCGATTATAACGGCCAGCGCACTGAATGGTGGAAGCAAAAGGTCGAAGGCCGCGTGCTCGGCCTCGCAGCGGGCAATGGTCGTGTCGTCGCCACCACGGACAAAGGCATCGTCTATCTCTTCGATGGCGATCCCGCGCCGTTGCCCGTTTCAGCACCCATTGCCGAAGAAAAGCCTCTCGATGCCGCTGTGATGGCCGAGGCGAAAGCCATCCTTGATGTCGCGAAGATCACCGAAGGCTACGCTGCCGTTCTCGGAGCCGGTCACGCCGACTTCGCGCTTGCCTTGGCGCGTCAGTCTGATCTTCAAATTGTCGCCATCGAGAGCGATGAAGCCGTCGCGCGGGCCGCGAGACTGCGAATCGCCAACGAAGGCCTCTGCGGCACGCGCGTGTCCGTGCATGTCGGCTCACCCGATGCAACGAACTACCCAAAGCAGTTCGCCAACCTCGTCATCGCGCCAAAGCAGGTCACGCCTGCGATTCAAAAAGAGATGGAGCGCCTTCGTCGGCCCTACAGCGGCCTCATTTGCCATCGCGACAGTTTGAAGCTCGAAAAAGCCAGCGCACCTATCGGTGCCGGAAGCTGGACACATCAGAATGGCAGCGCCGCGAACACGCTCTGCTCCGATGACGAACTCGTGAAGGGCAAGCTCTCCATGTTTTGGTTCCGCGATGTCGAGTTCGAGGTCGCCAACCGCCACGGGCAAGGCCCAGCGCCGCTTGTTTCGCAGGGTTACATGGTCACCAGCGGCGTGCATGGCCTCTGCTGCCTTGATGCTTACAATGGGCGCAAGCTGTGGGAGTTCGATGTGAAGAACCTGCTCATCGACTTCGACGGCATCCATCACGATGTCGGCATCGGCGACACCGGCGGGCCGTTCTGCATTGGCGGTGACTCCGTCTATGTCAAAAGCGGTCCGCGCTGCCTACGCATCGACCTCGCCACCGGCAAGCTTGTACGCGAGTTCGCCACACCCGTCGCCTCCGATGCCGTGAATCGCAACTGGGGCTACCTCGCCTTTGAAAACGGCCTGCTCTTTGGCTCCGTCGAAAACGCCGCGCACAACGTCAGCCCGCGCTACCAGCTCACCAATCTGCGTACCGAGTCCGTGCTGCTCTTTGCCATGGACCCCGCCAACGGCGCGATGAAATGGAAATACGAACCCAAGGGCTCCATCCGGCATAACAGCGTCGCCATCGCCGGAGAGCGCGTCTATTTGATCGACCGCCCCATCGTCGAAGCGGACCGCGTCACGAACCCACGCCGCGATGGCAAATCCGCGCCTAAACTCACTCACAGCCAGGTTCCTGCGGGCAGCTTAATCGCACTCGACTCCGCCACCGGCAAAATCATCTGGGAAAACAAAGACGACATCTGGGGCACGCAGGTCGCCGTCAGTGCGAAGCACGGTGTGCTGCTCATGAACTACAAGGCCGTGCGGCATAACTTCTTCGAGCTGCCCTCCGAAGTCGGCGGGCGTCTCGCGGGCTTTGACAGCGCCACTGGGAAGCGTTTGTGGGATCAGGACGGCAAGTATCAAACCCGCCCGCTCATCAACGACGCCACCATCTATTCCCAAGGCGGCGCGTGGGATCTCAAAACCGGCTCGCCCGTCGAGTTCGAGCTGAAGCGCTCGTATGGCTGCGGCCAGATCGCCGCCAGCAAGAACCTCATGCTCTTCCGCAGCGCCACGCTCGGCTACGTCGATCTCACCCGCAGCGCCGGCACCGAAAACTATGGCGGCATCTGCCCCAGTTGCTGGATCAACGCTATCCCCGCCTCCGGCCTCGTCCTCGTGCCCGATGGCTCATCGAAATGCCATTGCAGCTACCAAATGCGGGCCTGGTTTGCGTTGCAGGGGGAGTGATGAATTGCGGTTAACACGCTATTGACGCCAAAGCCTCGCGGGAGGAAAATCTGGGCATGAAGTCCCAATCACCAGCTTTAGCTATCGCGTCATGGCCATATGGCCTGACCGTTGAACTCTCCAGCAGCGGAGTTTTGCTGAAGCCTAAACCCAAGCCACGCCAGTCGTGGGCGAAAGCTTTCCGTTCGGTTGCTGTTGGTGACGAGACAGCTGAGCTTCGAGAAGTAAAAAACAAGTTCGACGCCGAAGAGTGGAAATGGTAATGAAGCGCTTCGACGTGCATCTCGTCCGCCTTGACCCCACCACAGGTGCGGAGACGGCCAAGACACGGCCTTGCGTGATTCTATCGCCAGATGAGGCAAATGGAGCGCTCGCGACGGTCATTATTGCTCCGATGACCACTGTTTGTCGCCGCTGGCCTACGCGGGTGGATGTGAGCTTCCAGGGCAAACATGGAGAGGTCGCGCTCGATCAAATGCGTGCCGTCGATAAGTCACGGCTTGTGAAGCGCCTTGGTAAGCTTGATGCGGCGACAGGCGGCAGTGTTTTGAACACGCTGGCCGAGATGTTTGCGCCTTGATTCATCAGAGCGTTCCCGGCACATCTCCGATCTTCAAGCCTTCGCGGATGATCTCGATGCCGCTGAGAAGGGTTTCACCCTCCATGGCGGTGAGTTTCACGGTTAGGGTACCGTCGGCGACTTGGATGTTGGGGATCGTTTGGGTTGTGGCGATCAACTTGGCAGGAAGGGCGAGCTTGGTGAGCACGGGTTTGTCTTGAATGGCGATGTCGAAGACGTGCTTGGCATCATCGGGCGAGGCGAAGGTGAGGCGGACGGTGTAGGTGCCGGGTTTGAGGCCGGAGATCGTGGCGGAACGCAGGGCTTTGACGCCGCTGGCGGCGACCCAGGGCCAGCCTTGGCCGCCGTTCATCCAGATGGAGTGATGGTAGTAGAACTCGGGCTTCTCGGGCTCGGTGTGCACCTGGATTTCAGGCGAGGGACCGCCGACGCTCGGGTAATCGAGCCACAGGGTGCCATCGCGCGTCTTGCGGTCGCCAGGAGCACCGAAGTTGATGCCGAGGCGCTCGATCTTGCCGTTCAGTGAGGCGGCGGGCACTGCGCCCCAAGTGGCCCATTGCTCAAAGTTTTCTGGCATGGAGTAAAGCGCGAGCGCCATGGGCAGCGGGTAGCTGCAAGTGCAGCCTTCGTAGAAATAGGGGACGTTCAAGATGCCACCGGCGGGCACGATGCTGTTCGTGCAGCCGCTGCGCGGGCCGCTGATGTGGACGGTGCCGCTCTCGACCTGCTTGTCGTAAAACGCGGCGGTGCCGCTGCGAAAAGTGAAGATGTTGCCGTAATCGAAGCCTCCATCGCAGCCGTAGCTCTTCGGGAAGACGCGCGGTTCTTGTTCGCCAGTGAGTGGATTGGTGCGCAGGCCAGCCTTCGGCTGATCGGGCGACCAATCGTTCTTCTGCGTCGGCGGGCGATACTGCGCGGGCTGGATGCTCTGCATGTCCACGCTGCCAAACTTGGCGCGAAGCTCAGGAGCCTCATATTCATCCAGCACTCGACCGGTGTAGATGTCACTGAACACGGGTGCGAGGAGCTTGTAATCGACTTTGCCTTTGCGGTTCGTGGCATCGAGCCAGTCCTTGTCCGCCGTGATCATGACGCCATCGACGATCTTCGGCTGCGGCGAGCGCTTAAAGTTGCTCAGCGCATCATCAAACCACAAAACGCCGAGCGGTGCCTGCACGAGCGGGTCTTTACTGGGTTTCCAGTCGGCGAGGTAGTTCGTGCTGCCTTGGAGCGCGCCGCGTGTGTGAATGAGTTTCGCGCCGGGGCCGATGACTTTGCCACCATTGGGCCGCAACGTGTTCATGAATGACTCATGACCACCTTCGAGAGCGAAGATCACGCTCGCGAAGTAAGGAGGTAATATGGTCTGAATGTTCATCACAATCGCACGATCGCCGTAAAGACCTGCTTCCCTCAGTCGGAAAGCCGCGTCGTAGTCCTCGGCGAGGACGACGAGATAGAGTTGGCTGTTGAGCAGAATGGACTCGATCAAACCGGGCTTGTTTGGCCCGATCATGAGCGCATAGCCACGATCCGTGCCTGCGGCGGAAATGGCGGCTTTAGCGAGTTCTTCCTCGGCCCTATGAACAACGACTTCGCGCTTCCATCGCTTCGTTTCGCCACCGCCAGTACCGTAGGTCTTGAGAACGCCATCATTCGTCACAACAAAGCACTTGTCGTCGGCGAGGACGACACTGTGGGCGTTGGTGAAGGTGTCGAAGCTGATCTCTCTGTCGGCAGCGTGGAGGGTGCGCTGGATGCCTTTTTGGCCATCAGCGCGGGGTTTGTCCTCATGACGCTTCACGTTGACGGCTTCGTCGAAGAGCAGGCCGCGGCGCTTGAGTTTGAGTGCTTCTTGTTCGGCGGGAGTTGAGGCAAACCAGCCGCCAGTGAGTCGGCCTGCGGAAGGAAGCTCGAATTCTTTGAGGGTGCCGGTTTTGAGATCAAGGCGGGCTGGATAGGCGTTGCTGCATGGAACCACGAGGTCGTCGCCATCGATGAGCAAGTAACCCTGCGGAGCGAGACCGCCCATGGCCTCGCTTTGATGCGGGTGGACGCCGTAGAGGTAGGAGCAGCGATCATTGCACCAGATCTGATCGCCCGTCTTTGCATCCCAGCAGAAGACGAACGTGCCCTCCAGTGGCCAGACACCAGCGGCGAAGTAAACGCGACCGTCTTTGGCGACGGGGCCGCCGCGTACCGGCCACACGGAAATAAGGCGCTGATTGCCGAGTAGCATGCGATTTGATGGAACGGCGCGTTTTGACCACACGGCAGAACCATCGGCGAGCTTAACGCAGCGCATCATGCCATCGTCGGAGCCAAAGAGAACGAGATCACCGACGATGACGGGTGCAAACCTCACAGGGCCATCTGCAAGTGCCCGCCAGACTTCCGCACCCGTGTCGGTATCGAACGCGATGAGGCAATCCTCACGCGAACTGCCGACGATGAGCTTCTTTCCAGATACGACGGGCTCGTAGCTGCGATCAAACTGAAGGCGTGTCTCTTTGTAGGCCGGACGCAGCGGCGGTAGCTCGCGAGACCAAATGAGATCGAGCTTTTGCGGCATCGCCTGCGTGGTGGCGGCTGTGCGGCCGGCATCGTGACGCCACATCGGCCAGTCGGCGGCATGAATGACGGACGCGCAGAGAAAGAAGGTGAAAAATCGAAGCATGGGCGGCTTACATTACGGGATGTTTTCATCAAAGCTTCGAACAACTCTGCTCTTCGTCCCGCTGCTCGCGGCAGCGACGGCTTGGTCTTGCCAGGTACCGGTGTTTCGGTATGCGCTGGAGCGCTGGGAGTCTGGGGTTTATGAGGCTCGGGCTCCTGGCGAGGTGAAGATTGATTCGATGGCGAATGTGGAGATCACGAAGGAATCAGGGGGCACTCAGTTGGAGTTGTTTTATCCGCGGAAGCTCCGACAAGCATCCGAGAAGCCGATTTGGTCCGCGCCGATTAGCGAGGCGAATGTGCGTGTGATGCTAGACTCACCCGTGCGGCAGGAGTTGAGCAAAAGGCTGCTTGCTGGGCAATCAGCGGTGTGGGTGCTGCTGGAGTGTGGTGATGCCGCCAAGGATGATGCGGCGGCAATGGTTGTCGAAGTGGGGCTTCAAGCTGCACAGGAAAAGCTCAAGCTCCCAGATGGTGTGATCACACAAGATGAGGCTAACGATCCCAAGAAACGCCACGAGAATGCTGACGTTCTACAATCTGATCTACCATTGAAAATTGAGTTTTCGATGATGCGGCTGAACCGAGGGAATACGAAGGAATCGGCCTTGATCGCCATGCTGATGCACCTCGAAGCGGATTTGGGCGACTATGTGAAGGAGCCGATGGTGTTTGCGGTTTTTGGGCGTGGAAGAGCATTGGAGCCAATGATCGGGAAAGGCATTCACGCTGATAATTTGCTCGAAGCCGCCAGTTATCTCTGCGGCGCGTGCTCGTGTGAGATCAAAGAGCAGAATCCCGGCATCGATCTGCTCATGACAGCCGATTGGACACCTGTGGCAAGCAGGGAGGTGGTGGAGACCATCACGATGGCACCTGTGTCACCAGAGGTTGATCAGGAATGGCGGCAGATGAAGCGCATCTGGCTTATCGGCGGAGCGGTGGCCCTTTTGCTTCAGGGGTGGCTGATTGGGCGGTGGTTTTCCAAACGGAAAGGGAAGATTTAAAGGCGCTGGTTTGCCTACATCAGGGTGCCCTTGTCGATCTCCCCGGATTTGTAGCGTTCCTGGTAGCTCCTCCAGCTGAAGGGCATGGCGATCTGGGCGAGGAAGCCCTTTGGCATGGCAGATTTGATGCCGATGATGTCGGGACGCGGACGGGTGTGGTCGTCGTAAAAGGTGCGGAAGAGCAGGTCCCAAATCATGAGATTTTCGCCGTAGTTTTTATTTCCTTCGCGGAGATCGGTGCTGTGGTGCCAGCGATGCAGTTCCGGCGTGTTGAAGATGTAATTCAGCCAACCGAACTTCATGCGGATGTTGACGTGAGTGAGGAAGCCAATGTAGGCGGTGATGGCTCCGAACCACATGACGACATCATTCGGTGTGCCAGCAAGAGCGAGCAACGGACCACTGAAGATCATGCTCTTGAGCGTATCAATGATGTGAAAGCGCCCTGTGTTGAAGAACCAGAGTTTTTTCACGCTGTGATGCACGGCGTGGAAGTGCCACAGCGGCATCCACTCGTGTGCGACACGATGGGCCCAGTAGAGGCCAAATTCGGCAATGACAAGCGCCAGTACGACTTGGAAGAACATGGGCCAGTGGTCCGGCCAAAAACCAGTGCCCTGTGCGCCGCCGACGCCACCCGTGAGTCCCATCCACGCCAACGCTACGATGACCATTTGCACGAAGGTTTTGGTCAATGCTGTGTGCGCGACGTCCGGGATCTCCTGCCCGTCGGACTTGAGCCACTCGACCTCATGCGGACGCCATTTTTCGAGAAGGAAGAGCACGGCAGCAAAGCTGAAGTAGGTGCAGTTGAATGCTAGCTTCCCGTGACCACTGGCAATGCCGATGCCGGTGGGGATTAGCGCGCCGATGAAAAGCAAAGGCCAGAGAAGGTAGTCGAGGAGAGAGCTGAGTAGGCGCATTTGGGCGTGCACTGATGGCGAGAATCCAAGGAAACGCAAAAGTTGAGTCTATTCAGAAGTGACTGCGACTTGGCTATTTAGCAGCAGGAATGGCGAAGATTTGTGTTTCGAAGTCGTGGTTCAATGGGGTTGAATTTTTGACCATGAAAAAGCCGCCGGGCAGTTTTGAGGCTGCGCGGCGGCTGAATGATGGACTGAAGCCCGTGTGGCGAACTTACTTCGCGGCGGCTGGTGCGGCAGCGGCGGCAGGAACGGCGAAAACTTGGACTTCGCAGTAGTGGTTCATGTCGCTGGTGGTGTTGCCGGCACTGTAGAGGCGGACGTAGCGGGCTTTGGTGCCTTTTCCATCGATGACGCGGCCATGGTTGGTTTCGAC
>JANOBP010000274.1:0-2744 GCA_031411715.1 Verrucomicrobiaceae bacterium | reverse complement strand
TGAATTCAGCGGGCAGGGCCACAACAAGCGTGGTTTGATCCTTCGGCAGAACCTGCACGGCGGTTTTGTTCGGCTTGATGATGCTGAAACGGCCGGAATCCTGGCTCACAAACGGATTGCTGCTGAAGCTGAACTCAGGGTCCATCAGGTAGTAGTTCAGCGTGACCTCAGGGAGATTTTTCCAGCTTAGCGCGATGGTCTTGTTTTCGACTTTGAATTCAAAGGAGGGCTCCGTGGCGGCGAGTTCAGCCTGCTGCTTCTCGCGGTCGGGCTTGTCGGTCTTTTCACCCTTCACGGCCTTGCCTTCGATTTCATCGAGCTGCGTGGTCACATCGGCAAAGAGCGTCTTCCAACGTGGCACGGGATGATCGGCGTATTTCGCGGCGAGACCGCGTGCGGAGGCGAGTTCGCCGTCATAAAAGGCGGCGTAGCATTGGAAATAGTCGTGCTGGAGGCGTGTGGGCAGTTTGGTGGCGTCGATGGCCTTGAAGCGGGCCAGCGCCTCCTCCACGCGGTCTTGCAGGAAGAGGAAGTAGGTCACGCTCATGCTGTCCATGGCATCGAGTTGCGGTTTGAAGGCCAGGATGCCGAGGAGCTTGGTGTATTCCTCCAACACCGCCGGATTGGCGATGCGCCACTCGCTGCCGACGCGGTGGGCGCGTTGATTGACGAGCGGGGAGTATTCGAGGTGCTCGTAAGTGCGCATCTCGATGGGGTCGATGGTGAGGAGCTTGCTGGCGATGTAGGAGCCAACGTCCACTGAGGCGGGCCCACACAAAAATTTCAAGTACTCGCGGATCGTATGCGGGTCGTTGTGGAGGAAGCCGTAGCTGAAAACAGCCCTGTTCATGGCGTGATGCTGGTTCATGAAAGCGATGAGCTTCTGGTAAAAATCGCCGCTCTTGCGGCAGCGCCAGGCGATGCGCTCCAGATTGAGGCCTTCGAGGTTGTTTTGATCGAGGAAGGCGAACACGTCCGCGTCGGTGCCGTTTTGCGATATGTAATCCCATGAGGCTTTGTCCACCTCGGTGAGTTTGGGCACGACGTTGAACTCAAAGGGCTTTGCGGCAGCGGAACCCGTGATGGTAGCGACGTTGACGGGGAAGTGCGCGAACTTGAGTCCGGCTTTGGCGGACACGAGCGGGAAGTAGAAGTGATATTCAAAGGTCTGCGTCGTGTAAGGCTCCAAGCGCACTTGTTTGGAGTTGGTGGCTTTGCTGCCGAGCACGGGAAGAGCACCCTGCGGGACCTGTAGGAGCACCACAGCCTTCACCGGGCTGCTGGTGGGGTTGGTGACGACGATGTTCGCGCCATACGTCGCGCCGGTGAGGAATTCGGTGCTGACGTATTTTTCGAACTTCTCGTTACCTTCCTGCCGGTAGCGGTCGCTCTGACGGAAGAAGCTCTGCGAGACGAGAAGCTGGCCCTGCGCGTTGTTTTCGCCTGCGGCAGGTTTGATCTCCTTGTGATACACGATGCAGGGTCCGCCTGCGGTGAAGGTGAACTGACCATTTTCGGCCTTCGTGGTGTGTTTGGCGGCTTCAAATGGCAAATCAAGCACCGCGAGTGCAAGCATCATCTCGGTGAAGTTGCGGCTGGCCTCAGCGACATTCGATGAAACGAAGCCGTTCTTCGATCCCGCGGCCACCCAGGCAGCGTAATCGCGCCAGAAGGCGTTCACAGTGACGAGTTCGGCGTTTTGCTCGTCGATGCGCAGCTTGTAGTAGTTGTTCTCCGCCCACTCCTTGGTGGAGCCGAGTTGGCGGAACAGAATGCGCACAGCGGCGCGGCTATCGGAGGTGGTGGTGTAACCGAAAAAGTTCAGCGTGCCGCCATTGACGGCCGTGGCGCCGGTATAAGTGCTCGAGTCACTCAAGGTCAAGGTGCCGTCGCCGGATTTGGCGAGCACCCGGTCTCTTTCCAATCCCAGCTCTTGGAGCTCTTTACGGCCGGCCTGGCGGTCTCCATCACCATCTTTATACTTGAAATCGAACGCGCTTTTTAACTCACTCACGGTCGCAGAGCGGCGGAGCGATTCCGATCTAACCATTCCTTTGGCAGCTAAACTATCTATTGGTGATGCAGCGAAGGCGTCTGCTGCGGCTGGAGCAGCGGGGGCAGGCGAAGCAACCGGTGCAGTCATCAACGCAGGTGTTGCGTCACTTCTAAGCCGCACTTGTTCCTGCTCTTGTTTTGCCTTCTCCAAATCTCCCAGGGCTCCTTTGTCTCCGAACTCCATCGCCCGGCCACGCAGGGCGGTTTCAAAGAGATGATCTTGCTGCTCGGGATTCGGCGGAATCATTTCCCAAAGCTCACGCACATGTCGTGCAGCATTCGGAGCTTCGTTTTCGATGCGCTGGGCCAGCAGGATGCGCTCGACGATGTTGAGGCGGGCATAGGCCCAGGGTTCGAGGTGCTTGGTGAGATCGAGGCCGAGCAGATACTCGTCCATGAAGGTCTTGTCCTTCTTGTTGGCGAGGTAGGGCTTGATGACTTTGTCGAAGAAGGGCTTGTCCTTGCGATAGAGGAAGAAGTGAAGCTCATGGCAGGCCGTGTGGTAGCCCGCGTGGTCGTACTCATCGAGTTTCTCCTGTTCGTTGAAGGTGTGCCATTCCGAGAGGATCAGCTCGAACGCCTTCCACTTCTCGTCTGGGTTCAGTGTCTTGAAGAGGCTGTGGATGCCGCCGAGCGTGTCGTAGGTCTCCAGCTCGCTGGTAAGGATGTCGGCGAGGGTCAATGCTTTG
>JANOBP010000273.1:0-2223 GCA_031411715.1 Verrucomicrobiaceae bacterium | reverse complement strand
CATCGCCATCCAGACCGCGTTGCTGGCGGGGCTGAATCCGCGCCCCTTTGCCATTATGATCGCGGTGGCGGCCAGTTGCTCTTATCTCACGCCATTGGAGCCTTCCTGCCTCATGGTGTATGGCCCCGGTCGTTATCGGTTCTCAGACTTTGTCAAAGTCGGCTCGTTGCTCACTTTGCTGATCTACCTCATCGCGATCACGTTGGTGCCCATGTTCTGGCCGTTGCGTTAGATTCACAGCCTCTGCATTCAATCATTGAAGTGAAGGCTGGTTGTGACGTTTTGCGCGCGACGCTCCGCACACTGATGCAAGTGCCGCACATCCATGTCGCTGGGATGTGCCCTCGATATGGAGGCCGCTTGGGCAATAGCCGCGTTCTCCGCCTCATGCAGATCGCGGCCTTCGATGGAACAATGCATCAGGAATTGTCCTGTAGTAAGATGATGAATGCTTGCCTGGTAGCTCATGGCGGATCTCTTTCGGTTAGGTTGAAGTGCACAACAATGTCCTGAGGGTCTAGTAACGGCCGCGGTTGTAGTTGCGGTTGTAGTTGCGGTTGTAGTCACGATCATTGCGTTGGTCTTGGGAGCCACCGATGAGGTTTCCCCCGAGGGCACCGAGACCGCCACCGATGAGGGCACCTTCAAGACCGCGGCCGCTTTGATTGCCGATGATGCCGCCGACCGCCGCACCGCCGAGGCCGCCGATGACGGTTCCCGTGCGGGCACGAGGACTATTGGAGCAGGAGGTCAGTGTGACTGATGCGAGGAGAGTTCCGAGTAGGAGTGTTTTCATGGAGGACATTGAACCACAGACGCCGCCCATTTGCGATGGGGTCTTCCCCTACCAGAAATGCAGATGCTTTATTCAAAGATGACTCCGACGGAAGCGGGAGAGACTCAGCCAATCTGATATGGTTCAAAGACGCAGCCAATACTGAGGCATCAAGCCTTCTTCTGGCTGCCGGAATACTTGCCGCGCATGTATCCCTTGATCTATTCCTGCACGAGCTTTCGACCAAGTATGACGCCAGCCCAGGCATGCTATAACACGCGGCATTCCGCGCGCTGATGCAGATGCCGCACTTCCATCTCTCGAGGTAGTGCACGCGCTCTGAGTGCGGCTTTGGCGATAGCCATTTTTTCTGCTTCGCGCAGTTCGGGGCCATCGACCAAACAGTCCATGAGGAAACACCCGGTGGTGACGTGATAAATACTGGCCTTGTAGCTCATGAGCGTGTGGAAAAAGTGGAATGATTTACCAGCGGCGGCGGTCGCGGCGGCCGCCAATGTAGTTTCCTGCCAGAGCACCAACACCGGCACCAACAGCGGCTCCGCCGAGGCTGCGAGATGCGAGGCCGCCGACCGCAGCGCCACCGAGGGCACCGATAACAGTGCCATTACGGGCTCCGGGTCCATTGCTGCATGAGACCAGTGAGGTCGAGGTGAGCAGGATTGCGATATAGACTGTTTTCATGACGGACAGCTAGCCGCACGCAGCTCTCAACCGCCATGGGGTGTTTTCCCCAATGCGGGACTGTGCTCGACAAGACACCGATTATCGAGTCTGCTGAAGGCACAATCGCTACCGGGACAGCGCGGCGGGGCTTGTGATCGAGCCATGAAAAAGAAAGCATCACCTCCAGCGTCGAAACGCACGGTCAAAGCCGCAGCGCCTGCGACCCAGAAAGTCAAGCCGAGCGCAGACCACTCTTTTCCCATCGTCGGCATTGGTGCTTCGGCAGGTGGATTGGAGGCCTTGGTGCAGTTTCTGGAACGTGTGCCGAAGGACAGCGGCATGGCGTATGTGATCGTGCAGCATCTGGACCCGACGCAGAAGGGCATGATGCCCGAGTTGCTGCAACGCGCCACGGCCCTAAAGGTGGTGCAGGTGAAGGACCGCACCAGGGTGCAGCGGAACACGGTGTATGTGATCCCGCCGAACAGCGACATGTCCGTCCTGCGCGGGGTGTTGCATCTGCTGACCCCGGTGGAAGCGCGCGGGCTGCGTTTGCCGATCGATTTCTTCTTCCGCTCGCTCGCCGAAGATCAGCGTGAGCATAGCATCGGCATCATCCTCTCCGGCATGGGCGGCGATGGCACGCTGGGACTGCGCGCCATCAAGGAGAAAGCGGGCATCGTGCTGGTGCAGGATCCGGTCTCGGCCAAATTCGACGCGATGCCGCGCAGTGCCATCGATGCCGGGCTGGCGGACATCGTGGC
>JANOBP010000272.1:0-19088 GCA_031411715.1 Verrucomicrobiaceae bacterium | reverse complement strand
AAAGATGGGAGTAGGAAGGCATCGTGCTCCAATCGTGAATGCTTTTGGGAGCGAAAAGATGCTGATGCACCTTGGCGCGGTCTGTGAGGCGCCATCCGGCATTGGCAAGATCTGGGCCAATGCGCTGGACACCAAGGGGTGCGTATTTTTCACCGAGATAGTCACGAAGTGTGTTGCTGCGGACAGCGGTAGCAGGGCGTGCTTCTTGATCCTGGCCCCAGCCTTTATACCAGCCGTCGAGTCCAAGTTGGACAGGGCGAATCATCTGTGTGTGGCACTGGACGCAGCCTTCACGGATGTAAACAAGCTGGCCTTGGCCATTGACGGAGGCAGGCGGGAACATGCCTTCCACTCCATCTTTCTCTTTGTCGTAAGCGATGGGCGTGAGGCTTTGATATTTCATCGCCGGGATGACGATGAGACAAAGCCAAGGCAGGCCGAAGGAGGCGGTGAGGCCGAGGATGAAGGTGCGGAAGTTCATCATGCGTGGGTTCCGTGAGGAAGAGCGGTTTCGTCGTGGTGCTCGCGATGCAGCAGCGTGGGAGCATTGCTGCGGCGGCCGAGTCCGGCGACCATGAGCAGGAGGTGGATGAGGAAGAAGACGTTGGAGAAGCTAATGAGTGCCCATGCGACGGCGCGGGAGACGACGTAGGCGCGGGAGTTGACGACGTGGTTCATGAAATCCTGATTCCAGAACTCAGGGTTATTCATGTCTGCGCCCTGCTGCCAACCTGCGACAAGGCTCATGATAACGATGGTGCTGACACCATAAACGGAGAACCAAAAGTGATTGCGAATGAGTCGAACGCTCAACCATTCACAGCCGCTGAGACGAGGGACAATGTAGTAGATGGCACCAAAGGCACACATGCTGAAGAAGCCATAGACGCTGACGACTTGGAAGGCATACCAAGCCTGAGTGAACTGCAACGCCGCCCCGCTCCAGAAGGAGGACAAGAGAGCGAGAACAAGGCCTGAAACGGGATAGAAAAGGGCACCGAAGAAAATGAAGCGCAGCGTCGGACTGGTGGCGACGGAACTATGCTTACCGAGGGTGGTCAGGTGATGATTGAGGCCCACAAGGCCGACAGGAATGAGTAGTAAGATGCCAGTAGCTGCACCAATGGCCGTCATCCAAGCTGGAAGCGGGCCACCCATGTATTTTTGCATGCCAGTCCAGCCACCAAGGATAGCCAAGGCCCAGAATCCAGCCGAAGCAAGCTGAGCGGAAGCGATAGGTTGGCCGGTGATCTTGGGAATGAAGTAATAAGCTGCACCCACGCCCACAGGGACGAAGAAGAGGAGGATGACGCCATGAACATACCAGGCATTGATGCCCGCACCAAGTGCGCCGAGACCAGGAAGGCAATGCAAAGCCACATTGGCTGTGGTGAAGATCCAAGGGAACCAGAAGCAGGCTCCGAGGATGTACCATGTGCTGACCATGAAGCCCTCAGGGCGGAAAGCGCGGCCAAACATACGAGCAATCGGCCAAGCGAAGCAAAGGAAGGACACAAGAAGCACAGGCCAAGTCCACTTGGGCATCTCCAACCACTCCATAGAGGTACTCTTGTTCATGAGGACGCCGAGGATTCCAAAAGTGACGGTGATGTTCCAAAAGACACCAGCCGCAATCATGAGGCTCTTACCAGTGCGCAGTTCCTGACCGCTGCGGCGTGCCATGATCCAAAGCATGATGCCGAGAGCGGCCTGCACGCCCCAGCCGTAAACGAGCGCATTGATGTGCGCAGGTTGCAGGCGGCCATAGGAGAGATATTCGCAGGAGTAGAGCGATTTGAGGAAGTGGAAGCCGTCCAAGTCGAGCTGCGGCGCGATGAGCTTCACGGCGGCGAAAACGCCGAGAAGAGTGGCCATCATGAGCCAAAAGGCACCGTTGAGGAAAAGAAAGAGCACAGGACCGCGCACGGACTTGTCAATCGCAGCGCGGCGAAGGTTGTCGGCGACATTGTCGGTGTCTTCTGTGGAAGTGGCTTGCATGGGTTGAGAAGGGGAAGTGCTCAGTGCTGAGTGCTCAGTTTTTGGGCGCTGGGGCGGCGGGAACTGCTGGGGCGGGAACTGCTGGGGCAGGAACTGCTGGGGCAGGAGCGACGGCGGCAGGTGCAGCAGCAGCAGGCGGAGCGGCGGCGGCAGCTTGTTTGAGCTGGGTAGGAGAGCCTGGAACGACTTGAGTGCTTGCAGAAGGGGCTTTGTCTTTCAACACGGCGAGAGCCTTGGTGAAGGTCTCAGCTTTCTTCTTGGCGTCTTTGAGGCCCAAGGCCGTGAGGTTGGCATCTTGAAGCGCGACGATTTCATCACGTGCGGCTTGGCTCTCTGGTGCACGCGGATCGATGCCAGCAGCGGAACCGCTGACGGCTTGGATGACGGAGAAGAGCACGGCGAAGCACGCGAAGGCTCCAAGCACCCACAGGAAGGTGGCACCGGCTTTTTTTGGTAGGTCAGGCTGCGACATGAGAAAGGGATCAGTTAACAACGTTCACGGACTCGAGGAGGCGCGGGTCACGCCATGGATAGAGGCTGTACTTGGACAAACCGCGTAGAAAGAGGAAGCCCAGGCTGCCAAAGACGGCGCACAGTGCCGCGAGATCCTGCACCCAAGCTCCTTCGACTATGACGCCAATGCCAAGGGACGGTCCACGCTCGGGGATCACAATCCAGTACATGTCCACGACGTGCATGAAGAGAATCCAGATACAGCCGACGCTGATCCAGAACGGATTCTTTTTGCGCGGCTGAGAGAGCAGGAAGAGGAAAGGACCGATGAAGTGACCCACAACGATGAAAATCGAGACCCAGCGCCAGCCATCTGTGTTACGCGTGAGGTAGAAGCGGGTTTCTTCGGTGATGTTGGCGTACCAGATGAGGAAATACTGGCTAAAGGCGATATAGGCCCAGAAAACGGTGAAGGCGAAGAGCAGCTTGCCCATTAGATGGTAGTGTTCATCAGTGACCACCTTCTGCAAGTAACCTAGACTGCGCAGCCAAGTCACGACGAGGATGGTGAGCCCCATGGAAGCCCATGCGCACCCAGCAAAGATGTAAACACCCCACATGGTGGAGAACCATGTGTAATCGAGGCCGACTAGTAGATCATAGGCAGCAAAAGTAGCGGTAAGGGCGAAGAACAGAAGCCAGCGGCATGAGAAGGAGCGCGCGGAAATGGTGTGTTTGATATCACCATCGATCTCCTGCTTCAGTGACTTCCCACGCAGAGTGCGGGCGATGTGCCAGAGGATGAGGACGTAGAGCGCGAGGCGTGTGTACCAGTTGAACCAGTTGCTGAGGTTCATGTAGCCAAATTTCGTTACCAAGACGTGCAGATGTGGATTCGAGTCTGCCATGTGGTGCAGCGCTTCTTTCACTGAACCGCCATGTTCAGTAGCATGCTCGGCAGCGACGCGGTGATGAACCATCCACTCAAAAAGCGGCTCGCGCACGTCCTTGAGCAGCAGTGGCGAAGCGAAGATCGCCAATGGGATGATCATGTTGGCGAGATTTTCCCAGATGCGGCGCACGGCGACGCCCCAGCTCGAGTTCGAAGCGCTATGGAGCAAAATCCAGAAGCAACCGCCAATGATGAAGGTGAAGCTAAAGAAGACAGCAAAGAGCCAAGAGTAAGCAAAGGTGTCGGTCTTCTTGAAGAAGAAGAACAACGATGCCGCAAGTCCGAGCGCGCCGATGAGGCCGAGCGCGCTGATGAGCTTGCCGCCCTTGGTGGGTTCAAATTTTTCACCGCCCTGGGGCAGATCGTTGAAGGTGACGTGGTGACTCATGCCGGAAATCGTGTGCGGAGCTTATTGAAGGGTGGCGCCGGTGTCCTTAGCGGCCTGTTGCAAGGCGCGGATGTAGGCCACGATGGCCCAGCGGTCGCGCAGGGTGATGTTGCCGCCGTAACCACCCATGAGGCCCTTGCCGTTGGTGATGACGTCGAAAATGGCTCCATCCGCACGGAAAGCGGCGGCATTGGCAGGATCGGTACTGCCGGGCATTTGGAAATTGAAAGCAGTGAGGATGCCGAACTTGGAGGTAACACCCTTACCATTGCCGGAACCACCGTGACAAATGGCGCAGTGGATGTTGAAGCGTTGCTCACCACGCTTGAGGAAGGCGTCGTTGAAGACGGTTTCGTCAGCCGTGATTTCTTTTGGGAGACCATCTCCATAGAAGTCACCGAATTTACCTGTGTCGTAGTAACTCGTGCCATTCGAGAAGGCCACGCGCGCTGGCTTGGCTCCATCCACCGCTGGTTTGGTTGGGATATCAAAACCCATCGGCACAGTGCCAGCCACGCGAGGACGGGCACCACGGCCATCAGCGAAAAATTCACTGGCGGCCTGGTATTTGATTTTGGCCTGATGATCCATGTCGTCGAAAATCTCGAGCGGTGGCAGTTCGGATTTGCTACCACGGAAGCCGAAGGCGCTCACGATGATGGCGGTGATGAAAAGGAGGCTGAGGAAGAAGTACTTCATGGTCAGTGCAGTAAGCGCGGCTTAAATGTCGTCCTCCACGAGTTCGATATTTTTACCACCAGCGTGTTCGAGGAGGGCCTTGGTGCCTTCCTGGGAGAATTTGGGGTCCCGGGCTTCGATGCAGACGAAGAAACCGTCGTCTGAGAATTTGGCAAAGCGCTTGGAGGCAAAGAGCGGGTGATTCCAGCGAGGCAAGCCAATGAGGGCGAGCAAACCGAACAGCGTGGTGAAGGCGCTGAAGAGAATGGTAAGTTCGAACATCACCGGGAAGAAGGCTGGAAGCGTCCAGATGTCCGTTGGCTTGGCCTGAACGATGGTTGGATAGGTTTCGACGATTTTTTCGACGAATCCGAGGCCAATGCTGCCCCAGAAGTTGGTCTGCGTGATGGTTTGAAGCGTGAAGGCGATGGTGGTGCCCGTGATACCACCACAGAACACGAGATAAGGCAGTTTGGAGCGTTTGACACCCATGGCATGATCCATGCCGTGAATGGCAAAGGGGGAATGAACATCCCAACGTTGATAGCCAGCGTCACGAACATGCTCAGCGGCATGATAGAGGTCTTTCACGCTGTCGAACTCGGCTAGGTAGCCGTGGACTCTTTTCAAGGTGGTACTCACAGTGGTAGAAAGGTTAGGCGGCGGTGGGTTTGGCGACGTGGCGATCAGCGTAATCCATGAGGTCTTCCTCTTGGACGCCTTTCTCAGCGTGGTCGTCCTGGTGGGGATTCGACTGCGGCAAGACGCCTTTGACTTCACCAATGGCGATGACAGGCAGGAAGCGCAGGAACAACAGGAAGAGCATCATGAAGAACCCAAAGGTGCCAAGGAAGGTGTATTTATCGACCCAAGTGGCCTCATAGACGCGCCATGAGCCGGGGATCATGAGACGCTCAAGTGTGGTAGCGATGATGACGTAGCGCTCGAACCACATGCCGGCGTTCACGAACATGCAGACGATCATGACGACCCAGACATTGTGACGGCACCAGCGGGACCAGAAGAGCTGCGGCGCAAAGACGTTGCAGCCAAACATCCAATAGTAAGCCCAAGTCGAGGGACCAGTCAGTCCGCGCAGCGTGAAGGCATCTGCTTCATATGGATTGGCACTGTAGTAGGCCACGAAGAGCTCCATGCAGTAGGCATAACCGACGATGGTGCCCGTGAGCAGGATGATCTTGGCCATGTTGTCGATGTGCTTGGCCGTAATGAGGTCATCCAAGCCATAAATGCGACGAACTGGGAGCATCAGAGTCAAAACCATCGCAAATCCACCAAAGATGGCACCAGCAACGAAGTAGGGCGGGAAGATGGTGGTATGCCAGCCTGGGACGATAGACGTGGCGAAGTCGAAGGACACGACGGAGTGCACGGAGAGCACCAGTGGCGTCGAGAGAGCTGCGAGGAGCATGTAGGCGGTCTCGTAGTGGCTCCACTGACGATTCCCACCGCGCCAGCCGAGGGCGAAGAGGCCGTAGAAGAATTTCTTCAATCCTGGGCGGCAGCGATCACGCAGCGTGGCCAGATCAGGAACAAGACCGAGGAACCAGAACACGGCGGATACCGAGAAGTAGGTCGAAACGGCGAACACGTCCCAGAGAAGCGGTGATTTGAAGTTCTGCCAGATGGCGTTGGCATTTGGAATCGGAGCGAGGAACCACACCATCCAAACACGACCGACGTGGAAGGCGGGGAAGAGACCCGCGCACATCACTGCGAAGATAGTCATGGCCTCAGCCGCACGATTGACTGAAGTACGCCACTTTTGACGAGTGAGGAAGAGAATTGCTGAGATGAGGGTGCCGGCGTGGCCGATACCGATCCAGAACACGAAGTTGGTGATGTCCCAAGCCCAAGCGACGGGTTGCTTTTGGCCCCAGACACCGACTCCGGTGGAGATGAGGTAAGCAAAACAGAACACCATCACTCCGGTGAGGAGCACGCTCGGGATGAAGAGCAGCCACCAAAGAAGCGGCTGCTTGTTTTCCACGATGCCGCAGATGCGGTTGGTGATCCAAGAGTAGGAACGGTTGTTCAGGACCAGCGGCTCGCGGTCGAGAATGCGCGGGGGATTTGAGGCTGTGGCAGGTGCGTCCATGAATCCGGTTAGTATTGATTGTTGCTCCAAGCGGCGATGTCGGCGGTTCCTGGCATTTTCGGGTCCGGGTTCGGATTGCGCAGACGAGCGAGGTAGCTGGTGCGTGGGCGTGTGCCGATGTATTTAAGTACTTGGTAGTCGCGAGGTGAGGCCTTCGACTTGACGACGGCGGAGTTTTTGTCGGCGAGATCGCCAAAGACAATGGCGTCGGCCGGGCAAGACTGCTGACAGGCCGTTTTGACGGTGTCAGTCGGCACGCGGAAGTTTTTGGAGTCACGCTGGACCTGCTTCTGGATGATCTTGGCAGACTCGATGCGCTGGACGCAATAGGTACACTTCTCGATAACACCACGCATGCGGACGGTGACGTTCGGGTTGCGCTGTAGGCGGAGGCTTTCGTCTTCCTTCAACTCGCCAAGCGGGCCGGCATAGAGATTGCCGACTTTCATACCGAGCACGCTGGTTTCGATAAGAGGGTTGCGCTTGTTGTAGTCGAACCAGTTGAAGCGGCGAGCGGTGTAAGGGCAGTTGTTGGCGCAGTAGCGCGTGCCGATGCAGCGGTTGTAGGCCATGGCGTTGAGGCCGTCGTCGGTGTGGACGGTGGCGTTCACGGGGCAGACGGTTTCACACGGTGCAGCTTCGCATTGCTGACAAGCCATCGGCTGATGGACCATCTCGGCATTTTCGAGCTGCTCTGGGGTGGCGTTTGCTTCCTCCCATGTGGTTTCTTGGTCGAGTTTTTTCTCGCCCCACTTTGGAACAGCAAAATAGCGATCCATACGGATCCATTGCATGACGCGGCCTTTGCGGACCTGATCTTTGCCCACGACTGGGATGTTGTTCTCGCTTTGGCAGGCGAGGATGCAGGCGGTGCAGCCAATGCACTTGCTGAGGTCGATGGTCATGCCCCACTGGTGCTTGGTTTCGTAATCGAAACCGGCTGGGTTCTCCTTCGACATCACGCCGACCTGGCCTTTGTAGAAGGAAATATTCTCCGGGATATGGCTATCCATTCCGGTGTGCTGCGCAAAGGTTTCATCCTTCACAAAAGTGTCGAGAGTGCCCTCGCGGTAGATCGCACGGCCTTCCGTGGTGTTCTGATCCTGCGTAATAGCAAGTTCAGCGATGGTATCGAGAACTTCCACTTTCGCACCAGTCAGGACAAAACTGCCGGGCTGCTTGCGAAGCGCGTAAGCATCGAAACCGCGATCACTGCCGACAACACCAACGCCTTTTTGGCCATAGCCGAGAGGAAGTGTGATGGAATTGGAAACGTGGCCAGGAGCTTCAATGGCTGGAATTTCGAGTGAAGAGCCACCCACGGTGATTTTGACGTGCTGACCTTCTTTGAGACCAAGGCGGCGGAAAGTAGCTGAGCCGATCCAAGCGGCATTGTCCCAAGTCAACTTGGTGATCGGGTCCGGAGCCTCTTGGAGCCAGGCGTTGTTGGTATAGCGCCCATCAAAAACGCTGGAGTCGGGCGTGAGCACGACTTCAAGCGAGCTTTCCGTCGGAGCGACAGATGGCTTGGCTTTGGCAACGATTCCAGCTACGGCGGCGACATTCGGCGCTGCGCTGGCTTTGGCGAAGGCGGATCCTTTGAGGAATCCGTCGCGCAGGGTGAAATTCCACTTCGTTTCATCAAGACCGCCAGCTAAAGCGGCAAAAGTGTCACGAACGGCAGTGTGGGCGGGGTCTTCCTTGGCATCCGCAGCAGCAGGGCCAAGTTTTTTACGGCCGAGGAGAGCAAGGAGCACATCACTCTTACTGGAACCGTCATACAGCGGCGCAATCATCGGCTGAACGATGGAATAAGTGCCATCAGCAGCGCGAGCATCGCTCCAAGACTCCAAATAATGAGTCGCTGGAATGTGCAGGGCCGCATGACGAGCGGTCTTGTTCTTCAACATGCCGACGTGGATGAGATTCACACGTTTTTCAGTGATGAGCTTACCGAAGGCTTCGGCGTCAGGCGCATCGTAGAAGAGGCTGGCAGGCGTGAGTGAAATGAGTGTCTTGATCTGACCGCCGGTGATGGCGGCCTGAAGCTCAGCGAAGCCGCCCATTTCTGGGACTGGGGCGCTTTGCAGCAGATCAATGGTGGTACCGTAGGCACCGAGAAGTTGATTGATGGACGCAACAAGCGCATGAACTTCTGCGCCGTAGCGGGATCCCGCGATGACTACAGATTGACCTTTGTTGTCGATCAAATCACGGACAGCAGGTGCGATCCAATCCTTGAGCTCCTTGGAGGCTGTGTCAGCGAGAGCTTTGGCAGAAGTGTCACCAAGTTCAGAGGCAATAACAGCAGCGGCGACCGGAATGAGACTCGCCGCGAGCGGCTTGCGATGGTCAGCCATGCCACCGGTGAGGGTGTAGCGGTTTTCCAAGACGTAGAGGCGATTCATCGTTGCCTGTGAGGCCTTGTCCTTGGAGTCCTTGGCGCGGTGCTTTGTGAACGCGGAAATCGGATCACCAGAGACGGGGTCGAGGCCAAGGAAATCGCAATCGAGTGCGAGAATACGCATGGCGGTGCCAAATTTGACGAAAGGCTTCACGTCAGCACCAAGGACTTCCTTGTTGGCAGAGGATTGACCCTCGCCGCCGACGGCTTCGTATTTGAAGAGCTTTGCCTGTGGGAAGGCGGTCTTCACTTCGCCGAGAAGACGAAGATATGTCGGCGACGTCGAGGCACCAACAACAATGCCAAGGCTGGCACCAGTCGATTTTTTGGCCTCTTCAGCGGCGGCCGTCAGCAGTTCATTAGCTTTGGCCCAGGAGAGGTCTTTGCCAGCGCCAAGTGGCACCTGTGAGCGCTCAGGATCATAGAGATCTAGCACCGAAGCTTGCGCAAAAGCGTCAATACCACCACCAAGCGGATGGAGGGGATTCCCGGTGACGTGAGTCGGGCGACCTTCGTGCGTGGTAACGACAAGCGGCGTAGCGCCACCGCTGCGAGGCATCGTGGTGGCGTATAGAAGCGGCTTTCCGGGGATCATCCACTCAACGTGCTGAGTGTAAGGCTGGAGGGTGACGATAGGGCGACGGCAACTGGCCAAGCCCATCATGCCAACGCTGGCACCCATGATGCGCAGGAACTCACGGCGACCATTTTCGCGCTCTTCTTCGTTCAACGTATCGCCAGCGGGGAACTCGCGACCGAGGTTTTTGAGGAAATCTTCACGGCGGTCCAGTTCGGCGACGCTGCGCACGTAGCGCTTGGTATTCTGCGGCTCCTCGGGATGCTTCCAAATCTGTTTCATGTGTCAGGGAAAAGGGGCGCGGGGTTTAGCGGTGGCAGGCGGTGCAGGATTCTGGCGGCTGGATCTGCCAATGCTTTTTCAGCTGGGCACCGACTTCAGTTTGGGTCACTTGCGCGCCGTATGTTTTTTCAGCGAGAGCGAGGAGTTGATCAAGGTTATCAGCGGTACCACCGATGACTGTGGCGATGTCAGCCGCGGGCACTTTTTTGTCGAGCAGGCCCTTGTAGAAATCAGCACGCTTCAAGTCGGCCGGCTTGTAATTGAGATTGGTGATATGGTCGAGTGGGCGAAGGTTTTTCTCGGGATTGCGATGGCAATCGAGGCACCAGCCCATGGACTGCTCCTTCTCATGACGGACGACTTCCATCTCATTGATCTTGCCGTGGCAGTTCACGCACGAGATACCCCGGTTCAGGTGAGCGCTGTGATTGAAGTAAACGTAGTCAGGGGCCTTGTGGACCTTAACCCATGGAATGGATTTACCGGTTTCGTTGGCTTTAACGACCAGTTCGAGCTTGGGAGAGGCGCTGCGGATGTTGCCCTTGCCTGCACCGTGGCAGTTGAAGCAAGTTTGATTCGTTGGGACGTTTGAGTGGCTCGAAACCTCGCCGAAGCTGTGACAGTAGCGGCAATCCATGCCGAGCTGTCCGGCGTGAATCTTGTGTGAAAATGGAACAGGCTGTGTGGGTTCATAGCCGACTCGTGTATACTTCGGAGTGCAATAGTAAGCGACCCCGATGCTCACGCCGAGGGCGATGAACACGACGGCGATGCCCAGCTTGAGAGGAAGCCAGTTGGACCAACGCGGAAAAAAGTTACCCATAAAATCTCGTCAAAAATGGCTTGTGAAATATTTCACAAGCGGACCAAAGAATAGAAAGGTGGGCTTAGCTTTGCAACCAAGGAAATGAAGTTTTTGAAAAAAGAATGACCTTCTTTCACTGCTCCACTGGAATGGCCTTCAGCACTTGACGCTTTGCCTTCGCAAAAATGAGCGTGCTCTGTTTGGGACGCCAGTTGTAGCCGATGCCGAAAGGAATCTCTGGGACTCCGCCTGCCTTATAGATGGAGGCTAGATCGGCCTGATATTTGTCCGCAAAACGGCTGATTGGGCCAGGATACCAGCCGTAAGCGGTCGGAGTCCAGGTTTCGCGCGGGAATTCGGCCCAGGTGATTCCGGTGTCATCTTGGAGCATGGTCGAGCACTGGTTGAGAAGCAAATCGCGCACTATTTCGAACTCGCTGAGGTGCATGAGGTAGGAAGCGGACTTGGTGAAGCCATTCGGCAATGGTAGCGACTCACAAAAGAGCTTGAAGCCGGGATCTTGTTTCATGTTCCAACTCGCGAGGTTGGTGGAAAAATAATAAAGCGTCTGCTTCTGGCCTGCCTTGCCAGTGAACTGAATTCGCGCTCCTGGATGCTTTGTTTCCTCGCTAGTAGTGAACTGGCCTGCTTGATCGAGGCCTATCGTTTCGACGGAGTCAATGTGGCAGCCGCAGCGGGCGAGGAAAACGTAGATTACCGGCAAGGTGCCACTGAGGCGCGTGGCATTGGCCGAGAGATCGTTCTTCATGCTGGAGGTGATGAAGAAGCTAAAGCTGAGCACGGCATTGAGGGATTCCCGCACATTACGCAGGGAGGCATCCAGCGAATCGCCCCCAAGAGCGGTCACATCCGGCGGCAGCCCCACCGGCTCGATGCCACAGAGGACGTAGTTACTCGCATTTGGGTAAAACGTGTTGGCGTGAAGGAAATCCGGGCCGCTAAAAGGATAGAGCAGCGGCGCGGTGTCCTGCACGACTTGTGGCAGGGTTTGCAGCATCCAGCCGCGAATGGGGCCGAGCTGACGCGTTTCAATGTCCGCCCAGGATGTGTCGAATTCCTTGGCATGGCGAACAAACTCACCGCGCTGAGCCAGTTCCGTGAGTTGGGAGCCTTCCGCTTGCGGCAAGCCGGCTAAAAAGCGCGCTTGAGCATCAGCGGAAGGTGAATCCGCTTGGGAAGCGATGAACGGCAGGAAGACAGCGATGAGGTATTTTTTCATGCGGCACGTGGAGTACGCGGCGAGACGAGGTAAATGATCCAGCCGAGCAAAATCAGGCCCAGACCATACAGCGAGGCTTCCCGCGTCACCGTGTCCAGCATGAGGTATGTCATCATCCAGAGGCTGATGCCGAGGAACAGCAGCGGCGTGAAAGGATAGCCCCAGCAGCGATATGGACGCGGCAAATCAGGCTGCTTGATCCGCAGGACGATGAGGCCCACCACCGTGGCAAACGAACCGAGCTGAATGCTGAACTGGACCGCCGTGAGCACCGTTTGGAAGCTGGCCGTGAGCAGTAGTGTGATGACGATGGCAAGCTGCACAAACAGCCCGGTGACGGGCACGCCGCGTTGATCACACTCTGCCAGTGGGCCGAGAATTTTCATGTCCTCACCCATCGTATGCAGCACACGCGGCCCCAGCCACGTCATCGCGCTGATGCTGGAAGCGAGCCCTAGGCAGATGAGTCCGGACATAATCTTGCCGCCAGTGATGCCAAAGATGTGCTCGGCGGCGACGTGCCCCACGTCCATCTTATTAGCCAAGGCGCTCATCGGCGCGGCATGTAGAAACACCGCATTCAATGCCAGGTAGAGTCCAGTGACCAGCAGCGTGCCCAGCGCGATGGCACGCGGCACATTGCGCTGCGGATGGCGGATCTCCCCAACGATGTAGGTGGCCGCATTCCATCCCGCATACGAATACATCACATAGACCAAGCTCACGGCAAAGGGCTTGCTTGTGATCAACCGCAAGTCATCTGCCGCAGGTGTGAACCTCACCGGCTGTCCCGTCGCCAGCCAGTAGCCCGCGAAAATGAACACGCAGATGAGCGTCACCTTGAGCCAAGTAGCCGTATTTTGAAACCGGGCAGCCACATGGATGCCTCCCACATGCACCAACGTGATGACCCACACCATGACGAGCGACCAAGTCGTCGCCGGTGCATGCGGAAAGATGGTGGAGAAATATTTGCCGAAAGCCATCGCCGCTAGCGCGATAGGCGCGGCAAAACCGACGGTGATCGACAGCCAACCTGAGAGAAAACCGACCGCCGGATGAAAAATGCGCGAGAGAAAATGATACTCGCCCCCAGAGCGCGGCAACGCGGCCGCCAGCTCGCCGTAGCACACCGCACCACAAAACGCACACACGCCGCCCACCAACCAGAGCATCAAAATCGTGAAGCCAGAGGTTAGATCTCCAACCTGAAAGCCCAATGAGGTAAAGACGCCCGTGCCGATCATATTCGCCACCACGACAGCAGTAGCCGTGATGAGTGAGATGCCGTTCTTTCGGGCCGTTGCTTCCATTTGTTATTCGAAGCGGTAACCTGCACCATGCACGGTGCGGATAATGCGCGGATTGGCGGGATCTTTTTCGATGCGCTTCCGCAGTTGTGAGATGTGCTGATCCAGCGCGCGGCTCTCTGGGAAATAATCGACTCCCCAGACCTCATCCGCGAGTGTGTTGCGATCAACAACCTTGCCACGGCGCTCAAACAGCAATCGTAGCACCTTCACGTCACGCGGACTTAGCGGCATGTCCACTTTGTCACGATAAGCACGCAGTTCCTCAGGCACGATGCGCAAGTCATCCATCACAAAGGTTTCGTCATTTTTTGGCCCGCCTCGGGTGGCAGTGCGGCGCAGGATCGCGCGGATACGCGCTATGATTTCCTTCACGCCGAAGGGTTTGGTCATGTAGTCGTCCGCACCGAGCTCCAAGCCCAACACAGTGTCGATTTCCTCAGACTTGGCGGTGAGAAACAGAATCGGCACTTTTTCATCCTGCTTGCGGATTTGCTTGCAGACTTCGTAACCGTTCAGGCCTGGCATCATCACATCGAGGCAGACGAAGTCAGGATTTTCGACGCGAAAGAAGTCCACTGCTTGCAATCCATCTGCTGCGGGCACGACCTGATAGCCTTCCATGGTGAGAACTTCCCGCAGGGCATCTCGAGTGTGGTCGTCGTCTTCAGCAATGAGGATTTTGGTCATGAGCGTATGGGTAGGGAGAGTATAAAGCGCGAACCGTCACGATATTGCGGGCAAACAGTAAGCGATCCGCCGTGTAACTGTGCCAGTTCTCGTGAGATGGTCAATCCAATGCCAGTGCCGCTGACGCCTTCCGTCAAATCAGAGCGCAGACGTTCAAAAGGCTCAAATACCGTCCGGCGCTTACCCGACGGAATGCCCGGACCGCGATCTTCGACGGTGAGTTGCGCCATTTCCTCGATTACCTCGGTGCGAATGCCGACGTAGTGGCCGGCCACGGCGTATTTCTCCACATTGGAGAGCAGATTGCCCAAAATCTGCGTCAAAGCGTCTGCATCAGCCTGCAATGTTGCTGGCCCGTGAAGACTGACCTCGATCTTGAAGCCCTTGGTCTCCAACTGCGGCTTCCAAAACTCGACAGCGCGCGTGACGATCTCATCAAGCACCACGGGTTTAAGGGCGATGGTGAGTTTGTCCCGTTGTTGTCGGGCGTAGTTAAGAACATTCGAGATTAAGCGATCTAGTCGCGATGTCTCCGCCTCTACTACGCCGAGTTGGCGCTGCATGATCGCATCACCTTGGCTGGTTGCGCGGGCTGCAGCCATCTCCGCATAAAGGCGGATGTTCGTGAGCGGTGTCTTCAACTCATGTGAAATTTGATTTACGAAGGTTACGCGCTGATGCGCCACCTGGAGTTCACGTGTGCTCTCATGGAAATAGAGCCAGCCCACGACTAGCACGAGCAGGATGCCGGAACCGATACCTAGAACAATCGGAAACAAATACGGCTGGGGAAATTCTTCGTCGGCCGGCGTGTAGGCCAGAACCCATTGCGGAAGCGGTTCTGAGCAGGTGCGATGTGACGCTGGCGGACCTTCGGAACCCACCAAACGCTTACCCCATTGATGCAGAGGAACGCCTCTCTCCGTAGCCAGCATCATGCGACCCGGCGGCACGGCCAGTCCCGGATGCGGCAATCGGGCAAACAGACCATTCATCAGCGACGGCGCGTCCATCAGGGCACATAGCATCCCACCTTCTGCAGTGATCTGCCAGTAGATGAAAGTCGAGTCGTTAACATGCCAGCCGCTCGCTTGGCTATTCTTCGCTGCCGCACCATCGTGGATATGATAACCCGGCAACTTGAAATAGGTGCTCCAGCCCTCATCCTTCGTGACCTGAGGGGCTTCAGACACTCTCTCAAAGGGCGGCCCTCCGTCATCACTCTGCACCCGCCCGTCTTGAACGGCGCCGTGCTTGCGCATCGCCGTCTGAATGGCAGCCGTTCGCTCGGAGGCAGCGATCGCAATCTCCGCATCGGCCTGCTTTGATCCTGGAAACTCCGTCACACGGCCATCGCTACCTGTCAGCCATGCACGCGCCACCCAGCTATGACGCGCTAATAACTGCGCTGCTACTGGGGCAGCGCCCATCAGATCAAATTGATCCGTCAATTGCCTCAAATCATGCACCAACTGGTAATCCGCTGAAGAAAGACGCTCCGCCAAGATTGCCTGCATCGACGCTTCCGTGCGCTTTGCCGCATCACGCATCAAATACGAGCCCAGCCACGCCAAAAGCGCCAGCGGCAGGACCACGAGCACAGCAAACAAGACGCTGGAGCGACGAAGAGGCATGAAAGCCAGTACTCTGCTGCGCTAGATTACTTTGGTCATCTAAAATTCGCATCCTTATTGAAAACAAAGCGGGGCGGCCATTTGAAAGCCGCCCCGTCACTTGTGAGATTTCCAACAGCCAGAAGGACCACCTCGAAATTGATACTTATACTTTCGCGCAGAAAAAAATCCATGCGTCAGACGCTTGTGAGTGTGTTGTAAAACGATTGTAATTCGGCTTACACAGCCCAGATCGCACACAGCTTGTAGATCGCGTAGCTAAGCACCGCCGTCACCGGAATGGTCATCACCCACGCCCACACAATGCGCTCCACTAGGCTCCACTGGATGGCGTTCCAGCGCTTTGCCGCGCCCACGCCCATGATGCTCGTCGTGATCGTGTGCGTCGTGCTCACAGGCATGCCCATGTAGCCGGTGGCCATCAGGATCGTCGCGGCCGTCGTTTCAGCGGCAAAGCCATGCACGGGCTTCATTTTCACCATTTTGTGTCCCAGCGTCTTGATGATACGCCACCCGCCCGCGTAAGTGCCCGCCGCCATCGTGATAGCACAGGTCATGATGATCCAGATCGGGATCGTGGCCGACTTATCCGGGATTTTCAGGAAGCCCAGCCACTCCGGCAGTCCGTTGAGCTCTCCAGCCGATGTCGCGGCAAAAAGCGTCAGCATGATCACCCCCATCGTCTTCTGCGCATCCGCCATGCCGTGGCCGAAGCCCATGCCCATCGCGCTGAAAATTTGAAGCTTGCCAAACACCATGTTCACTGTGTGCGGCCGCCAGTTGCGCAGCAGCCAGAACAGCAGGCCCATCAGCATGAAGCCAACCGTCAGTCCCAGCAGCGGTGAGGTGATCATCGGCACCACCACTTTGTGAAAAATGCCCTCCATGCTCTCCGCCCCCGTCACCTTGTCGATCTTCACGCGCGACCAGATCAGCACATGCCAGTTCCCACCCGCCGCCGCCAGACTCGCGCCGATCAGCCCGCCCACCAGCGCGTGCGTGGAACTGGAGGGCATGCCAAACCACCACGTCAGCAGATTCCACACGATGCCGGCCATCATCGCGCAAAACACCGTCAGCGTCGTCACGGCCACGACTTTGTCGTCCACGATGCCGCTGTGGATAGTCTTGGCCACGGCCTGGCCGAAAAAAGCACCGATCAAGTTCATTCCAGAGGCCAGCAGCAGCGCCTGGCGCGGCGTGAGCACCTTCGTCGAGACGACGGTGGCGATGGCGTTGGCCGTGTCGTGAAAGCCATTGATGTACTCAAAGGCCAGCACCACGAGCAGCACCACGAAAAGCAAAAACAGAGCAGTCGTCATGGCGGCGGGATCAGGTGTACTTCAGGACGATCTGCGACAGCACATTCCCAGCGTCGCGGCAGCGGTCCACCACCTTCTCCATCAGGTCGTACAGGTCACGCAGCATGATCACGCGCAGCGCGTCGTGACTGCCCGAGTACAGCTCCTTCAGCAGCACCAGCATCAGTTTGTCCGCCTCACCCTCCACATGCTGGAGCTTGGCATTCTTGTCCTTCATGGTCTCCAGGTGCAGTTTTTTGCGCAGCTCACACACCATTTCTGCCAGCGTATCCACCGCCGTCTCCATCATGCCCAGTTGGCGGGAGAAATCCGTGCCCGCAAGCTTCTCCGAGCAGATGATGAACCGCTCCGCGATCTTCTCGACCGTCTTCGGGATCTTATAAAGCGCGTTGCTCAGCGCCTCGATGTCCTCGCGCTCCAACTCCGTCACGAAGGTCTTGCATAGCGCCTCATTGATCTCCTCCGTGATCTTCTTGTCCTTCCGCCGCACCAAAATCAGCTCATCCATGCTCTGCGCCGCCGCAGGTTGTGAGAAGAGCGTCTTCAGCGCTTTCACTCCATGCTTGGCCTCCTCGGCGCTTTGTTCCAGCAGCGTGTAGAAGACATCCGACTTTCCGAAGAATTTTTGCAATGAGATCATGGTGGGAGTGGTTGGGCGCGGCGAGTTGACAGCGGAGACCCGCCCTGTCAAACACGGCAACTTCGCTTCATCCAAGCACGTTTCTTCGCCCCACATGCGCTTTTTAGCCCTTTCCCTGCTCACCGTCTCCCTCGCCAGTGCCCAGCTCCCGCTGGAACTCAAGCCCGACACCCGCATCGCCCTCATCGGGAACTCGCTTTTCGATCGCATGCGCGACGACGGCCAGTTCGAGGCGCTCATGCACCAGCGCTTTGCCAAAGAGAAGCTCGTCTTCCGCAACCTGAGCTGGTCCGCCGATGAAGTCGCCCTCCGCCCGCGCCCCGATGGCTTCGGCGACCTCAACCAGCACCTCACCGAGCACCAAGCCGACGTCATCCTCGCCGCCTTCGGCTTCAACGAGAGCTTCAAAGGCGAAAAGGGAGTCGCTGAGTTCGAAACGCTCCTCAAAGCCTTCCTCATCGAGTTGAAAGCGCATCGCTACAACGGCACCTCCGAGCCGAAAATCGTCCTCGTGAGCCCCACCGCCGCTGAGAAGCCGCACGAGCATCTCAACGCGCAGATCGAGATGTACTCCGATGCCATGGCAAAGGTCGCCAAGGCTGAGGGCGTCGGTTTTGCGGATGTCTCAAGGAGTGATGGCTTCCAGCCATCAGCTGACGGCAAGATGCCGTCACTCCTTGCCACCACCAACGGCGTCCACCTCAACACCCACGGCTATTCCCTCTTCGCCGAGCGCCTCTACAACCAGCTCACGCAAGAAACGCCACCCAAGCTCAACGAAGCCGTCCGCGCCGCCGTCGTCGAAAAGGAGGACAAGTTCTTCCAGCACTACCGCCCGCTGAACTACTACTACATCAAAGGCGGCCGCATGGAGCCCTACGGCGTCGTGAACTTCCCCGGAGAGCTGAAAAAGCTCCTCCAGATGGTCGAAGCCCGAGACGAGGCCATCTGGTCCTCCGTCAATCAGGTCACTCCAGTCAATCCGGTCCCCCCAGACGACTCCCGCACCGACCCACTCCCCGTCATCACCGGAGACCGCCCCATCAACGAATGGGTCTCTCCCGCCGATGAACTAAAGGCCTTCAAGATCGACCCGCGCTTCGAAGTCAGCCTCTTCGCTTCCGAAGAAGACTTCCCGGAGCTCTTCGTGAAGCCCATCGCCATCCGTTTCGATGCCAAAGGCCGCCTGTGGGTCAGCACCAGCACCACCTACCCGCAAATCATGCCCGGCGAGGCCCCGCAGGATCGCATTCTTATCCTCGAAGACACCAACGGCGACCACCGCGCCGACAAATGCAGCGTGTGGGCCGACAAGCTCGCCATCCCGCTCAGCTTTGAGTTTGGCAATGGCGGCGTCTTCGTCTCCGACCAGCCGCATCTCACCTTCCTCAAAGACACCGATGGCGACGGCAAGGCCGACCACCGCGAAAAACTCCTCACCGGCTTCGGCACCGAGGACAGCCACCACGCGCTGCACGACTTCGTCTGGAGCCCCGAGGGCGATCTCATCTTCCGCGAGAGCATCTTCCATCACAGCCAGGTCGAGACGCCCTACGGCCCCGTCCGCGCCCGCGAGAGCAGCTTCTTCCGCTACAC
>JANOBP010000271.1:0-1664 GCA_031411715.1 Verrucomicrobiaceae bacterium | reverse complement strand
AAATCGGTTAATGGCTTGCTGCACCACTCAGCGAGTCGGAACACTGTCTCAGGTGAGATGAGAATAATGGCCAGAAGGAAGGCAGCCATGCTGAAGAGCACTGGAAAGGCCGCGCCGAAGCCAGCCATTTTGAGGGCAGTCATCATGAGCCTGACGCTGATGAAGATCGACAGGGCTGCCAGCAGCCAGCGTGTTCGCATAAAGCGCATGGGGCCATCAATAGCGGATGTGAAAACGGCTGCAAGTGAAGCCTCGTTGCCACGGGCTCAAGGCGTGCGCATCCTCTGAAACGGTACGCTCTGGCAGACGGCGAGGATCAGGTCTTGGAAATGGTCTTGGGTGCTGGCCGATTGCTTGAGGATGGCTTGCACGGCCGGTTTGTCGCTGTAGTCGAGTCCGCGACCGATGGCGTAGGTGAGGAGGTTCTCAGCAAGGTTTTTGGTGAACTGGCCGCGCATGTCCCTGACGAGGATGGTTCGTAGCTCAGCAAGGTCTTTGAAGGTCTGGCCGCGCACGAGAGCACCTGCGGCATCAATGGGTTGCTGCTTTTCCTGGTCACGCCAGCGACCGATGGCGTCGTAATTTTCAAAGGCGAAGCCGAGAGGGTCAAGGAACGCATGGCAGCCCGCGCAGGAGGCATTGCTGCGGTGCTCGGCGAACTGCTGGCGCAGCGTGAGGTTTCCGAATCGCGCTTGTTTTTCATCCAACGGCGGGACGCCTCCAGGAGCAGGCGGTGGTGGTGTGCCGAGGATGTTTTCGAGCAGGTATTTGCCACGCTTCACAGGCGAAGTGCGAGTGGGATTGGAGGTGAGTGTGAGAATGCTGCCTTGAGTGAGAATGCCGCCGCGTGGTGTGCCCGCGAGTGAGACTTTTTGATATTTTTCTCCCTTCACGTTATTGATTCCGTAGTAGCGGGCGATCTTCTCATTGAGGAAGGAGTAGTCTGCGTTGAGGAATTCGATCACGGGCCGGTTCTCTCGCAGGATGTGGTCAAAGAAAAGCTGCGACTCTTTCTTCATGCTGCCTGCAATGCCGTTTTTGAACTCCGGGAAGCGTCGCGTATCGATTTCAGTGATGTCCATGTCGCGCAGCTGCAACCATTGGCCGGCAAAGTCCTCCGCCAGGCTCCACGCGCGCCAATCACCGATCATGCGCTTCACCTCGGCTGTGAGGTTTTTGCGCAGCTCCTTCTTCGCGGCGAGTTGCAGCAGTTGGTCGTCCGGTGGGGCCGCCCATAGGAAATAGGAAAGGCGTGAGGCCAGGGTGAATTCGTCCACGAGGGCGGTGCCGTCTGCCACTGGGCCTACGGGCTGCGACACTCCACGAAAGAGGAATGATGGTGACACCAGCATGCCTCGCAGCACATAACCGATCGCTTCGAAAGGCTGCTCCCCCTCTTTGACGGCGAGTGTGGCCACGCTGGCCCATTTGGCTATCTCAGCCTCAGTCAATGGTCTGCGGAAAAGGCGAGTTCCGAGTTTGCTAATGAGCGCAGGCATCTCCGCGACAGTGACGCCTCCGGGTTGATCGGTAGGACCAGCGATGGAGAACTGGTGGAGCCAGAAGTTGCGATCCTGCTGGGTTTTTTCGTCGTAGAAGTCATTGAGGAACCACACCTGCAGTTCGTGCTTGCCAGCGGGCATCTCGATCTCCGCGTTGAACCA
>JANOBP010000270.1:0-15149 GCA_031411715.1 Verrucomicrobiaceae bacterium | reverse complement strand
CTTATCGCGACCGGCGGTGAGGAGTTCGCCGTTGGGGCCGAAAGCGGCGGAGAGGACGCCGTTGGGGAGTTTGCCGTAGTAGCCGGTGGGGCGCACGGGTGGATGCGCGTTGGTGTTGGTGACGGCGGGCCATCCGTCGTTGGTGTCCCACCAGATGAGCAGGCCGTCCTCGCCGCCGCTGGCGAGCATGCGGCTGTCGCTACGCCAACTCAGAGCACGCACGGCTGCTTTGTGCTCGGCGAGCGAGAGCAGGATGCCACCGCTGGTTGCATCCCACAGATGGATGCCGCCAGCGCGATCGGATGAGGCGAGTTTTTTGCCATCGGGGCTGAAAGCGAGCGTGGTGATCCAGTCGGTGTGCTTGGTGAGCTTGTGGCGCAGTTTGCCATCGGAGGTGTTGTAGATCTTCACGACCTTGCCGGAGCCACCGAGGGCGATGAGTTGCTGATCAGGGCTGAGATCGGCGGCGAGCACGGCATCGGTTTCATCGCCGACAGTCGTGAGGCGTTTGCCGGTCTTCACGTCAAAGAGCACGACGCTGCCTGACTGCACGGGCTTGCCTCCTGCGACCATGAGAACACGGCCATCGAGGCTGAAGCGAATGACGTTGGGCTGACCTTCGGGAAAGGCGAGTGCGCCGAGTTCCTTCTGTGTGGTGGCATCGAGCAAACGAATGTGCTCATGACCTGCGACAGCGATCAGCGGAGCGCGTGGACTTGCTGCCATGGCGATGATGGGCAGCGGACGCTTGAGCTTCGGTGGTGTGAAGGCGGGCAATGACTCGGGCATCGGCGGCGGGCCGTCGATGTTGAGTGTGGTTGCGGGTTTGAAGCTGGTATCGCGCTCGGCGACGAGGGATTTGCTGGCGGAGTACTCGCGCAGGCCGCCTTGAATCCACTGGCGGATCAATTCGATCTGTGGAGCGGGCAGCGGCGCTTTTTTTGGCGGCATGCGCTCGGCATCATCCTCTGCGGTGATGGCTTGGAAGAGCAGACTCGTACTCGCACGGCCTGCGACGACCGCCGCTCCACCGCTGCCACCTTTCATGAGCGTGGCGTGAGTGGCGAGGTTGAGGTCAGCCTTTTGCTCGTCGTCACCGTGACATTTCAAGCAATGCTCGCGGAAGATGGGCTTGATGTGCTCATCGTAGGTGATGACGGCATCTGCGGCGGATGCGGTGTTGAGCAGAAATGGGAGAAGCAGGAATGTGCGCATGATCAATGATTGAAGATGAACTCCGTCGAGTTCAGCAGGCTCCAGAAGATGTCCTCGTAGGCTTTGCGGTCGCGGGTGTTGCTGCCGACGAGTTCGAGGAGGCCTTTGAGTTCTTCGGCGCTGGGCTTTCGGGAGAGCGCGCGGATGTAGAGGTCTTCAATGAGGGTCTCCGGTGGAGTGTTGGCGGCGATGAGTTTGGGGACGACGTTACCAGTGGCGATCTGGCCTGAGAGGGTGTCACCGGCGATGAAGTGAAGCGTTTGCGAGAGCGTGGGCTCCATCTTCGTGTCGCAGGCGCAGACGGTGGCGCGCGGTGAGCGGCCAAAGGTTTCCAGGAAGGTGTCGCCGACAAAGGGACGCACGGTGTCGCCAGGTGTGCGCGGGTAGAACTGGATGGCTTTGATGCCTTTGGCGAAGTAGCCGAAGCTGCGCTCGCCACTGGTGGCTTTGACGATGGCGTCGAGCAGCACATCGGCTCTCATTCGGCGGAGCTGCGAGCGTGAGAACTGACGGTCATCAGTTTTGTTCGTGGAGTTGGGGCGCGCGGTGAGCTGGTAGATGCGCGAGGTGCAGATGTCGCGAACGAGCGCGCGGAGGTTGAATCCGTTGCTGGCAAGACGCGCGGCGAGGGCATCGAGCAGCGGCTTGTTGGTGGGCGGATTGCTGATTCGCATGTCATCGAGCGGCTCGACGAGGCCGCGACCCATGAAGTGCGCCCAGATGCGGTTGGCGAGGTTGCGCGTGAAGAGTTCGTTCTTCGGCGAGGTCAGCCAGGCGGCGAGTGCTTTGCGCGGATCGGCCCCTTTGGGCACGGGTGCTTCGCCACCGAGCACCATGGCGGGCATGGGTCGGTCATCGATGAGATGCTTCGCCGGAGCCGCCGACAAGTTGTTGTAGATGTAAAACTCGCGCGGTTCGACGCCGAGCTTGCGTTGGATGCCGGTGAAGAAACTGACCCAGCCGTAGTAGTCGTCCATGGTCCAGCGGTCGAAGGGATGATTGTGACACTCGGCGCACTGGATGCGCACGCCGGTGAAGAGCTGTGAGAAATCAGCGGCGAAGTTCTTCGGCGTGAAGCGCACATCATGCACGAGCATCGTGTAGAGATTGGCGGGGCCGTTGGTGAGGTTGCTGCCAGTGCCGGTGATCTGCTCGGCGATGAATTCGCTCAGCGGGCGGTTCTTCGCGACCTGCTGATGAATCCAGTCGTAGTAGGCCTCGGCAGCCTTCGTGTCGGTGGCCGTGGGTGTGTAGCCGCCGCCCTTCACGCGGAGCATTTCAGCCCAGAGATTGGTCCAGAGATCCGTGAAGCCCTCGCTGCCGATGAGGCGGTCGATCAAGGCGGTGCGCTTGTCTTTGGACGTGTCGGCGATGAAGGCGCGATACTCTTCAACTCCGGGCAAAGTGCCCGTGAGGTCGATGGTGGCGCGTCGGAGGAAGGTTTCGTCGTCGCATAGCTCGGAAGGCAGCAGGCGCAGCTTTTGCAGGCGGTCATAGACGACGGAATCGAGGTCGTTGTGCACTGGCGGATTCGTCCACGCGTAGTTTTTGTCCGCAGGCAACACGATGACCTCCGCGCCGATGGTGAAGCGATTGAAGCGTGCGAAGACAAAGGTGTCGCCTCGTCCGCCCGCAGTGACGAGACCTGTTTTGCTGATCTTGGCGGTGCTGGGATTGTTGGTGACGAAGAGGGCGAGATTGGTCACGTCGCGCTTTGATCCATCGGAGTAGCGGGCTGTCACTTGCATCTGCTGCGTGCTTTTGCCGCCATCAAAAACGATGCGGTCAGGCGCGAGCGTGATCTCGACAGGCGAGGACACGGCTTGATCGTCATCGGGCGCGCCAGCAGCGATCCAGTCGAGCAGTGTCTTGTAATAGGACGTGTCTTTGGTGAAGAGTTCGCCGCCGGTGTGCGGCACTTTACCGATGGCTTTCAGAAGCATCAGACTCTGCTCAGGCGCAGCGAGATTGATGCGGCGGCCGACCATCTCCTGCGTGATGCGGTAGTAGTCGCCCTTGGCATCGTAACCGAAGAGCGAGAGCATGAAGCCGTCCTTCCCGCGTGCGGAACCGTGGCAGGTGCCCGCATTGCAACCCGCGCGAAAAAAGATGGGCATCACGTCGCGGCGAAAACTTGGCGCGGTTTCGGCGACGAGCGTGATTGGGAGCAGGAGGGCTAGGAGGACGAGTTTCATTTCAACTGAGCTTGTTGCGCGGCGGGATCGACTCGGAGGATGCCTTTGCCGGTGCGCTGGTGGATTTGCTGCTGGCGTTCGGTGATGATGAGTTCGCAGGTGAGTTCTTTGTATTGGCCGAGCAAGGCCTCACTGGTGGCGGTGATGGGGAAGATGAGTGTCTTGTCGCCGGACTTGAGTTTGGGCGGCGTAGTGACCGTGACGCCTTTAGGCAGGCCGAGCAGGATGGCGTCGGCCTCGCCATCGAACGGCTTCTGGTGCGCGACCGACCACTCGATCTGTGTGCGGCCGCCTCGTCGAATGGAGGTGGGTTCATTGGTGAGGACGACGTAGGGCTGCGTGACCTGGAGCTTGATGATGTTCGAAGCCACGCGGATGCGACCCACCCCGGTGTAATCCCAGCCGCCCGTGGTGGAGGCGGTGAGCGCGAATTGATAGGCCCCTGGTTTGGCAAACTCGTCGGCGTGCAGGTGCATGACGGATTCGCTTTGATCTGCGGGCACCGTGATCGTCGAGTCGCCGTGAACGCCAGGTGGCAACCAGTCGCACTGGAACTCGACGGGTTGCTTGAATCCGGCGCGGCGAGTGATTTTGACGGCGAGCGCGAGTTCGCCGTTTTGGGAGAGTGCGATCTCCGGCTGAACGACGTCGATGGTGAATGGCGCAGGCTCGGTGACGGCGAGCGCGTAGCGATCGACGACGACGCTGTTCCAAGCACGACCGCCCGAGTGATTGAGAAAACAGAAGCCCTGCTGCGAACTGCTGAGCAACGGCGTGCCGTCCGTGGCCCTGGCGTGCAGTGTGATGAGCGCAACCTGCGGCGGTGTGCTGGCATCGGCCATGAACTGGATCTGCGCCTGCTTCGTGCTCGCGGGGATGCGCGGAGCGATCATCTTCACGCCCTTGGGCAGGTTGTTGGCGACGAGTTCGATCTCGCCCGCATAACGATTTCCCTGGCCTTCGGCGAGATGCACGTTCACGGACCAGCGATTGCCCTGCGGGATGGTGAGGCCGGTCAGACGCGTGGATTCGCTATCGTCAAAGGCGCGCGCGGTGAAGTAGGTGACGACTTCATCACGCGCGGGCTCGATCTCGATGCGATAGACCGACGTGGCATCGCCAAGACCGCGCATGTCGTCGATGGTGAGCAGATAGTCGCCATCGGTTTTGGGTTCCCACACGATGGAGGGGTCAAGGCGCTCCCTGCACTGAAACTGGCCGGAGATGCCCATCATGCCGTGGAGATTGCGTGCATCGAGCGTGGCGTCATCGCCTTCGATCTCGGGCGTGTCGGCGTCAGCACGGCGGATGGCGATGTGCGGGTCGAGCGGTGTGCCGAGCGCGCGCGCAAACACACGCACACGCCAGCGCTCACCTTTCTTCACGGTGATGCGGAAGGCGTCGGAGTCGCCGGCTTGATCAATGATGCCATTCAGAGCCGCAGGGAGTGATGGGACGGGCGTTTCATCCGCAGTGGCTTCGAGGATATTGTCGCAGGCACTCACACGCATCGGCAGCGGTGATGGCAAGTCATCGTAAAAGTCGAAGGCGCCCTCTTTGGCAGGCAGTGTGATGGATTTGCGACTGTCGCCCTTCGGATCACCGATCAGCGTGACTTGCAGGGGCTTGCCTGCGGGTCCGCCAGCGGGATACACGGCCAACGGACGGCTGTTGGTGCCGATGTGCGCCAGGTAATAGCAGTGGTCGCCCGTTCGGCTGTCGTAGATGCGTTGTTTGATCTCGATGAAGTAATCACCATCGCGTGGCAGCAGCATGGAAATCATCGGGTCCTGCATGTGCAGTGCGTTGTCGTCGTTGCGGGCGAGTTCCTTGCCATCGGAGTCGAGGATGCGCATGAGGTGATCAAACTCAGCGCCGCCGTAAGTGACCTCGGTGAGACGCACGGCGTCGATCTCGACGGACAGGTGCGCACCCGCCTTGCCGCTGACCCTGTAGAAGTCGATGTCGGCCACTTGCGTGCCCTTGTCGTAAAGATTGCCGAGCACGGCTGTGCCGTGCTTCACAAGTGTCGCGTTGGCGCGGGTGCCGTTGGTATCACTCTTGTCTTCGCCTTCGTTTTGGATGGGCCACGCGGTGATGGCGAAGGTGCTGAGCGAGGTCAGCTCTGTCGGCGTGCGCACCTTGAAGGGATGCAATCCGACCGGGCAATCCGCTGCGACCTCGAAACGGCAAAGCGCACGCTCCTCGCTGAAGCCGCCCATGCCCATCTTGCGCGGCGCTGGCAGTGAGGGCAGCGGTTGGGTGCTCGTACATTTGATGCCGGGCCGGTAAAAGAGCACTTCGCGCGCTTCTTTGATGACGGCTCCCTCCAGCGTGACATCGACGCTGCTGCCGCGCTGTGCAGCGCGCGGCGTGACGAACTCAATGTGAAACACACGCTCGCTCACCGCCAGCGCACTCGTGGCGATGCCGAGGCAGATGAGAATGGTGAGGCTATGGCTTGGCGGCGACATTGCTGAGGGCTGGATCGACGCGGAGGATGCCTTTGCCAGTGCGCTGGCGGATTTCCTGGCCGCGCTCGTTGACGACGAGTTCGCAGGTGAGTTCCTTGTATTGGCCGAGCAGGGCTTCGTTCGTGGCGGCGATGGAGAAGGTGAGCTTGGTGTCGGTGGCTTTGAGTTTCGGCACGCTGGTGACGGTCACGCCTTTGGGCAGGCCTAGCAGGATGGCCTCGGCCTCTCCGCTGAAGGGTTTCTTGTGCTGTACGTCCCACTCGACCTCAGTGGTGCCTCCGCGACGCACGGCGGCAGGATGATTCTTCAGCGCGACGAAGGGCTCGGTAATGGTGAGGTTGATGAAGTTCGTGGCGGTGCGAATGCGACCCACACCGAGGTAATACGAGCCGCCGGTGGTCGAGGCAGTCACAGCGAGCTTCCACTGACCCGGTTTGGCATTGCCATCGGCGCTGAGATGCATGACGGCATCAGATTTGCCCTCCGGGATGGTCACCGTCGGCTCGCTCTGCACGCCGGGTGGCAACCAATCGCACTGAAATTCCAGCGCGTCATTGAAGCCGGGCTTGCGCGTGACCTTGAGCTGCACGGCAAGCTCACTCTGCTGTGAGAGCGGGATCTGCGGCTGCACGAGTTCGAAACTGAATGGCGCAGGCTCGGTGACGGCGAGTGCGAACTGATCCGTGACCACGGTGTGCCATGCATGGCCGCCTGAGCGATTGATGAACGGGAAACTCTGCTGCGAGCGGCTGATGAGCGCGGTGCCGTCGGTGGCTTTGCATTGCAGGGTGATGAGCGCGACTTGCGGCAGCGCATCCGCATCAGCGATGAACTGCGCCTGCGTCTGCTTGGTGCCAGCGAGGATGCGCGGGGCGATCATACGCACGCCTTTGGGCATGCCGGTGGCGACGAGTTCGAGGTCGCCCTTGTAACGGTTCCCCTGGCCCTCGGCGAGGTTGATGTTGACGTTCCAGCGGTTGCCCTGTGGCACCGTGATGCTGGTGAGGCGCGGGCACTCGACGGCATCAATGACACGCGCGGCGATGAAGGTGCTGACTTCATCGCGCACAGGCTCGATCTCGATGCGGTAAACAGAGAGCGCATCGCCGAGGCCGCGCATGTCGGCCATCGTAAGGATGAACTCGCCGTCTTCTTTGGGCTCCCACACGATGGATGGGTCCATCTTCTCCTTCCGCTGAATCTGCGCCGACATCGCGTAGAAGCCGCGTTCTTCAAGTGAGGCGTCGTCGCCTTCGATTTCGATGTCCTCACTGCCGACGCGGCGAATCGCGATGCGTGGATCGAGATTGCTGCCGAGCGAGCGTGCGAAGACCCGAATGCGCCAGCGCTCGCCTTTTTTGGCCGTGAAGCGGAAACTGTCGTCATCGCCCGCCTGCTCGATGATGCCGTTCAAGGCGATGGGAAGCGCTTTGACAAGAGTTTCGGCGGCAGCGCGATCTTCGAGCACGTTATCGTAGCGACTGACGCGCATGGGCAGAGGGGAGGGCATGTCGTTGTAAAAATCGAAGTCGCCCTCACGATCAGGCAGACTGATTTGCGCTGTTTTCTCGCCCGCGGGATCACCCAGCAGCGTGGTGGAGAGTTGGTTCCCTGCGGGTCCGCCTGCCGGATAAGCGGCGAGTGGTCGCGCGTGACTGCCGATGTGCGCGAGGTAGGCGGCGGAGCTGTTGAAGACGCGCTGCTTGATCTCGACAAAGTAATCGCCATCACGCGGCGTGATGACGGAGACGATGGGGTCCTGGAGATGCAGCGCGCTATCGTCGTTGGTGGCGATCTCACGACCCTCGGCATCAAGGATGCGCACCATGAGATCATATTCGGCACCGCCGTAGTAGCGCTCGCTGAGCCAGACGGAGTTCACCTCGACAGAGAGGTTTTGGCCCGCTTTGCCGCTGACTCGATAGAGATCGACGTCGGCGGATTGTGAGTTCGTGATGCTGCCGCGCACGCTGGAGTTGAGTTTGACTGCGAATGCTGTCTGGCGCGTGTCGTTGCGGCCTTGGCCGGGCTCGGCTTCATCGACGATGGCGTAGGCGCTGACAGCGAAGGTGCTGAGCATTGTCAGTTCCGTGGCCGTACGCAGCCGAAAGGGATGAATGCCGAGCGGGCAGTCGGCCGCGATCTCGAACCGGCAGCGCACCATGTCCTGCGTGAAGCCGCCGTGAATGCCATTGCGCGGCTCGGGCAGAGACGGCAGCGCTTTGACCTCCGTGCAGCGGACGCCTGGGTGGTAGAAGAGAATCTCGCGCGGGTCTTTGAGATGAGCGCCTTCGAGGGTGATCTCCACACTGGTGCCGCGCTGTCCTGCACGCGGCGTGACGGCTTCGATGTGATGCACCATCGGTCCGGCGAATGCGGCGGAGGCAAGACTGAGACTGGCAGCGAAAAAGAGGCGCTTCATTGGGGTAACGGAATGGAGACTCATCACGAGACGATGCTCTTCACGACCTTGCCGTCCTTGATGATCTCGATGGGGCGCGTGCCGCCGAAGGCCATGAGTTCCTCGTTCGAGTCGATGCCGAGTTGATGATACACAGTGGCGAGGAAGTCCTCGAGCATCACTTCATCGCGCGCTGGCTCGGCGGCGGTGGCGTCGGAAGCTCCGTAGATCTGTCCGCGCGTGATGCCGCCACCGGCGAGCATCATCGAATAAACGCGCGCCCAGTGATCGCGACCGTTGTCCTTGTTGATCTTCGGCGTGCGGCCAAACTCGCTGGTGACCATGACGAGCGTGCTGTCGAGCAGGCCGCGCTGTTCGAGGTCGGAGATCAGGCCGCTGACAGCATGATCCAGCGCTGGGAGGTGATCCAAGCTCGTGTCCTTGATGCCGACGTGGGAATCCCACGAGCCGTAGTTCACGCTGACGAAGCGCACTCCCGCCTCCACCATGCGGCGCGCGAGTAGTAGGCGCTCGCCCACGGCTGTGGGCTGGTTGTTCTTGTGCTTGTAGCCGCGGCCATAGAGATCGCGGGTTGCATCGGATTCGCCTTCGAGCGAGAACGCGCGGCGCGCTTCATCGCTGGTGAGCAGCGAGTAGGCGCTGCGGTTGAACTCATCCATCGTGTTCAACTTGTCTGTGTCGGCATCGAGCGCGCGCAAATGCTTCTCCACAATGTCGCGTCCCGCTTTGCGGCGCTCAAACTGCTCCATCGTCACCCCGGCGGGAATGCTGAAGTCCTTCACCTTGAACTCGCCCGCAGCACCAGGATCAGCATTGAGCTGAAACGCGGCGTATTTGCTGCTGAGGAATCCGGTGCCACCGCCGAAGCCATTCGAACTCGGCACCGCCACATACGGCGGCAGACCTTTGCGCGGACCGAAGAGATGCGACACCACCGCGCCCATCTGCGGGTAGTCGATGACCGTCGTCGGCGTGTAGCCGGTGAAGAGATGATAGGTGGCTTGTCCGTGATCAGGAATCTTGCCCACGACAGAGCGAACGACCGTGAGCTTGTCTGCGACTTTGGCCAGACGCGCGAAGTTCTCGCTGAAGACTTCGCCTGTGTTCGTCTTCACAACTCCAAACGCTCCACGATACTCCGACGGTGCCTCCGGTTTCGGGTCCCACGACTCCTGCTGCGACATCCCGCCCGGCAGATTGAGATGGATGATGCTCTTCGCCTTCCCCTCCTTGAAAAACCCAGGCTCCACCGTGGCCCGCGCTTCATGTTTGAGTAAATCGGCCATGCTAAGCCCCAAGGCGCTGCAAACGCCGATACGCATTGCTTCACGACGCTGGAAGTTCATTTGGCGGAAGCCGTGGCAGCCGGTGGAAGAGGGGTTTTTCATGGGGGAGAAGTTTACGCGATGATTTCAGGGATCATACGACCGAAGTCGCGCTCAAGGCGCTTACGGCCAGGGATTTCGAGCTGATGGGGATCGAGTCCGAGAAGGTGGAGTATCGTGGCGTGCACATCGGTGACGTAATGCGGGTGCTCGACGGGATGGAAGCCTAGCTCGTCGGTGCTGCCGTGGATGGTGCCACCTTTAGTGCCGCCACCGGCCATCCAGACGCTGAAGCCATAGGGATGATGATCGCGGCCATCGCTGCCCTGCGTGCCGGGTGTGCGGCCAAACTCAGTGGCGAAGACGACGAGCGTGTCATCTAGCATGCCACGCTGTTTGAGGTCTTTGAGCAGGCCGGAGATGGGCTTGTCCACCTGCTGTGCGAGCGTGGAGTGATTCTTTTTCAGACCGGAATGTGAATCCCAAGCGCCAGCGGCACCGTCTCCATGCTGGAGCTGGATGAAACGCACGCCGCGCTCAGCCAGCCGACGTGCGACGATGAGTTGGCGGGCAAAAGGCTCGGTGACTTTGTCGTCCATGCCGTAGAGTTTTTTGGTCTCATCGCTTTCGCTGTCGAGCTGCATGGTCTCCGGCACGGCGGTCTGCATGTTGTAGGCGAGCTGATAGCTCTTCATGCGTGCGGCGAGTGTTTTATCACCAGGATACTGCTCTGCATTGAGGGTGTTGAGCTGATGGATGAGCTTGAATTGCGCGGCCTGCTCCGCCTTGCCGACGGCGATCTCCGGTGAGGCAAAGGTGAGCGGATTTTTGGGATCGACCTTCAGACTCACCGCATCATAAGCGGGGCCAAGATAGTGCCCATCACGCACATCGAAGTAGCGCGGCCCCATGTTGATGAAGGAGGGCAGATTTTCCGTCATGGAGCCAAGACCGTATGTCACCCATGCGCCGAGAGTGGGCACGCGTGGCTCGAGCATGTGGCGCCCGCTATGAAACTGCACCTGCGCGCCGTGATTGTCGTCCGTGGTCCACATGCTGCGGATGAAGGCGATCTCATCGGCGCAGGAGCCAATGTGCGGGAACCAGTCGCTGATCTCGATGCCGCACTGGCCGTACTTTTTGTAGCCGGTCTGCAGCGGGTAAATAACGTTGCGCTGCTTGCCGTTGGCATCGTTGACCACCACGACGCGCACCTTCTTCAGCTTCTCGGGGTCCTGCACGCTCGCATAGGGCGTCTCGCCAATGGATTTGCCGGCGTATTTGTTGAGCATCGGCTTGGGGTCGAAACTCTCCATGTGACTGACGCCACCACGCATGAAGAGCCAGATCACACGTTTCGCCTTCTGCGGAATCACCGGCAATCCACTCGGCGGCTGCCAGGCACTCTCCGCGCGTAGCATCGATGCGACCGCGATGCTGCCGACTCCGCCGAGGATGTCTCGGCGGAGGAATGGGGATTGTTGATGGATCGTATTCATCGCAGGGTGACGAAGTCGTTGTGATTGATGAGCGCTTGTAAAAAAAGACTGCGGTTCTGAGTCAAAGCTTGGATGCCTTCAAGACTCGCGTGGCGCTCTGCTTCGGATGGTGCACGGCCGAGTATGGTGAGGAAGGCCTGCTCGATAAAGGCCTGCTCATCAAGCTTGCCGAGCTTTGTAGACAGTGCGTCCGCACAATCGCGACTGAGGCGGCTGTTGGTCAGGGCGAGGGCTTGCTGTGGCACGACGCTTTCATTGCGGCGGTAGCATTCAAGGACGTTGCTGTTGTCGAAGACGGCGAGGAAGCGGTGTTCGACATCGGCGTTCTGGATGAAGTAGAGAGAGCGGCGTGGGCTGGTTTCCGACTTGGCGGGATCGAGGCTCGGGCCGCCGAGCGTGAGGTCGAGCTTGCCGGTGAGTTGTAGCAGGCTGTCACGGACGACCTGGCTCTCCATGCGGCGTGGATTCATGCGCCAGTATTGCGTGTTGTCTGGATCGGCGGCGAGAGTGGCCACGGCAGCCTGTGCATTGGAGGAACTCCGGCGATACAGCTCAGAGAGCACCATGGCGCGGTGGAGGTGCTTCATGCTCCAGCCATGCTGGATGAAATCGACGGTTAGAGTGTCGAGGATGTCCTGGTGGAGAGGCGGCAGTGCACGGCGGCCGAAATCTCCGCCGTCAGGCACGAGCGAGGCACCGAAGTGACGTGTCCATACTTGATTGACCAGCACGCGTGCCGTCAGCGGGTGACGAGGATCCGTCATCCATTTGGCCAGGGCCAGTCTGCGGCCCGTACTGCTGTCAGGATAGGTCTGCACGGTATCATTGGCCTTATCTTCAGGGCCTTCTTGGGCTTTCAGGCTGGCATGTAGCGAAGTGTATTTTTCGCCCGGAGCCGCAACCTTCGTTTTGGCCTTCTCCAAGGCTTCACGAGCGGCTTTGAGCTTCTTTTCGTCTTTATCAGCCTTGGCGAGATCGACTTCGGCCTGGGCCAGTTTGTACTTAGCCTCAGTGGCAGCGGCGGCTTGCGCGAGCGACTTGTCCTGTAAGGACAAATCCGCTGCAAAAACGTTGCGAATCATCGGTGGTTTGGCCTCGGCGGCAGCGAGGAGCTTTTCAGCGAGAGCGACGCCTGTCTTCGCATCTGCGAGCGGAACTGGATTGTCTGCTGCTGGCTCACGAAGTACGGCATTAGCGGGTAGTTCGGTGAGTTTGAAGCTGTGAAACTCGACATCGGCATCGAAGGCCGTGAGCGCTAGAATTCCTTGGCGGCGGTTCTGAGACAGTTGGTAGGCCAGAACAGGCTCTCCATTGATGCTGGCGTTGATGAGCTGGCCACGGACACGCAAATCGAGTGTGTAGCGCACATCCTGCGAGATGGCGCGGGCCACAGTGCCTGCTGCTGGATAGCTGGTGTTGCCGCCATTGGCTATGGCCACCTGGATTTTCGATCCTTCTTTGAAGGCACTCATGTAAACCATCACATCATCTCCATTCACCCCGTCGAATGAGATGCCGACGGATTTCCACTTCTGCCCGCCGAGAATGGTGAAACTCATACTGGCTTCGAAGTCGGTTGGTGGAGCAGATTTTAGGCGAAGACTGCGGCGCTCGGCTCCGGTTTGATGCTGACGTACTCCAGTCGCCCCATGCTTCCAGTCACCTTGATGAATCTCCCACTGCTCGGGCTTCGCCTTGGTGAAATCATCGTTGATGGTGAGCTTGGGCTTTGCCACAAGTTTGGCTGGAGGCTGGGGTGACTTGGAGAAAGCCGCACGTGCTTTATCGAGATTTTTTTGAGCTGTAGCGATGTCGCGTTCAGCGGCACTGAGTTGATCTTTCAGCACGAATGGCAGCAGGGCCGGCTTTGCTGACGCCGGTGGCAATTGGATTGCTGCGGGCTGGAAAGACGCAAAATCAAGGACTCGCGGCACTCCGGCTGTCAGTGGCTTGGATTTGTCCTCATTCTTTTCGTCACCGCGAATGTGGCGGTAGGTGGGTTGGCTGAGATGGAGGTCGAAGACACGCGGCAGGCCGTTTTTCTCGAAGTCCGTCTCTCCCTGCCATGGATCAAGCCGTACGTGCAGCGGCTCGAACACGGCCCGCATGCGGTAGTAATCGGTCTGCTCAATGGGGTCGTATTTGTGGTCGTGGCACTTCACGCACTGCATTGTGACACCTAGAAAGGCGCGGCAGGTGTGCTCGATGGTTTCATCCAGCCAAGTGGTGCGATTGAAGAGGTAGTAGCTACGAGCAAGGAAACCGGTGGCGCGCAGATTGTCGCGGTCTTCCGGCGCTAACTCATCTGCGGCGAGCATCTGCGTCACCATTTGGTTGTAGCCTTTGTCACTGTTGAGGGATTCGACGATCCAGTCGCGCCAATGCCAGATATGCTTCTGACTGTGGCGAAGTTGATCGCCAAGACCATACCAGTCGCAATAGCGCCAGATGTCCATGAAGTGCCGTGCCCAGCGCTCGCCGTATTGTGGCGTTGCAAGTAGGTGATCGACAACGCGCTCGTGAGCGAGTGGCGATTTATCTCGGAGAAATGCGGTGATCTGCTCGGGTGATGGCGGCAGTCCGATGAGATCGAGATAAACACGACGCAGCCAGATTTCCGGTGCAGCTTCCGGCTGTAGCTGAAGTTTTTGACTGGCTAGGCGTGCCGCCAACAGCGCATCCATGGACTTGCCGGATGATTTGGGAGGCTGGTAGGCCCAATGCGCGCGTGGGTCAGTCTCTGGCTGCTCACTAGCTGGCGAGGGAGCGCCAGCGGCAAGCCAGTCTTTGAGTTTAGCCACCTGCACGGGCGTGAGCATGGAGCCTTCGCCTTCTGGTGGCATGCGGTCGTCTTTGTCGGTCGTGGTGATGCGTTCCAGCAGCAGCGTGTGATCCGCCATGAGTATGTTACCACCGTCTCCGCCGGTCTTCATCGCCGCTACAGTGTCCAGGCGCAGACCGGCTTTTTGCTTCAACGCCCCATGGCAGGCGTAGCAGCGCTCTTTGAGCAGGGGCTTGATGTCCTTTTCATAATCAACACCAATGCCAAGCGCCCGCCCAGTCAGGAGGACGACGGTGAACGTTAAGGATCTGGAGATGGAACGAAAGAGACTCACGGTAGGGTTCAGTCATACGTGACGGAAGCAGGCTTTCATCAAGCCGTCGTTACGTTGAGCTCACCGTGGGTCGGTGGCTGTGACCTTCGATTTAGAAAGCGGCTGCGTCATGGCGTGCAGATCTCCATCCTTGCCGTAGGCCGTCAGGACATCTCCCGCTTTCACCAAATCATCCCGACTTGGAATGCCAGGGATCGTTTCTCCATCACGTTTGATCGCCAACACAACGACGCCGAGATCCCATGGCCGAGAATCACGCAGGGTGCGACCTGCAAGCAATGTATCCGGCAGCACCTCGATCTCAGAGACGACGTAACCGTGCTGAATCCGCAGCAACAGCTCATAATCCAGCGCGCGCACCATCCCGGTGCGTTCCAACGCACGCTGGATGACGTGATCGAGTATCTTCTGAAACCAGCCTAGGCGGGAAACAAAAAATAGTGCCATCAAACCGCCGATCAACCAGGCAAACATCAAAAGCGTATTCCCACCGGAGCTTGACTGAAGCAGCGTCACCACCAGTGTCGCCAAGGCAGAGGTGAGACCCACGTTGCCAACGAGAATCAGATCCCGGATGATGCGGCGACGCACCGGGTGATTGACCACCATCTCTGCTTCCTTTGTGGTGAAGCCCACGCCGAAGAACGCCGAGTAGGATTGAAAGCTCGCCGTGTCCCAACTCAGCCCGGTCATCATCAATGCCGTCGAACCCACTCGCACCGCAAGGAGGGAAACCAGCGCGATGATAAGTAGAGCGATGACGGGTGCCATAATCTGAGGTCAGAATTCTTTCACGCTCACCGATTTGTCGTGATCATACATTTGCTCTTTGATGAGTTTTCCCTCGCGGTTCCAGTAGCGGTTCAAGCCATGGCGTTGGCCGTGCTCGAAGTTGGTTTCGAC
>JANOBP010000269.1:0-12171 GCA_031411715.1 Verrucomicrobiaceae bacterium | reverse complement strand
AAGAATGAAAAGGATGTTTGGCTGCGCCAATAATGACGAAGGAACAATGATGAAGGCTGATAGGAGCAAGATGGCAAACCGCATGGCGCATGTGGAACGAAGGACTCCGTCCTGACATCTCAGCAAATACTGTGTCGGATTCGGTAGCGACCTCAAAGTGGTGTGAGCTTTACCGTCAGGGCATCGTAGCCAAGGGTGCGGTCAAATTTGGCCTCATGCTCGACGCGTTCTTCCGCTTTGAGGATGGTGATACTCTTCACACGCTCGCAACAGAGCTTGAGTAGTGTGCGCAGGATCAGACGCGCATGAGGCGCGCCGAGGCAGAGATGAGTGCCAAAGCCAAAGGAGATGTGCGGATTCGGTTTTCGGTCGAGACGGACCTCTTGTGCCTCGGGGAAGGCGGTTTCGTCGAAGTTGGCGGATGCCCAGGCAAGAGAGATGCGCTCGCCAGCTTTGACGGTGACGCCGTTGACATCGGTATCGGCAGGGCAGACGCGACCGATGTGCGTGAGTGGCATGAAGACGCGGAAAAACTCCTCGCTGGCCAGAGTGATGCGTTTCGGATCAGCGCGGAGGTATTCCAGTGCCTCGGGATGCTCGGCAAGATAACCGAGAGCGCAGGAGATCGTGTGGATGATCGTATCGCGACCGCCTGCAAAGGCGAGATTGGCAAAGCCCATCATCTCCTCACGCGTGAGCTTGCGACCACGATACTCTGCCTGTGTGAGCGCGCTGAAGAAGTCTACGCCTGGATTTGCTTCAGCATGGTCGAACTTGGCGTGCAGGTAGTCTTCCAGCACCGTACCTGATTTGAACTCACCGCCGGTGACTTTGAAGACGTGAATGCCCCAGCCGATCCATGTTTCACCTTCGGACTCCGGCACATTCAGCAGGTAGGTCAGCGCGCGTGACTGCACAGGCAGGGCGAACTCGTTCACGATCTCCATAAAGTCACGTTCAAGCGCCTGCGTGAGCATACCATCAAGCAGCGCCTCGACCTGCGCAATCATCACTGGTTCCTTGGCGCGCTGAAAAATGGGCTCCACGATCTCGCGGTAGTCGGTGTGTTCGGGCGGATTCGTTTCGATGGGCAGCTGGCGCATGCTGCGAACATCTTCTTCAGACGGAATCGGCACACGGAAGGGCGCATCGGAACTAAAAGTCTGCCAATCCTTCGCCGCTTTGCGCACATCTTCATGACGCAGGATCATGGTGATGTTTTCGCCATGAAAAGGGCACTGCAGCACGCCTGATTCGGCGCGGGCTTCTTTGAAGGGATCGGAGAAAGCGGACATAGTTAAAAATGACGAGGGGATCGGCGATGCGTGTGATTTGTTTTACTGCCTTTGCCATGGCGTGCTGCCACCGCGCTGGATATGTGCGCGCAGAGTGGTGGAGAGTTCGTTGAAGACCTTCGGGGCTTTCTTGGCGAGGTTGTTCTTCTCCTGTGGGTCGGTTTTGAGGTTGTACAGTTCAAGCGGGTCATAGGGATCGTTTTGCATGAGCTTCCAGTCGCCGCGAATGAGCGCTTCGTAGTTTTTGCCGCCATAGGTTGCGCCGCCTTCACGTCGGACGAAGTAGAGATCACGAGGCGTGGTGACCGTGCCGCCCTTGAGAATGGGCACGAGGCTCACGGCATCTAGTTCGGGCGATGGCTTGGCTCCGGCGAGTTCGAGGAAAGTGGGGAAGAGATCGAAGTTCAGGCCAGCATAGTCGCTGTGTGATCCTGCTTTGATCTGTGCGGGCCAGCGCATCATGAAGGGCACGCGCAGGCCGCCGTCATAGTGATCCTGTTTGCCGCCATGCCACGGATCGTTGTTCTGGCCGTGGGGCAGCGAGCCGCCATTGTCCGCGCTGAAGACGACCACAGTGTTTTCTTCCAAATCTGCCTCCTTAAGCACCGCGAGCACCTGGCCAATGCAGTCATCGAGATGCTCGACGAAGGCCACATTCATCGCCCGCTTTTCATCAAGCTGCGGCGCGCGTGCTTTGACTTTCGCCAGCCATTCCGCAGGTGGCTCAATGGGGAAATGCGGCGCGTTGTAAGCGAGGTAGAGGAAGAACGGCTTGTCTTTTGTTTTGGATCGCTCGCGAATGTAATCGCTGGCCCAATCGGTAAAAATGTCCGTCGCGTGACCTTTGGGATCGACGACTTCGGCGTTGAGGCGCATGTAGTTGTTCCCGTGACGCAGATGCGTGGTGTAGCTGTCCATCATGTCGCCGAGGAAGCCGTGGAAGTGGTCAAAGCCGCGCTCATTCGGCGTGTTGGGCGATTCGAGTCCGAGATGCCACTTCCCGACGATGCCGGCGTGATAGCCGACCTTTTTGAGTTCATCCGCGATCGTCGGCACACCCGGCTTAAAGTAACCCCAGGAGTCCTCCGGTTTCGTGCGGATCACGCCTGGTACACCAACACGATCCGCATAGCGCCCCGTGAGCAATGCTGCGCGTGAAGGTGAACACACCGTGCAGTTCGCCCGCATGGCAGTGAACAGCATGCCCTCGCTGCCAATGCGGTCGATGTTTGGCGTTCGCACATCGGATGCGTGGTAGGCGGAGACATCGCCATAGCCATGATCATCAGCAAAGATGAGCAGGAAATTCGGCTGCGCGGCAAAGAGTGTCGGGCAGAGAGTGAGGAGGACAAGCAGGCGCATCATGGCAGTTTAGGCTTCATGGGGGTCTGCGTGCCTTTTTCGACGGGATAGACGGCGTGCTGCGCTTCGAGTCCGGTGATGAGGCCCTGCATGAGCTTTTTCAATTCATCTGGCTTTGTGGTGGCAAGGTCCGTTTGCTCAAATGGGTCGGCTTTGAGGTTGAAGAGCTGGTAGTGGCTGCCGCCGCTGACCTCGGTGGGGAAGTAGTGGTAGATGACTTTCCATTCGCCATCGCGGAAGGTCGTGAAGTAGTTGGTGCGATGCGGTGAATGCGGGTAGTGCATGAGGAAAGTCTCGCTGCGGCTGCTGTCAGGCTTGGCAGTGAGTAACGTGTCTAGTTTTTTACCATCGACGATGTGTTGCGCTGGCGACTCGATGCCCGCAATGCCGAGCAGGGTAGGGAACATGTCATACACGGCGGCTTGCTGACTTTGGATGGCTCCAGCGGTAATCGGTAGGCGTTTCTGATGTGCGTTCTCGCTGTTGGGCTTAGCCCAAGCGGCGATGAAGGGCACTCGCATGCCGCCTTCATAGTGTGAGCCCTTCTTGCCGCGCAGAGGAGCAGCACAGGCGACTGCGTGCTCGTTGCCGAGCGGAGCGTCGCTGCCGTTGTCGCCAAGAAAGAGGATGAGCGTGTTATCGGCGATTCCGAGGGCGTCGAGGTGATCGAGCACGTCGCCGAGGGACTTGTCCATGCCTTCCACGAGAGTCGCGAATGCTTGTGCGGGAGCAGGTTTGCCGCTGTCCTTGTAATGATCGGCGAAACGAGGATCTGAATTGAATGGGCCATGCACAGCGTACTGCGCGAAGTAGAGGAAGAAGGGCTTCTTCTCTTTCAGTGCATTACTGACGTGCGCTTTGGCTTCAAGGGTCAGTGCTTCGGTGAGGAAAATGTCCTGGCCATGATATTTCTTCAATCCAGGAACCGCAGAACCGGGTTTTTTGCCAATCTTTTTGGCTTTCGTGTTGTCTGGGAGCCCACCGAAGTTTTTCAGTCCATAGTAGCTTCCGGGCGCGCCGATGGAGGCTCCCGCGACATTGATGTCGAAGCCGATGGTCTGTGGATTTGCAGCTTCAAACTCACGCGGCGCAAAGTGTCCTTTACCGACATGAATGGTGCGGTAGCCATTGGCCTGTAGAAGAGCGGGCAGCGTGACATCGCCTTTTATGAGGCCTTTCCAATTCCACTCCGCAGGGCCTTGTGGGCCGGCGTTGTCGTTGTCGGGATTGATCCAGTTCGTAGTGCGATGCCGTGCGGCATTTTGCCCCGTCATGATGCTGATGCGCGTGGGCGAGCAGACGCTCATGGCGCAGAAGTTGTTGAAGCGAATGCCGCGTGCGGCGAGTCGCTCCATGTTCGGCGTGCGGTAGTAGTCGTTGAGTGGATACCGCTTCGGTTTGCCATCTGCATCGGTCAAAAACGGCACCGACGTGTCCATCACACCCATGTCATCGACGAGCATGATCACGATGTTCGGCTGCGATGCGGCAAACAGTGAACCACCAATGGCGCAAAGGAGTGCAGAGAGGAGAAATTTCATGGAGTGAGGAAACGTGATACTCCGCACTGACTTGCAGGGCTATTGATGGCGCGATCCACTGACACGGTCCTGCCCCACGATGGTGCGAAACGTGAGGTTGATCCTTGGTTCGGTGATCCGCTTGGATTTGGGAATGCTGTGCAGCCAGTGGGTTTGTGTGGTGTCTTTCATCACGAGTAGTGAACCATGCTCCAACACGATCTCGGCTGTCTGCGGGGTGCGCTTATGCTTGAAGCAGAATCGACGCTCTGCGCCGAAGCTTAGGGACGCGATGGCAGCATGCTGAGCCAGTGATTTTTCGTCGTCGCTATGCCAAGCCATTCCTTGGTCGCCGTGCTCGTAGAGATTGAGCAGGCATGAGTTAAACGTAGTGCCGCATTGCTGCTCAACGATAGCCTTCAATCGCATGAGAGTTTCGTTCCATGGCAATGCCTGTCGAGTGATGCCTGAGTATGTATAGGATAAGCGGGAGTTGCCATACCAAGCCACCTGCCGCGCTGTGATGATGTGCTTTCCAAAGATGACGACTTCATCATGCTGCCATGACACTTCATTCAGCAAAGCCGCAGAATAGTTATTGGCATCCATCATGGAGAAGATTCGTCCGTGATAGTTCACCGTGCCATCGCAGGGCAGAAGATTGGCGCTGGGATCGGGTGGGAAGAGATCCATCGGATTTAGTGAGACATCGGGCAGCTAGGTTCAGCCGCTTTCCGGTAAGAATGTGGGTAGAGTGACACCCTTTATCGTTGGCGCTTCGCCGAGAACGCTAAGTAGGCGGTGCATCATCGGGTGATAGCTGACAGCAAATGTGGGCAGCAAATATCAGAAACTATTTTTCTGTCCACATTTGCTGTCAGCGGTTTGGGAGGATCGTTTGGATGTGAACTTGGCGGCGGCTGATGTTGGCCCAGATGAGGCTTTCGATGTCGAGGTGGTTTGCCATGCGCTGGATGTGGCTGGCGAATCGCGTCTGGCTGGACGGGCTTTCAAAGGCGGTGAGTTTGAAGGCGGTCTTGTCTGACACGAAGCGCATGTTTTGAGGCCCAAGATTCTGCCCTTCAAAGAGTACGCTAACGGGCCGGATCACACTCCCTTCACCACCACAGAAGTGAGAAATAGCTTCTTCATAGAGGCCGAGATCAAGGCACGAACCCCAATCGTGGAGCAAGTCGGTGAGGATAGAGACAAAAGTGTCCGCACCAGCCATTCCCCGCTTGAGCCTATCCGTCACCATTTGAAACTGATGACGGTCGTGATGACTGAGCTGGTTGTTAACGAAGTCTCGCTGCATTTTCTCCGGTCTCACGTTGATGAGCATGCCGTGCCAGAGTTCCGCTAGCATCAGGTAATGGAGCAGTTGGGCTTTATGACGCGGCGAAAGCGCCTCCACCACTTTGAACTCAAACACGCCACCGAGAATGATGAGCACGTCCAGAAAGTAGAACTTCTTGAAGCTCTGATGAGTCACCAGGATTGGCGCTTCGAGAATCACATCCTTTCGGCGTTGGGCGAGGGCCTTCTTGTAGTGCTTTTCATCGAAGAAACGTCCCAGTTCCTTGCGGATCGCGATCACATCGGCAAACACCTCATACGACAGAGGGCCAAACTCGGCTTGTCTGAGCGGTTGGTAGGTGTGTTGAGGTGTGATGGGCATAAGAGAGATTGTTTTGGCTGACAGCAAATGGGGGCATAAAAATGAGTCTGCTATTTGCTTTCCCTATTTTTCTGTCAGCTATTTCTTGAACCCGCTCATCGGGTGGGTGCTCACCGTGTCCCAGGCGATCTGCTGGAGCAGGGTGTTGAGCTTGGCTTTATCATCATCGCTCATGTCTTTGAGCAGCTTGAAGGCTTGTGGCACGGGCAGGCCGACAGGGCTTTTGCGATAGATGACGGCGTAGTGGCAGTAGCTGGAGAGGATTTGCAGCGGGGGATTGGCGTGGCCCCAGTTGTCGCGGAAGAGTTCGGCTTGCGCTTTGAGGCCGGGAGCTTCGCCTTTGACGATTTTTTCACGGAGCGTCACCGCAGCCATGCCAACGGGCACGATGAGAACGGCGTCTTTGCCGAGGCGTTGGTTGATGCCTTTGACGTAGTCCTCGATGTCTTTGGCGTAGCGCAGCGTGGCGTCGCGGAGCTTGGCGATGTCGCTGGCGTTGTGATCGACCTTTTTCTTCGTTTGCAGCGGATAGATGGGCTCATACTCGTCATTCGGCATCCAGTATTCCTGCACGGTGATGCGTAGCGCGGGGTTGTGCTCGATGCCGAACTTCACGAACTGCTCAATGGCCTCGTCCGGAAGCCAAATCGGCGAAAGCGTCAGCACATCGGCCTTCCCGGCCTTCAGCGCCTGCTTCACCGCGCTTTTTTCCTCCGGCACATCCCAGTGCTTCTGCACCGTTGAGCCGCCGATGCTCGAAAGACCCGCGAGTTCGTGCTTCAAACCCGCCGCGAGCGCCATTTCCGCGACTTGGCGATACGTGAATACATGAAAACTATGCCCACAGGTGGCGACGCGTTGCCCGACGGTGATCGGCGACTGCAAATCAGCCGCGCGGATGGTGAGTGTGGTAAGACAGAGGGTGGCGAGGAGAAGGATGGATCTCATGCCCATCTAACGTCGCCATTTGCCACATTACTCACTTAGCTTGCCAGATGCGCACATCATCAAAGAGCACACCAGCGCCGTTCACGGTGAAGTGGAAACTGCTTTTCGTCTCGTGAGCGATGCCGGGTGATTTTAAAATACACAATTCCTTTCCATCCACCGTCAGGCGCATTTGATCGCCGAGGATTTCGATCATGACGTTATGCCATGCTTGCGGATCGAGCGCGAGCTTCACCACGGACGAACGCCCAACCAGCAGTTTCGCGACTTCCGCCTTCTTCGCCGGATCCTTGCGCATCAGGTCGATGTCGTTGCGCATGGCGCCTTCTTTGTCATCGGCGAGCAGAATCTGCTTCGGTGTGAATGCCACGCGACAGATATGGCCTGCATGCGAGCCTTTGAATTTCTGGTCGTCAAACACCGCGTTGAAGCCCGTGGAGCCGTCGAGCTTGAACTTGAACTCGACGATCACGTCCTTCATCGGCCGATACACGCGGCCTGCGGCACCGTGGTCATCGCGGGTCTGCCAGCCTTTGAGCACGCCGTTCTGAACGGCAAAGGACGGGATGAGCGGCTTCCAGTCGCCGAGGTCGGAGCGCTCGAAGTCGTCTTTGAAGATTAGTTCACCTTTTTGAGCGAGGGGTTCGGCGGCTAGCAGGCAACCACAGAGAGCGCAGAAGAGCACAGAGAAGAATTTCATAGGTATGGACGAGACTAGGATCATTCGCCGATACACCAAAGGTATTCCTCATGGATTAGCTAGCGCGAAGAAACACCGTGCCACAGCAGACGTTTGTCCGAGCGGCGGAGCCTTCGCGTTATGTATAAGTCAGCGCAGCGATGATTTTGGCGATCTGCACCCGATGAATCGCCATGTGCGCAGCGGCGAGGGCGTGCCAGCCAGCGGCATCGAGCGGGCCGAACCATGGATGAGCATAACGCGCGGCGGTTTTCAGGTCCGGCACGGCAGCGGCGGCGGAGAGCAATTCATCACACGAGGCCTCAAAGGCCTGCTCCACCTCCGCTGTCACGTCGGCGCGGGGTTTCACATCGGCGGTGCTGGCTTTCCTTTGTGGCACCTGACCGCCTGCGAGGGAGGTGATGACCATGGCAAAGATCGAGTTTGTGATGCGTAGGTGCTCCAGCGTCATCCAGACGGACCAGTGGCGGCTGCTGTCTTCCAGGCCGAGGAGACGTGGAATAAGCACCTGCTCGCTGCGGCGAGCCGGAGCGCAGGTAGTGAGCAGATCGCGGATCACGGCGCGTTCCTGCTTAAAATGGGCGGTGAAAGCCTCGCGGGTGCCAAAGCGCCGTTTCAGACCGAAAAGGATTCGTGCGATCCACAGCTCAGGCACGGGCAAACCGGCTCCAGGTGCTGCCAAAATGGGTGCAGTGGGGTTATTCATACACGGTGATGTTTCCACATTACTTGCATAGTGCAAGTTTATTTGCTTTTGAAATGCAAGTGAATGCGCCGCATGATCCTCAATGCCGAAAAAGTCCTCCACGAAGTCTGCCAAAGCTGCTCCACGCCGCTCGCCCTGTCCGGTCGCCTGTGCGCTGGACTTGTTCGGCGACAAATGGACGCTGCTGATCATCCGCGACCTCATGCTCGGTCGCAGCCGTTTTAAAGACTTCGTGGAGTCACCCGAAGGCATCCCGACGAACATCCTCAGCGACCGCCTGGAGCGCCTGCGTGATGGCGGCATCGTCGAGCAAATCCCCGCCGCCGACGGCAGCAAACGTCTCGCCTACCAGCTTACAGTCAAAGGCCTCGCCATCCGGCCCATCCTCCGTTCCATTCGCGATTGGGGTCTCAAGTGGGAGCCAGGAACGATTGCGAATTTGGAACCGTCTTGAGCCGACCGAGCGAAGGTTTGATAGCGTCTGAAGATTGCGACGATGGTGATTTGCCGGAGTTTCAAAAGCAGCCAACACCTGCTCTGTGAGGTCACTCTGTTTCAGGACCGAGTGGTGACTTCGTGAAAGCGGGCCTCGTAGTCTTTGTGGTTCGTGCCCATGACGCGATCCCAGATGTTGAAGTAGAGTCCGTAGTTACCGCGCATCTTTTCGTGGTGCTGGACGTGGTTGGTGGGTGTGTTGAGCACCTTGCCGAGCCAGGACTTCATGAGCCAGGAGGGAAAGTATTCATAGCCGGTGTGGCCGATGACATTAAAGACGATCTGCCAGATCATGAAGGCAAAGAAAGCCAGGGCGTGTATGGGCACGGTGAACACCAGCAACGGGAAGATGCAGGCCTGCATGAAGGCCTCCAACGGCGCGAAGGAGTAGGCGGCCCAGGGGCTGGGATTCGTGCTCTCGTGATGCACTCGGTGGAAAAGCTTGAAGAGCTTCTTGTGATGCATGAGCCGGTGAGTCCAGTAGAACCACGTGTCATGCACGACGATGGCGATGCCAATGCTGGCCACGAACCACGTCCAGCCGTGCGAATCGATCTTTCGATACATCTGCCAGCCATAGGTCTTGCCGATCAGGATCGTCGCGACACCCACGAGGCCGTAAACGAGCGCCGTGAGCACGGACCACTTCATTTCGCGTCTCACATCGCCCGCCGCCGGATCACGCTGAATGATCTTCCGCCGCCACCAGCGTTTTTTGAAGATCACATAGGCCAGCAGCCGCGCCACGCCGGCAACGAGGGCATACCGCACCCAGTTCTCCACGGCGATGCCAGCAAACATCTGCACGGACTTGGGCCAGCTTTGAGGGATGAAAAGATCGCGGAGCATTATTTTGAACCGGTGATCTCGGCGAGGCAGTTAAAAAAAGCGCGCTTGCGAGCCGAAGAAATGCCCCAGTTCACCGGTGGCGACTGGTAGCCATCTTCGAGCGATTCGCCTTTGCGGCGGTAGTCGAACCAACCCCAGGAGACGTGATCGGCGATGGCTGCGGCAAAGTTGTTAGCGGGTTGATCGAAGTTTTCGTGATCATCTTCATTGAAGAGGATGGGCACGGGCTTGTAGCCAGCTACAGCGCGAGTTTGTTTGACCATCTCGGTGATGCGGGCGGGGTCTTTGACTCCGTTGCCATGGAGCAATAAAAAGTCGGATGCGCGGACGACATTTTCCGTCGGAATAGCGCCGCCGCCGTAGCTGGTGCCGGCGAGTAGGCGACGACCATCCATCTCGGTTTTACGCACGCGTTCGATGAGTTCATGAATGCGTGCCGGGCGCAGGATGTCGTGATCGTAGGCGTTCACGTTCGTTTCGTTGTTCACTTCGACGAGCACGTTGCGCCAACCACCGGCGAGCAGCCATTTCGTGGCTTCGTCGGTAGCACGAATGACGGCGGCCTCGTCTTTAAGGCGCTGGTCTTGACCAAAGTAAAAGTAACCGAGGATGACGACCATGCCGTTCGAGTTGGCCGCATCGAGCACGCGCTTCATTCGGGCTGCAAATTCGGGACGCAGACTGCCGTCTTCGGTGAAGGCACCGGTGATCCAGGGCTGAGTCTTGGAGTAACCTTCGGGCGAGCCCCCCTGGAAATTCACGGTGACAGCGAGCAGACCTTTTCTGCGCCACTCAGGCATGGCGGCGATGAATTCGCTAACATTGCGATCAGCATCCCACTTGCCAGTATCGACGTAGGCCCAACGCTTGGCGGTTTCGGGGTTCAGATCGTCATAGGTGGCCTGCACCATGCGTGAGTTCAGCAGCAGGCCTTCGATTCGATGCCCCTTCCATTCGCGGTCGGCATAGGTGGGCTTGCCATTGATATGAAAATCTTCGCCGACGATGCTGACGGTTGTTTTAATCGTGTCAGCCTGAGATAGCCCACAAAGGGTGCAGAATATCAGTGAGATGAGTTTCATGATGATGACACTACTTCATCTCGCAGAGAGAGCGCCACTCAAAAGTGCGGAGCGCGAGTATGACTTTAGCCTACTCGCCACTCTTGCCTGCCGCGCACGCCCATGAACGAAGAGGCGAGTGGTCTTCAACACCACTCGCGCTTCGTCTGCTTCGCCGCTCACTTCATCGGGTGCAGCTTTAACAGCTCATCCGTCGTGAAGAGCATCATGCGGCCGGGATTGGCGGTGCGGACGGCTTTGACTTCGGCGGGGGTGATGGGGTCGGCTTTGTTGCCGAAGTGATTGCGGACGAAGGTGAGGACGTTGGCGATATCTTCGTCTTTGAGCATGCCGCCGAAGGGCGTCATGGGCACCTGGCCGTTGTATTCTTTGCCGCCGACTTTGATGGGTCCCATGAGTCCATACATGGCGATCTTGATGAGGCGGTCGCGATCCTGCGTGACCCAGGGGCTGTTGACGATGCTGGGGAAGGCGGGATCAATGCCTGCGCCGTTTGGCTGGTGGCAGGTGACGCAGTGGCCTTCGCGGAAATAGACTTCCTGGCCAGCGGTGAACTGGCCTTTTGCGACAGAGCTGAGGTGGGCGGGTGGTGGGACGACTTTGTATTCAGGGCGCACGACTTCGACGATGCCCGCAAGGCGATCCGCAGCGGTTTTGGCGGCGGCTTTGTTCCAATCGTCGAGCGGGAGCTTGGAGGCGATGGCGACGATATTTTTCGCGGCGGGAATGTTCGGCAGCCAACTTGCGGCGGCGATGGCTTCGAGGCGCACGCGACCGTGTTCGTCCGCAGCGGCTTTTTCGAGCAAGGCGACGTGATCGGCGATGCGATGCGTGTTGTAGCGCAGCACACGCACGGCGGCGGCGCGGGCGTGGAAGTCGCTGGAGGCGAGAAGTTCGCGTAGCAGGCCTTCATCGGCCTGATTGAGGCCCCAGGTGGTCCAGAGAGCTTCGAGCTTGGCGTGCGTGTCTTTTTGCTCAGCGGCCCAGGCTTTGACGGCAGGGAGCACTTCGCTGGCAGGACGACCGCGCAGCTCGCGGCGGGTGCGGTAGCGCTCACGCAGCTCGGGAGCTTTCAGATTTTCCAACAGAGCAGCGATGGGTGCTCCGGCGACGGGCGCGGCTTTCACGAGCGGGCGGCTCGGATAGGTGATGCGGTAGATGCGGCCATGCACGTGATCGCGCAGGGGATCGCGGGCGTTGTGCTGCATGTGACCGATGAGCACGTTGTGCCAGTCGATGACATAGAGGCTGCCATCGGGTGCGAATTCGAGATCGACGGGGCGGAAGTTGCCGTCGGTGCTCTTGAGCAAGTCATGGCGATGCGCGGTCTTCCAACCGGTGCCGTCGTCTTCGATTTTCACCTGCTTCACGCCGAGGAAACCGATGGCGTTGCCGTAAATGAGGTCGCCCTGCACTTCGTCAGGGAAGTGGCGGCTGCTGACGATCTCGAGGCCGCTGGTCGGACGCACTTTGTGGTCTGGTGGGACGAGATCGGCGGTGGATGGCGTCTTGCTGCCAAAGGCGGGTTTCACTTCG
>JANOBP010000268.1:0-5741 GCA_031411715.1 Verrucomicrobiaceae bacterium | reverse complement strand
GCACGGACCTGCAATTGAGCTACATCTTCGACTCCGTGCGCATGGAGGTGGTGAACCTCGTTGGCGAGGAGCGTGCTTCGATTGGCGGTTTCCGCATTTACACGAGCATTGACATGGAACTGCAAAAAAAGGCCGAGGAGTCACTGCAAAAGCACCTCAGCACGGTGGAGCAGCGTCAGGGCTACGAGCATCAGACTTACGCTCAGTATCGCAGCATCATCTCCGATTATCGCTCAAGGCTGAAGCGCGCGGAGATCGATCCCACTACGCCACGGCCTGCACCTGAGTATCTGCAAGGTGCCGCCATCGTCATGGATAATAAAGATGGCAGCATCCTGGCCATGATTGGCGGTCGTAATTTCGCCGACAGTCAGTTTAATCGTGCCATCGACAGCAGACGTGCCGTTGGGACGGCATTCACGCCCTTTGTTTATGCGGCCGCTTTCAGCAGCCCTGGCATCTATCCTGGTACGAAGGTCGATGACAAGCCATTCGACAACAAGCGCGTGCAGATCGGCGGTACGGAAGGATTCCTGGGTGAGTGGGGTGCCGAGATTGACAGCCCTAAATGGTCAAGGACCGCAGTCAGCCTACGCACCGCCCTGCTCAATGGCCTCAATGGTGCCACGATGTATCTCGGCGAGCGCGTCGGCATGCAGCCTGTCAAAGACGTGGCAACGAAAGCGGGTATAACCTCCCCACTGAGTGACTACCAAAATCTTTTCCTCGGCTCCAGCGAGGCCCGCTTGGGTGAGATGACATTGGCTTACTCGAATTTTCCCACACTCGGGAGCAGGCCGCAGAAGATGCACCTCATTCAGCGCATCACCGACAGCGATGGCAAGGTGGTTTACCAGATCGCCGAGGACTCGCTGACACCCGTGCAGAGCATGGATCCCATTGCAGCGTATCAAACGCACACCTGTCTGGATGAAGCTCTGCACCGCGGCACAGGCAGCCTGGCAGTGAGTGATTACAAGCTGGGTGACTTCCGTGCTGCTGGCAAAACGGGCACGCATTCCGACTTCAAAGACCTCTGGTTTCTCGGTTACACATCAAGCGTGACTTGCGGCGTGTGGGCTGGCTTTGATAAGCAAAAGACCATTTACCCAGGGGCCTTCTCCAGCCGCATCATCCTGCCCGTTTGGGTGGACATCATGAATGCGACCACCGCGCAGCATCCTGCCGTCGAGATCGCTCCGCCAGAGATCGCCGAGCGCGTTGAGCTCTGTCGGAAAAGTGGCCAGCGCGCCACCGACTACTGCTATGAGAAAATCAAAGGCCCCGATGGCGTGGAAAAGTCCGTGCGCGCGACTTACACGGAGTACGTGAGGCCCGGCACTCTGATCGATGGCTACTGCTCCAGTCATACAGGCGAGGGACTCAGTCTCGAGATCGCATCCTTTCAGCATCAGTCCCTGCTAGGTGCGCCAGATGCATCCCTGGTGCCTGATGCCGCCAAATATGCCCATCTTGAGCCTGTTCGCATGCGCGGTCTCACCGTCATCGGCGTGGATCCCTACAACTCTGCGCAAGCCGTGCCCAAAGCCAGCCCAGTCAACGATGATGGCACTCCAGTGCGCAAAGCCATCCCAGTCGATCCCGTTGCAGAGCCAGAATCGTCGCCATCACTGAAGCTAGCACCACCGCCGCCGATGAAGATCGAGCTGTGAGGTGCCCTTGCAGTAGTCAAAGGAAGCGCGCCCAAATCTGGTGCGGCTTGCTGCGCCTACCGCGAGAGGTGCTTGACGGTCATTGAAAACAAGGTGGCAACCTTCACCTTGCGACCATCCCTTCACCACCTGAGTAATGAGCGCTACCCCCACGGAGTGAATACCCGTTCAATGCAAGGCGATGACCGGCGTCTCAGTCTGGAAGTGCTCGCGCACCTTCGCCGCGATTTGCCGGTCGGTCATCTTGTCGGCGCTTTCCACGTTCACGCTGCGTGTCTTCGGCTTTTCATGAGTGAGGCGCTTCACCAGTTCACCTTTGGCCTCACCGGGGCCGAAGACGAGTAAAGATGTCGCTCCATGCACCACGGCGATGACTTCATCGTAAAAGCCCTGGAGCTGGTGCCCGAATTTGCGGTCCTGCACATCATCGGCGAGCACGCGTTGAGCTTCAAAGGACTCCATGGCGGGTGCTCCATCGCTGCGGCTGAGGTGCCGCTCCGCATCGGAGAGGATGACGGTGAATTCTTCGTTGAGTTTGGAAGGAAAAACGATCACCGCGCGGCGGTGATCGATCCAGAGTCCGATGTGGGTGTGCATGCGGAGCACCTGAGCACGCCACGTGGCTTGCCGCGATGGGGTGAAACCCTACCGTTCACGAAACCTCAGCCACTTCTCGATCTCAACGACGATAAAGACGACGACGGCAGCGGCGGTGACGCGGAGCCAGGCTCCGGCGGAAATGGGGGCGCTGTGAAAGAGCTGGTTCAGCGTGGCACTGTGTGTGAAGAGCACCTGTGCGGCCAGCATCGTCAGCGCTCCGGCGACGACCCAGAGGTTCGTGAACAGGCCGGTAGAGAGCGCGGAGTGCTTCAAGGCGCGGCAGTTGAAGAGATAGAAGACCTGCACCAGCACGATCACATTCACCACGGCGGTACGGGCAGCGGCTAGGTTGGCATTTTCCATGCGCAGCTCCCACAGGAAGACGCCCAGTCCACCGGCAAGCATGATGGAGGAAACGAGTCCGGAACGCAGGATGAGCGGCCACGGCAGCAGCGGCTGCTGAGTAGGGCGCGGCGGGCGGTTCATCACATCACCTTCCTTCGGCTCAAAGGCCAGCGACAGACCGAGCACGGTGTCGGTGAGGTTGATCCACAGCAGTTGCAGCGGCACCAGTGGCAACGGTAGGCCGAGCATGATGGCGCTCAGCAGCATCAGCGACTCACCGAGGTTGGTGGGGATGATCCACACGATGAATTTGGTGAGGTTGTCATACACGCCGCGTCCTTCCTCCACAGCGGCCTCGATGCTGGCGAAGTTGTCGTCGGTAAGGATCATCGCGGCAGCACCTTTGGCCACGTCCGTGCCACTGATGCCCATGGCGACGCCGATGTCGGCCTGCTTCAGCGCTGGAGCGTCGTTCACGCCATCGCCAGTCATGGCGACGACGTGGCCGCGTGTTTGCAGGGCTTTGACGAGCCGCAGTTTTTGCTCGGGAGCCACACGGGCAAAGACCGTCGTGCGCTCCGCCACCTCCGGCAGATCAGCATCGGATATTTTTTCCAAATCACTGCCGGAGAGCGCCGCGTCGCCCTTCAGGCCGATCTGCGCGGCGATGGCACGCGCGGTGATGAGGTGGTCGCCGGTGATCATTTTCACGGCGATGCCTGCTTTGGCAAAATTCGCGACCGAGGCCACCGCAGCGGCCCGTGGTGGGTCGATCATGCCCTGGAGGCCGAGAAAGGTCAGATTTTCGGCGACGTGAGCGTGCTCGAGTTTGTCGTGAGCTTTATCCACCTGCCTGCGCACCATCGCCAGCACACGCAGGCCGTGGGTGGCCATGGTTTCAGCGCTGCTCAGCACAGCGGCTTTATCGAGTGCGGTGGTTTGGCAGTCATCACCGAGCACGTCTGTGCAGCGATCCAGCAGTCGCTCCAGCGCACCCACTTGGTAAATGACACGCTCGTCCTCATCCTCATGCAACGTGGCGCGGAACATGTGCTCGGACTCAAAGGGGATCATGTCCACGCGGGGTGATTCGCTGTGCGTGGCGGTGTGTTTGAGGCCGACTTTTTCAGCGGCGACGATCATGGCGGCCTCGGTTGGGTCTCCCTGCACGGCGTGGCGGCCCTCTTTGATCACGAGCTGGCTGTCATTGCACAGCAGGCCCGCGCGGAGGCACTCGGCCAGCGCCGCATGCTCCGTGAGCTTCACCGCGTTGCCATCGAGCAAAATCTCGCCTTTCGGCTCATAGCCGCTGCCAGTGACAGTGTAGAGCCTGCCGCCCGCGAAGACTTCCAGCACGGTCATCTGGTTCTCCGTGAGTGTGCCGGTTTTGTCGGAGCAGATGACGGTGGTGCTGCCGAGCGTCTCCACGGCAGGTAGCTTCCGGATGATGGCCCGACGCCGTGCCATGCGTGATACGCCGATGGCCAGCACGATGGTCACCGCCGCTGGCAGGCCTTCAGGGATGGCACCGACGGCCAAAGCGACAGCGGCCATGAACATGCTGGCGGGTTTTTCACCCCGCATCACGCCCACGGCAAAGGTGATCGCCGCGAGGCCTAAAATGACCCACAGGATCATGTGGCTGAAGCGTGCGATCTGTTTCGTCAACGGCGTGGAAAGCTCCACCGCGCTTGCTATCAGGCCTGCGATGCGGCCCGTCTCCGTTTGATCACCCGTCACGCACACGATGCCCTCCCCTTGCCCGCTGGTGGCGAAAGTGCCTGCAAAGACCAAGTTCCGCCGATCCGCCAAATCGGTGGCAGCAGGCAAAACATCGAGCTGTTTGGCCACAGGCAGTGATTCGCCGGTGAGAGCCGATTCATCGACCTGGAGGTTGCGTATTTCGATCAAACGCATGTCCGCAGGCACGCGGTCGCCGGACTGCAACAGCACCACATCGCCCGGCACGAGTGTTTCGGACGGAACACGCTGTTTTTTGCCATCACGCCGCACCGTGGCCTCGGTGACGACCATTTTGGCCAGTGCCTCGATGGCTGTTTCGGCCTTCGTTTCCTGTAAAAAACCGACGATGGCATTGATGAGCACGATGGCCCCGATCACCGTCGCATCCACCCATTCGCCGAGGGACGCCGTCACACCCACCGCGACGAGCATGATATAGACGAGCGGCTGATTGAACTGTTGGAGAAACTTCAGCCACGCTGGCGTGCCGCGTCGTGCGCTGACGCTGTTAGGGCCGGATTCTTTTTGGCGCTTGGACACTTCATCTGCCGACAGTCCGGTGGAAAAATCCACGGTGAGAAGTTTTGCAACTTCATCGCCAGGCAATTGATGCCACACCTGATTGGCGGCCGTGGTCTGGCCTGCCTCGCCTGTTGGTGGCACAGCAGCGGCGGGCGGCGTCTTGCCTTCAGCCTCCAGCCAATTCTGCACGTCGTGTCCCTGCGGGCGGCCTTCCTTCACGTAGATGGCGTAGGCGCGCTCCGCGACGCCGTCTTCCGCCGGTTTTTTTTCCGGAGGTTCTTTGGGAGATGGATCAAGTGCGGACATCGGTTAAGTGGAGTTGGCTGGTTTGCAGGCGCGAAGGCAGTTCATGCGCTGAGTGGTGATTCGACTGGCCCAAGAAGAGTCAGGCATGCCGCGGCGGCTTCCGCCATGAGCGCGGCTTCGTCCACGGGGATGACCCACACCTGAATGCGGGCGTCGTCGCGGCTGATGCGGGTGGCAGTGCCTTTAGCGGAGGCGTTGCGGGCTGGATCGAGTGTGAGGTCGCACCAGCTCATGCCTTCGCAGATGCGCTGGCGGATGAGAGGATCATTTTCCCCAATGCCGCCGCCGAAAACGATGGCATGAGCGCCACCGAGCGCGGCGAGATAGGCGCCGATATATTTTCGCACGCGATAGGAAAACATGTCCACGGCGAGAGCAGCTCGCGGGTCGTGGGGTGCGGCGGAAGCTACTTCACGCATATCTGCGGGCCGACCGGAAACACCGAGCAGGCCAGATTGTTGATTCAGGAGAGTTTCCAAGTCAGCGATGCTCATGCCCTCTTTGCGCATGAGGTAGAGCAACAGGCCGGGGTCGAGATCGCCGGTGCGGGTG
>JANOBP010000267.1:0-1125 GCA_031411715.1 Verrucomicrobiaceae bacterium | reverse complement strand
CCGCGTAGGTCTCGATGTGCTGGGTGATCATCCGGCGCAGGTCCATGCGATAGAGCTGGTCACCGCTGAGGATGAGGAAGTAGTCGTGCTCGCCTTCAAGGAAGTAGCGGAGATTTTGCCGCACGGCATCGGCGGTGCCCTGATACCAGCGCTCACCCTCTGGCGTCTGCTGTGCCGCGAGCACTTCCACAAAGCCGCGCGTGAATTGATCAAAGCGATACGTGCGGGAGAGATGGCGGTTGAGTGAGGCGCTGTTGTATTGTGTGAGCACATAGACCTGACGCAGGCCAGAGTTGATGCAGTTGCTGATCGGGATGTCCACGATGCGGTATTTGCCTGCCAATGGCACAGCAGGCTTGGCGCGGCTCTCCGTCAGTGGGAAAAGCCGTGTTCCCGCACCACCACCCATGACGATAGCGAGCGTATTTCGGCGGAGGATGGAGTCGGCTTCGATTTGGGAGGCGCGGATGGTGCTCATATGAATGGATGGTTGACTGAGTCCTATTTCCCTGAAACAAGGCATTCAGGCAAGCGTTTCTCTCTGCCCCAACCCATCTCTTATCCGTGAACCGTCCTGTCTTGCTCTCCGCTGTCTCTATTTTGCTCTCCGCGCCTGCTTTTGCCGCCGTGGACTTCGAAAAAGAAATCCTCCCCGTCCTCACCAAGAAATGCATTGAGTGCCACAAAGCTCCCTTTGAAGAAGCGGGCAAAAAAAAGGAGCCCAAAGCGGGTCTGCGGCTCGATGCCTCATGGGCCATCATTAAAGGCAGTGAAAACGGCCCTGTGCTGACTCCCAAGGCATCCGACAAAAGCGGTATCTATGAGGCTGTGACGCTGCCCAAGGACGATGATGCCCACATGCCACCCAAGGGCGACGATTTGACCGCCGACGAGATCAAAGCGCTCAAGGCCTGGATTGATGAAGGTGCCGACTTCGGTGGTTGGATCGGCAGCACGGTCGGCATGCCGGCAGGAGCCGCTACCTCCACCAAGGTGCATGTCCCACGTCCGTATGAGCTTTTCTTCACCGCGCTCGAAAAAGAGGTCAAGCCACTCGCTGACACGGTACTCGCTGCCGCCAAGGCAGCGGGTGCTCAAGTGGCACCCGTGAAGGTCGAAAGCCCT
>JANOBP010000266.1:0-6929 GCA_031411715.1 Verrucomicrobiaceae bacterium | reverse complement strand
CTTGCCGACGGTCAGCCACACTCGATCGCCGCATGGCTTGGGCCCTTCAAACTGCGCCGCGCCATTTTTTTCGGCACCATCATCAACATCGTTGCCTTCCTGCCCCTCATCCTTTTGCCGGGTGATATGGGGGCCTTCATTGTCTCCCTCCCGATCGTCATCACGCTGGCCCTTGTCTCATCCCGCATCGTTTCGATGACCTTCATTCCGCTTCTCGGCTATTACATCCTGCGTGGCCAAAAAGGCTTCGAGGCAGGCGGGGAAGTGCGTTCATTCTTCCTCTTCAAGCCGGTCGATCAGTTGCTCCAAGCCATCCTCCCGCGCTACAAAGCCGCTCTGCAATACGCCCTTCATCATCCGACTCGGATCATCGTCATCGCCTACGGTCTGCTACTCGCCAGCACCGCGCTCACTCCGTTCTTTGCCAAGCAATTCTTCCCACATGCTGAGCGCAACCAGTTGCTGGTGGACATTAAGCTACCCGCAGATAGCTCCATCGAGCAGACCCAAAAGGTCAGCGCACGCATCCGTGATCTGTTGCAGAAAGAAGATGATGTCCTCAGTGCAGCCGTCGTCAGCGGCGGCGGCATCCCCATGTTTTATTACAATGAGCCGCAGCGCCAACCTGCCACCAACATTGCGCAGGCACTCGTGAACACTCGCAAGATCGAAGACGTGCCAAAACTCATCGTGCGACTGAGAGAAGTATTCGACCGCGAAATCCAGGATGCTCGATGCATTGTCAAATTGATCCAGCAAGGCCCCCCTATTGAAACACCGATTCAAATCCACCTTACTGGAGACGACTTACCGGCCCGGGCCGCCAAAGTCAGTGCTGCACTCCGTGATGCAGGAGCCTACAAAGTGCATGACGATCTCGATGTCATCACCCGTATCGATCAGCGCCGCACGGTCACAGTCAAAGCCCTCGCCCCCTTTGGCGAGCTCGCCTCCCGCGTGCTCAGCAAAGCCCACCCAGCTCTCCCTACCACCGACATCGAGTTCGGTGGTGAGGATTATGAGCTCAACAAAAGCCAGAAGGAAATGCAGCATGTGATGAGCATCTCCCTCGCGCTAATCGCACTCGCCATGGTCTTACAGTTCCGCTCCTTGATGAAATCAGTCATCGTCATGCTCACTGTCCCATTAGGCCTCATCGGCGCATTCGTTGGACTAGCCACCACTCATGCCGCCTTCGGCTTCATGGCCCTGATCGGCATCGTCAGCCTCGCTGGTGTGATTGTGAGTCATATCATTGTGCTCTCAGATTACATCGAAGAAGAACGCGCGGCCGGTGTTGCGCTTGAAGCGGCACTGATGCACGCCGCCCTCGTGCGGCTGCGCGCCGTGTTGGCTACCGTCTTCGCTACCGTCTGTGGTCTATTCCCTCTCGCTTTGACTGGAGGCGAGTTGTGGCAACCTCTGACGGCAGTTCACATCTTTGGCCTGCTCTTTGGCACGGTATTGACCTTGCTACTGCTTCCCGTGCTCTACTTCCTCTTCGCGCGCTGGAAGTGGATCAAGTGAGGGAAAAAATCAGGGCCACATTGGCGCCGCCAAAGCCGCAGGAGTTACTCATGGCCACTAGCGGTGCTTCATCCACGCGACTCGTCAGGATAGAGACACCTTCACAAGCCGGGTCGAGTTGCTGAATCTTCGCCGAAATCGGCATAAAGCCTTCACGCAGTGCCAAACAGCATATTCCGGCCTCCAGGGCACCAGCGAGGCTCAAACCATGGCCTGTGAGTGCTTTGGTACTGCTCACTCGCGGTTTGGCATCGCCTTTGAATACCGTTTTAATCGCGTTCAACTCAGCAATGTCACCCACAGTAGTCGCCGTGGCATGTGCGTTGATGTAATCGACATCCAAAGCACTCAGCTCTGAATCCTGCAGTGCATTCTCCATGGCACGTGTCAGACCACTGCCACTCGGATCAGGCGCGACGACATCATAGCCATCTGAAGCCTGCCCCCAGCCCTTGACCTCCGCATAAACCGTCGCACCGCGTGCGGCAGCATGATCGGCTTCTTCAAGCACTAGCACCGCACCACCACCCGTGACAACGAAGCCATCGCGGCTCACATCAAACGGCCTCGGTGCCAGTGCAGGGTCAGAGTGCGAACTCAGTGCCCGCAGTGATGCAAACGGCAGGATATTGTATGGATGACAATCTTCCGCACCGACGACAAACATGATCTTCTGCCGTCCCAATCGGATCAAATCACAGGCGCTTCCCAAGGCGTGCGCAGAGGACGCACAGGCGCTGCTAAATCCGACGGAGGCACCTTTGATCGCAAAACGTGCCGTCAGATTGAGGTGCAGAGAATTCGGCATACCAGTTACCACGACCGGAGCTGACGTCCTTGCTGGACCACGAGTCAGCACGGATTCCAACGCGACGTGCGTCAACCAAGCCGATCCCGCCGAAGCGCAGTATAATCCGGTTTGAGGTGCCGAAACGAGCGCGGCATCAAGCTTGGCGTCCAAGATGGCCTCTTCCATTGCCGCTACGGCAAAGACTGCATGGGGCACCATGGTGCGCAGTTGCACGCGGCTAAGCTTCACATGCTCAGGGAAGATCCAGTCGAGTGAATCAGCCGTTGGGAACTGAAAACCCTTCACCGTGCCTGCCAGCTTCACGCGGTCATTCATCGCCGCGAGTTCCGGCATGAATTCGATGCCGCTGCGCCCCTCTCGCAGACTAGCGAGCACCTCGGCACGGTTGTTGCCAATGCTGGAGACGAAACCGAGACCCGTGACGACAACACGCTTCATGAGTGCTTCGCTTTTAGCTTGGCGTGCAGAAACTCTTTCAACTGCCCGAGTGTGCGAATTTGATTCATCTCATCATTTTCCACATTGAGTCCGAGCACCTCCTCGGCCGTCATCACGACTTCGAACATACCAAAGGAATCCATGCCGATGTCCTCAATGAGTCGTGATTCATCCGTAGCAGCAGCGATGCCCTCAGGCCCAGGGTTCGCCGCATCTCGTTCCAGCACACCTAGAATGATGGTCGGGAGCTCATCCAGATTGTGGGACTCTTCGAAACGCAATGCTGCGGCAAGCGTCATGTCACTGCAACGTTTGAGTGACTTAACGAGTTCTTGTTGGCGTACTTCGCTGATGGGCATTTGGCGATTTAGCCAGCATTGCCGGTGAATCAACTGACTAACAGTTCACTCAGCACCACAGCGCTCCAGCACAGCCGTTTCAACGGTGAGCCCAGGGCCGAAAGCGATGGCGCAGGTCGTTGCATGAGGCGTCTTCGCCAATTCCAGCATGTCTTTAAGCACAAACATCACCGTCGGGCTGCTCATGTTGCCAAAGTCACGTAGGACTCGACGCGGGATGTCCAGCGCATCACTCGGCAATCCAAGATGCTGCTCCACTTGCTCCAAGATCGCCCGCCCACCCGGGTGAACAGCCCATTCGTCGATGTCGGCAGGCGTGAGACCGCGCTTCGCTAAAATACCCCCAAGCATCTCACGAATGTTGCTACCAATTAACTCGGGCACGTAAGCCGAGAGCACCATGTTGAAACCGTTATCTCCAATATCCCAAGCCATGTCGGCTTCACTGGAAGGCACCAGTGCCGAGTGAAAACCCTGCACTTTGTAGTATGGACGGCCCTTCACCGGCTCCCGCGCGCTCATGATGGCGGCAGCAGCCCCATCGGCGAAGAGCGCATTCGCCACGATGCTTTCTGCCTTGTCGCTCACCTGTAGATGCAGCGAGCAAAGCTCCAGGCACATCACCAGCACCACCGCATTCGGATTCGCTTCACAAAACTGCGCAGCCATGCGCATGGCAGGAAAAGCCGCGTAACAGCCCATGAAACCCACGGTGTAACGCTCCACGTCTTCATTCAGCCCCAATTCACGCATCATGTGGTAATCCGGTCCCGGATTGGCAAAACCCGTGCAGGAGGCGAATACAAGGTGCGTGATGTCACCCTTCGAAAACTGCGGGCATTCCGCAAGTGTCTTGGCCGCCAGTTTCACCGCCAAATCGCGCGCCGCTTTGGCATACACGGCATTCCTTTGCCCTGTCGTCGGCGAGCTGAATGTCCCATCGGGAAGCGTGCTAAAAAGTGCGCCGTCATCCTTCAAGAAATCATCACTCACGCTATAGCGTGTCTCGATGCCCGTACGCTCGTAGATCATCTCGACCAAGCGCTTCGCGCGTGGCTCAGTTACCCACCCCTTCATGCGGTTGCTGGCGAATTCGTTGCTGTATTGAAATGGTGGATTGTCAGTGGCGATGTGGTGGATGAAGGCGGGCATTGAGTCAATTTTTCGAGCGCTTAAGGGTGACGCCGGCGTGCACCTTGATTTTGTCCCCCACGCGGATGATGAGCAGGACGGCGGGCACCTTGATGCCACTGGTTTTCAGCGAGAGATCGAAATCGAGATCGAACGTGGCCGTATCGCCAGCCAGTTTCCAGTTGGAGATGGTGCCGGTGAGGCTCTGCGCCTTGCCGAGCAAGCTCAGCTCGATGGGCAACTTCGCCGGACGGCTCGCAGGAGCGATCTCCGTGAATTTGGCGTCGATTTTGCCCACAATGAGAGGATGAGTCGTCACCTGCATGGCCTTATGCATGTTCGCATCGCGATCTGCCTCAGCAGTGTCCATGCTCGCCGCCTTCACCGTGACGGTTGATTTCACACGCTGCGGTTTGTCACCGTCCATGGTGACCTCAGCTTTGAAAGCATCTGCTTTGACCTTGCCACCCCAGTCATGCAGCGTCGAAGTGCCGTCAAAGGTGATGCTGGCATTTCCTCCCCATGTTTCAGCCCGACACACGGCAGTGAGAATGAGGAGAACAAGGATCAAATAGGGTGGCTTCATAAATCAGGGGCTTGGTTGATACGACAAATTCTCGCATGTAGCGAGAGAAGGTTACATGTCGGCCCTAGCCAGCCCATCCTTTTGCATCCCAAGCAACTGCCTGGAACGCGGGCATGACAACTGAGCCAGCGTGTTGCCAGGGATGCTCTGCATGGCAAACCACGAACCTAAATGCTTCTTGAACGGACCACGAAAGACCAGATGCCGTATTACGAAGTCACGCAGGAGAGCGGGCCACTTCCCTGTCCAAACACCAAGACCCATGCCCAGTGCGGCGCGCGTGGCTGCCGCGTTCGCAGCGCGCCGACGATGGTGGTCATATAAAGCAAGGAGCTTGGCGGCATCGCCTTCCTTTCGGACAATCGTGTAGATGACTTCCGCGGCGAATTCCGCATCCGCAAAGCCGGTGTTCATGCCTTGGCCACCGATTGGACTCATGACATGAGCAGCATCACCACAGAGCAGCACACGTCCATCGTAGAGCATCTCACAGTCGAGCCTCCGTGGCGAAAACACATGCTGATCGAGTTGCGCGGCCTCATCAAGCTCCAGGCCTGTCCTGCGCCCCACCACGCCACTGATGAAACCGGTTTCCGTTTTTTCCAAACGCTGGCTCGTTTGCACAATCCAGCGCCGCTTTCCGTCCGGCAGCGGAAAAGACTCCACCGCCCCATCTGAAGTGAAAAACAGATGCGCCTCATCAGCCAGGCTGCTGCCATCTCTAAAGTCACCCATCACAAAGTGACAGCCGTAGCTCTTCGAGTGGGTGCGTATCTTCAACAGGTCACGCACCTTGCTGCGGCTGCCATCACAAGCCACGGCATAGCCCGCGCTGACGTTCCAGGTCGAATCATCGCTCACATCATGACACTCCAATGTCACCCGGTCCGCTGTCTGCTTATTCGCACGCACCTCGACACCACGTTTCACACTCACTGTTGGATGGCGTGCTGCTTCTGCCTCCAAGATCTCCATGGTGATCATTTGCGGCAGTGACAGCACATAGCGGTGCCGCCCCTCCAACTCTCTGAATGAAGCGCAGCCAAGATGTCCCGTCTCGCCATGCACATGGCAATCACGGATCGGCACGCCACGCGTTACGAATTCATGATCCAGTCCGAGCTTGGCCAAGATTTCTAGCGATGGCGGCGTGATCCCAATCGCCTGTGACCATTCCAACGGACCCGTCCGCATCTCCAGCACCAGCACGCGCAAACCGCGCTGCCCCAGCAAACACGCCAAAAGCATGCCAACAGGACCACCGCCGATGACAATCACTTCATAGTCCACAGGCTCAGCACTATTCACTTCCCCACTCGGCATTTTCCTCCCACCAGGGAACCAGTAAGGCACACGGCGCTGGTAGCGGATGAAGGCATCTCCGTACCATTTTCTGTAACGCTTCTCTTTGATGACCGGCGCACCAAAGCAGTAAGCCGTCCACAGAAGCGCCAGCACCAAATGATCTGGCGTCCATGTCGGTGCGGACCACAGGATCAGAGTAAAGGCGATATAGATCGGCTGACGCACATACTTAAACAGGCCCATACGCGTGAAGGGTTTATAAGTCGGCTCTTTGCCAGACCACACCGAAGTCCAGCCCAAATAACCGAGCTGGATCTCCAGTCCTGCATCCTTCATGGCCTTCATCAGCAGCAGCCATGAGCTGAGGTAGAAGGCGGTCATGGTGACACGCAACCATCCTTCAGGCGCGGCCCACAGCACATCCGACGGCGACCAAAACAAAAAAACCAGCAGCAACTGAAGAGAAGCCAGCGCAGCAAACAACGTCGTCGCCAGCGGTTTCCCAAGTCCCAGCGGAGCAAGGCGTGCCACAAACCGCCTTCCACGGTCTGACAGCAGCCAACTATGCCCAAATGCAAACTGGCCCAACAAAAGCAGATTCACCGTCCAAGCCGCCACGCCATGCAAATGAATCCACCCGACGCTCAAGCCTCGATACAACGACACAAACATCGCCACCAACGAAAAGGCAAAAATCACATGTCCTCCCAGGCCATAGCCGAGAGCGATCCAGCGCTGCGTCTTGGTGTAGGTGGTCAAGAGGGTGGATTCT
>JANOBP010000265.1:0-2904 GCA_031411715.1 Verrucomicrobiaceae bacterium | reverse complement strand
GGTGCGATGGTGATCATGGATGTGCAGACAGGTGACATTTTGGCAATGGCATCCTACCCGTATTTCGACCTGAACCAGTTTATCCCTGGTATCAGTGGGAAAGCGTGGGATGCACTGCTGAAAGACCCCAAGGAGCCGCTGCTAGCGCGCGCCTTCCGAGCTGAATATCCTCCAGCCTCGACCTTCAAGGCCGCTACAGCTTTGGGAATCCTGGACAGTGGGAAAGTGGACGCTCGCACAACCTACGACTGCGACAATGCCTTAGAAATCGGAAACAGAGTCTTTCATAACTGGAACAAGAACGGTGAAGGCAGCATGAATGTGATCACTGCCATCAAGCGCTCCTGCAATACTTGGTTCTACGCCGCTGCACTGGATGCGGGAGCAGATTCCATCTGCGGCATGTGCGCACGACTTGGCTTCGGTGAGCGCACGGGCATCCCGATCGTCGAGCGCGAAGGTTTCCTTCCCTCAAACAGCATGATGATTCAGCGGCGAGGCAGTAAGTTAACCTCTGGTGATTTGGCAAACATTGCCATCGGGCAGGGGACAGTGCTGGCGACACCACTTCAAGTAGCTCAGGCGATGGCCGGCATCGGCAATGGGACCGATTTGCCTCAGGCGAGGCTGGTGACTCAGATTCAAGATTACAACGACAACATCTTCATGGCTTATGAGCCGAAGCCGCGGAAGAGCATCAATCTTAATCCCGCGCATCGCCAAATCGTGATTAAGGGCATGGTGGCGGTCGTTTCAGGGGACAATGGTACCGGCGGAGCGGCGGAGATCAAGCACGCCCAGATTGCAGGCAAGACCGGAACTGCCCAGTGGCACATCGCCAAGGATCAAAATTTGGCGTGGTTCGCTGGATTCCTGCCCGCCAACAATCCCAAGTTTGCTTTTGCCGTCGTTTACGAAGGCCGCCCTGGAGAAGACGTGAGCGGTGGCAGAAAAGCCGCGCCGATTGTGAGGCAGGTCTTCAACAAGATCTTCGAAACGACTCCGAAAGATGATCCGATGCTCCTGGCGATGAAAAATGTGCCTAAAGCCGAGCTTGTTGGTGATGAAGAGGAAATATCATCAGATGAGCGTGTAGGGAGGGTCCGCCCAGCTCGTCCAGTCGAACAGTCGCGGACTGCCCAGCCCGCACCACAGCAGAATAAAGGCATTGGTGGGTTTTTCCGCCGCCTTTTTGGCAGGTAATGCCATTCACGCAACACCCATGCAATTGCAACTCGCTACAGTCTCTGACTTTGCCGCTGATTATAGTGGGAAGCTTTGCGTGCAGGGCGCTTTCGACACGCTTTGTGCTTCCTCTTTCCCCGTGGTGCATCCGCAGTGCAGCATTGCCGTGCGGGTAGTCTTTCAGCCGGAGGATGCCGGGAGAATGGAGTTTCGCATTCGTTGCATTGATCCAACAGGGCAGGAGATCATGCAGTTGCCGCCAGACAAGCCTGCCATTGTGGATGTGACCTTCGGCTCGCCGTTCATCCCGTTTGTCTCGCGTAATCTGGTCTTTACCATTCAACATGTGAAATTTGAGCGGCAGGGACTATTTCGCTGGCTGGTCGAGTGCCAGGGTAAAACCATCGCCACGATTCCATTGCGTGTTACGTTGTTTGATGATCGGCGCTCCGCCACTGGGCCTGCAGGTTAATTTCTCATCATGATCACCTCCAAGATTCAACCTCATGCAGATACTGGAGAACAAGCAGGAACACCTGTGAGGCAGATTTCTGTATTCCTTAACAATCGGGTGGGTGCACTGCTGTCTTTGATCAAATTGCTGAGAGATCACCACATCGCGGTGCTTGGTCTTTCGTTGCAAGACAATACAGAATTGGCGATCGTGCGCCTCATCGTTAGCGATCCGGAGAGCGCGGGTCTCTTGTTTATCGAAAAAGGAATCCCTCATGCTGTCTGTCGTGTCACCGTGGTGGAATTGCGCGAGACAGAATCCTCACTCCTTCAAGTGCTCGCATCACTTCTGGAGGCTGAAATTAATGTCGCTTTTAGTTACCCACTTCTTGTGCGTCCAACGGAGTATCCGCTTCTCGTCCTCCATATCGATTCCCCAACATTCTCTGCGAGTGTGCTGACCAATGCGGGCTTTAAAGTGATGCTCCAAGAGGATTTAAGTCGCTGAAACATGATGGATGATCTTCGATGGAAGAATCTTGCTCTTTGAGCCTTGAACAAATTCAGGCGCTCGCCATCCCTTCGCACGTGTCTAATTCTGCGCCGCTGATAGATCGCGTGCGCTTGCGCTCCAACCAGTGGCGCAAGCTGCGTGGCATCATCCTCAATCTCAGCACGACGGATGGATTTTACGGCAAGCGTTTTCGCGAGGCTATGATTCGTGTCAGCGCGATGAATCGTCAGGAAGATTTCGTCAAGCAAGTGCCGTTTACGACCAAAGACGAAATCCAAACCGATCGCTTGGCACATCCTCCTTTCGGAACCAATCTCACGCGCGCCATATCGCAATACACGCGATTCTGCCAGACCAGTGGCACCTCCACAGGGCAGCCCATGTCTTGGATCGACACGCCGGAGAGCTGGGAGGCAATGTTGGCTTGCTGGCGGCGCGTTTATGAAGGGGCCGGTCTTATCAAAGGTCGTGATCGTCTTTTCTTCGCCTTTTCATTCGGGCCATTTTTAGGCTTTTGGACGGCATTCGAGGCCGCCTCGAAGGATTTCATGGTCATACCGGGTGGAGGCATGTCCAGCCAGGCACGTTTGGAGGCCATGGCACGTTATGGTGCCACGGTATTGTGCTGCACACCTACTTATGCCTTGCGACTTGGTGAGATGATCGGCGAGGCTTCAGGCGTTGAGCGGATGAGTCTGCGAATTCAGAAACTCATCGTTGCCGGAGAGTCCGGTGGCAGCGTTCCCGCTGTG
>JANOBP010000264.1:0-11180 GCA_031411715.1 Verrucomicrobiaceae bacterium | reverse complement strand
CCGCTTCGACGGTGTGCGCTACGGTCACCGCAGCAGTGCGGCCACCGATCTCATGGAGCAGTACATGATGTCACGGGCAGAGGGCTTTGGCCCAGAGGTCAAGCGCCGCATCCTGCTAGGCACTTACATGCTCAGTTCCGGCTACTACGACGCCTATTACATCCGCGCTCAAAAAGCCCGTACCCTCATTCGCGATGACTTCACCGCAGCCTTTGACCAAGTGGACGTCATCGTCTCACCCACCAGCCCTACGCCCGCGCACAAGCTTGGTGCTCTCAAAGATAACCCGCTCGCCGCCTATCTCGAGGACGTCTTCACGATCCCTGTCAACCTCGCTGGGCTCCCAGGTATCAGCGTGCCCTGCGGCCATGTGGAAGTCGATGGTGCATCTTTACCCGTTGGACTTCAAATCATCGGCAAAGCACTCGATGAAGCCACCGTGCTGCGAGTCGCGCACGCGTATGAGCAGTCACGCTAAAAGGCATGCTCAAAGCTCCCGCTGCTTCAATACTGGTCTTTATATCCTCACTTGATGCTGCGGATGGCTTCACGCCGAAGTCCATGGCCTATGTGCTGCAAGCAGATCGTCTTGCCGCGGATCTCGCCATCCTATACGCATGCTCACTGAACGCCAACTCTCGACACTCGGAGAATCCCGCTAGAGTCACGCATTAAGAGGAAATTTGCGCAAAGCGGCATGGAAGGGTAGCGTCGGCGCTTGATATGACGAAATGGTGCTACTTCTTTTTTCTCGTGACGACCGGCGCGCTGGCGCAGTCGTCTGGCGTGCCGGTTTACCAAGAGGGCAGGGGATCGAAGACTCAGGCAGCGGTCACAGAGGGGGCAAAGAAGCTGCTGGAGGCAAAAGCACTACTTCCAATGACGGAGGTGGTAGAGCAGAGCAAGCGCACGAGTTGTGAACTCGTGTTGCCTGCTGCGGAGACGAAGGAGATGACGGGTCGAGAGCGCTGGCAGAGGGCGCGAGCTTCACATGTGCGTGTGGGCTTCTATTTTCTCTGCACGAAGTGTGACAAGTGGCATCTGGATCTGGCCGGTGGTTATGCGATCACAGCGGATGGAGCTGTGGCAACTTGCGCGCATGTGATTACGGCACCTGAAGAGATGAAGGAGGGTTATCTTATCGCGACGACGGATGATGATGTGGTGATGCCGGTGCTTGAAGTGCTGGCGGTGAACGCAGGCAAGGACAGCGCGATTATTCGCGTGAAGGCGGACAAGCTGACGCCGCTGCCACTGGGCACAGATGTGACGCCGGGGGATGCGGTGTGGTGCTTCAGCGATCCGTCCGGGAAGCGTGGGTATTACAGCGAGGGGATCGTGAGCCGGTTCGTGAAGCGGCCTTTTTTGCGCAAGAAGGAGCAGACGGAGGGTGTGGAGGTGCCGAGGCCGGTGTGGCTGGAGACGACGCTGGACTGGGCACCGGGATCGAGCGGTTCGGCGCTGGTGGATGCGTGCGGGAACTGCGTGGGGCATGTGTCGGAGATCCAGGCAGTGCTGGAAGACCCGCCGGAGCGTGCGCGCGGGAAAAAAGCGGCTGCGGCTGCGGCTCTTGGCACTTACATCGTATTTCATCAAGCCATCGCGGCAGCGGAGGTGCGCTCGCTCATCACAACGAAATGAACAAGCGTCAGATCAGCGTCGTGACGGTCGGGCGCTCCGACTACAGCATTTACAGGCCGCTGTTGAAGCGAATCAAGGCGCATGAGCATCTTGAGCTGAGTGTGCTGGTGAGTGGGATGCACTTGGAGGAACGCTATGGCGGCACGGTGGGGGTGATCGAGCGGGATGGGTTTCACATCGCGGCGCGTATTCCGGTGCTGCAGATGGAGGACACGCCAGAGGCCATCGCGCAGGCGATGGGGTTGGGCGTGGCGGGATTTGGGGCGCATTTTGCCAAGGAGCGGCCTGACATGCTGGTGGTGCTGGGGGACCGGTTTGAGATGTTCGCGGTGGCGCTGGCGGCGGTGCCGTTTAACATTCCGATCCTGCATCTGCATGGCGGTGAGCTGAGTGAAGGGGCGATGGATGACCGCTTCCGTCATGGACTGACGAAGATGAGTCACCTGCATGGCGTGGCGACGGAAATTTATCGTCAGCGTGTGATCCAACTCGGTGAGGAGCCGTGGCGCGTGCTGCACTGCGGCGCGCTGTCGCTGGATAATCTGCGTGACTTTGCGCGGCTGAGTCGTGCGGAGTTGGAGAGACGTTTCGAACTCGATCTGCGCACGCCGCCGCTGCTGGTGACGCTGCACCCGACGACGAGTGAGTATGAGCAAACAGGGCCGCAAACGGATGCGCTGATGGCCGCGCTGCGTGAAACGGGCCTGCCGGTGATTTTCACGATGCCGAACGCGGATATGGCCGGTCAGGTGATTCGGGAGCGGATCGCGCAGTATTGTGCAAGCGAGACGAATGCGCGCAGTGTCGAGAATTTCGGGCCTGAAGGCTATTTTTCGATTTTGGGCGAGGTTTCGGCGATGGTGGGCAATTCATCGAGCGGACTGCTGGAAGCGCCGTCGTTCGCGCTGCCGGTGGTGAACATCGGGAACCGGCAGAAGGGCCGTTTGCGGGCCGGGAACGTGATCGATGTGCCGTTTGAGACGAAGGAGATCGTGGCGGCGATCCGGCGCGCGGTGTCGCCGAAGTTCAAGGCGGTGGCGGCGGGCTACGAGCACTTTTTTGGTGACGGGCATGCGGCGGAGAAGCTGGTGGCGCTGATTGCCGAGACGCCGCTGGATGCGAGACTGACTGGCAAGACTTTCCACGATATAAAGACATGAAATGCGTTTTGATTGGCGGTGGCGGACACGGACGTGTGCTGCTGGAGACGGTGGAGCAATTCCGACCGGGCGTGCTGGTGGGCGTGATCGATTCACAGCCTAAACTTAAAGATGTCTGCGGCGTGCCAGTGCTGGGCGGTGATGAAATGCTGCCGAAGCTGAAGAAGCTGGGCTTCACGCACTTCGTGGTGGGCGTGGGCAGCGCGAAGAGCTGTGACCGGCGCGCGGCGCTGTATGTGGCGGCGCGCAAGGCGGGGCTGGAGGCGCTGAGCGTGATCCACCCTGCGGCGTGGATTTCTCACAGTGCGGAGCTGGCGGCTGGATGCCAGGTTTTGGCGAAGGCCGTGGTCAACACAGGTGCCAAACTCGGCGGCCATGTGCTGGTGAACTGCGCGGCGGTGGTGGAGCATGACTGCGTGATCGGCGCGCATGTGCATGTGGCCACGGGGGCGATTTTATGCGGCGATGTGAAGGTGGGTGAGCTCACGCATATCGGCGCGGGTGCTGTGGTGCGTCAGGGCATCCGCATCGGTGCGCGCGCGGTGGTGGGAGCGGGTGCGGTGGTGGTGAAGGATGTGCCGGATGGCGCGGTGGTGGTGGGAGTGCCGGCGAGGGTGATGGAATGACGAAGGGTGAGACTAGCGTGAAGGTGGAGATTTTCTGGCGGCTGTGCTGCTGGGCGGGGGCGGTGCTGGGGATGCTGGTGAGTTTTGTGAATGACTGGACGGTGCCGGTGATCGAGATGGATCTGCACATCCGGCGCGGGCATTTGATCATCGAGTCGCTGATGGTGATCGCGCTGTTTTTGATTGGAAGCCTTATGGGCGGTGGCTGGTGGCATGCGGTGCGGAGCAAGGCGGGCGCGGTGATCCTGCTGTGGAGTTGCTCAGCGCTGATGGGGTTGTTGGGGCGTGATGTTTTCTGGACGGGAATGGCGCTTTGGTTGCTGCCTGCGCTGGTGGCGGGTGTGATGAGCTGGCGCACGCGGCGGGATGAGATCACGGGTTATTTGAAGCGGCGGCGGCGGTGGAATGTGTGGTTCATGGTGCTGTGGATCGTGGTCTGCACAGGCTGTGATGCGGTGATGCTGCGGGATGCACCAGTGGGCGCGCTGGCGGCGGTGGATTGCATGCTGGCGCGGTTTTTGAATCATGTGTTCATCGCGGCGGTGGTGTGGTTTTTGATGGCGTGGCATGACCGCTGGGTGCCAAAGGCGGTGCGCTGGATGGCGTGGCTGGTGGTGATCCTGCTGCCGCTGATCGTGCTGATCAACGCGCTGCTGCGAGTGTGGTGGGCGAAGGGGCTGATCGAGCTTTTTGGTGAGCTGGAGGTCGGTGGGCGTTTTGAAATCGAGCGCGCGCTGGTGGCGGGCGGTGTGGTGGTGACGCCGGGAATCGTGATGGCGGCCGTGGCGGTGGTTTTGGTGATGGTAGGCGTGTTTTGGGCCTGCCGCTGGCTTTCCAAGGCGCAGGTGAGCCCATTGCGACTGGCGGTGATTGCTGCTGTGGCTTGGACGGCTTTGCAAATCGATCAACTAGCCGGTGTGGCCCTGAAGAGCCGCGCGTGGCGGTGGTGGGAGATGAAGTCGTATCATGTACGGATGACGCCGATCATGGCGAAGCCGGGCATCGCGAATTACCGCATCGAGATTGCAAATCCTCAACCGCTTGTGCGTGCTCAAACGCTGGCGAAGAAACCGGATGTCTTTTTCTTTGTGGTGGAGACGCTGCGTGCTGATGCGTTGCGAACGGATGTGGCTCCGTTCCTATCCCGCTGGAGGGATGAAGAGTGTCAGCCACTGGTAGAGACCTGGGCGGCATCCAATGCGACTCACCTGTCATGGTTTTCGATGCTGAGCGGAAGGCTGCCAGTGTTTCTCGAAGAGGGACGGCGAGCTGCTAAACTTGCGCTGCTGCCAGCGGTGCTGAAGGCGAGCGGCTACCGCGTGGAGGCGCGGATGGTGGCTGACTATGAGTACATGGACATGCTGGCGACGAACTACGGCAAGCCACATGAAATGGATGTGCTGGAGTCTCTGGATGAGCAGAGTCGCGAGCATGTCTTCAAGACGCCGGAGCGTGAGGTGCGGATGCTGGAGCGTCTGCGGCAGAGTGTGCTGAGCCGCGCTGACGGTGGGTTTTACATCACGGCCTTTGATGCGCCGCATTACCCTTATAAATGGGGGGTAAAGTTCACGCCGCCGGTTACCGACTTTGATACGAATCCGATGTTCCCGCTGCAACCGAGCGTGGACGAGGTTCGGCGGATCGTGAACCGCTATCGGAATTCCGTGGCATGGGTGGATGCGCAGATGGCGGAGTTTGTGGCCTGGCTCAAGGCTCAGGGCCGCTATGATGAGGCGATCATCATCGTGACGGGAGATCACGGTGAGGAGTTCAAGGAGCATGGCAGTTGGTTTCACTGCTCAGCGCTCAATGAGCCGCAGACTCGGGTGCCCATCCTGATCAAATGGCCGCGCAGCATGGGACGTGGTCCCGCAGTGCCGCAGGCGTCGCATCTGGACATCGTGCCGTCGGTTTTTGACGCGCTGGGCTGTGAGGGGGCGCTGTGGCAGGATCTGCCGGGACAGTCGCTGCTGCATCCCGAGCAGCGGACGATCGTGATGACGACGAAATACGCCGGCAAAAACGGGGAGGCGATGCTGCTACGACGTGGGAATCAGGTGGCGGCATTTGGCTGGGAGCGTTTTTGGGAATCGGTGGTCCCGCAGCAGACGTGGCAGGAGCGTGGGCCGGAGGATGTGCTCAAAGCCTTTCCAGATATTAAGGGGCGTCTGCTGAGGCAATTGGAGCCTGAATAAGTCTGGATGGCCCGTGGGTAAACTTCGGTTTGATTTCCCCTCGCTAGAAGGCATAGAAAGACCCTCCCTGCAGGTGTGGGGACCTTACTTTTTACCATGCCATTACGCATTATCCCCCGACTCGACATCAAAGCGCCGAACCTCGTCAAAGGGGTGCGTCTCGAGGGCTTGAGGGTGATGGGGAAGCCAGAAGAGTTCGCGCTGCGCTATTTTGAACAGGGTGCGGATGAGCTGTACTATCAGGACATTGTCGCCAGCCTCTATGGTCGCAGTAACATCATCGATCTGATCAAAGAGACCGCCGGACGGATTTTTGTGCCGCTGACGGTGGGCGGTGGTATCCGCACGCACTCCGACATCCAGCAGATTTTGCGCGCTGGCGCGGACAAGGTCTGCATCAACACGGCAGCGGCGTTGCGGCCGGAATTCATCACGGAAGCCGCCCAATCTTTCGGCACGCAGTGCATCGTCGTCGGCATTGAAACCATCCGGCAGACGGACGGTCGCTGGAAGGCCTTCACCGACAACGGACGCGAGCACACCGGCATGGATGCTTATGATTGGGCTATGCGCGCGGTGGAGCTGGGCGCTGGCGAGCTGCTGCTGACCTCGGTGGACCGTGAAGGTACCAACAAGGGCTTTGAGCTGGAGTTTGTGGCCAAGATCGCCAAGCAAGTGCCGGTGCCAGTCGTAGCGCATGGAGGCGCGGGCTCGCTGGAAGACATCGCCGCAGTGGCGAAGCTCGGCGTGGATGGCGTGGCCATCGCGTCGCTGCTGCATTACGGACGGACGACTGTGAAAGACATCAAACAATATTTAAGCAGCCAAGGCGTGGAGGTGCGGGCATGAGTGTGCGAGTAGCCGTTGTCGATTATGGATTGGGCAATTTGCACAGCGTGGTCAAAGCGTTGGCCCATGCAGGTGCCGACGTCTTTGTGGCTGAAAATGGCGAGCAACTTGCCGGCGCAGATAAAATCGTGCTACCAGGTGTGGGAGCTTTCAGTGACGGGATGGCTGGATTGACCAAGGCGGGCCACGTGGAGCCGCTACGGGCCGCTGCGGCAGCTGGAAAACCGATTTTGGGCATCTGCCTCGGTGCGCAGCTCATGCTGGGCCGCAGCGAGGAGTTTGGCATCACGGAAGGCCTTGGCATCATTGCTGGCAAAGTGGTAAAAATTCCTGGAGAAGGCATCAAGGTGCCGCACGTCGGCTGGGCACAGCTTTCTCCACAGCAGGAGGCAGTCTGGCAGACAGGAGCATTACGCAAGACGCCGCCGCTGACATGGACGTACTTTGTTCACTCGTATCAAATGATCCCTGATGATGCGAAGGACATCGCCGCCACGGTTCAGTCCGGCGCGCATCAGATCACCGCTGCCGTTTCTCGTGGGAACATCACCGGCTTCCAATTTCATCCTGAAAAAAGCGGCCAATCCGGCCTCGACATGCTCTCCGCCTTCCTCTTTGACTCCTAACACCATGCCTGAAGCTACCGAACAACTCGAAGTGAAATATGGACTGCCCCGCGATGTGCAGTTCTGCTCCAAATGCGTCATCTCCAATCAGCGCCCGAATTCCGCTGTGGAATACGAGCACACCGCCGCTTCCAAGAAAACGACGATCAAGTTTGATGCCGATATGATCTGCGACGCCTGTCACACGGCTGAGCGCAAGAAGGCGGAAGTCGATTGGGATGCGCGCGAGAAAGAACTCGTCGCGCTCTGCGACAAGTATCGCAAAAACAACGGCGAGTATGATTGCCTAGTGCCCGGCTCCGGCGGCAAGGACAGCTTCTACCAGTCCCACATCTTGAAATACAAGTACGGCATGAACCCGCTGACGGTGACCTGGTCACCCCATCTCTTCACCGACTGGGGTTTCAAAAATCACCGCGCCTGGATCAATAGCGGCTTCGACAACTACCTCTGCACGCCGAATGGCCGCATCCATCGCCTCCTCACGCGTTTGGCGGTCGATAACCTGTTCCATCCGTTCCAAGCCTTCATGTTTGGTCAGAAGTTCCTCGGTCCAAAGATGGCCGCCATGTTCAACATCCCTCTCGTGTTTTATGGAGAGAACGAAGCTGAGTATGGCAACCCAATTCTAGATAACACGACTGCCAAGCGTGACCATGCTTACTTCTCCACTTCAGATAAGTCGAAGGTCTTCCTTGGTGGCACTTCGGTGCAGGAACTCATTGAGCGTTACGGCGTGTCGATGAACGACTTGGAGCCCTATTTCCCAGCCGAACCTGAGAAGTTGGAGAAAGCCAACGTCGAGGTGCATTACCTCGGCTACTACCTCAAATGGCATCCACAGGGCTGCTACTACTACGCCGTGGAGCACGGTGGCTTCCAAGCCAGCCCTGAGCGCACACCGGGCACCTATTCGAAGTACAACTCCATCGATGACAAGATCGACGACCTTCACTACTGGACCACGTTCGTGAAATTTGGCATCGGCCGCGCAACGTATGATGCCAGCCAGGAAATCCGCTCCGGTGAGATCACACGCGAAGAAGGCGTGGCACTGGTGAAGCGCTTCGATGGTGAATGGCCTGCCCGCTTTGACACGGAGCTCATGGAATACCTCAGCATTCCTGCCAAGGAGTTCCCAGTTGCTACCAAGGCCTTTGACGAGCCGATCCTCACCAAAGACAAGTTCATCGCGATGGCGGACCGTTTCCGCTCGCCCCACCTTTGGAAGAAGGAGGGCAGCGAATGGAAACTGCGCCACACCGTATTTGATTGATCGGCATGACCGCGAAGCCCATCGCCCAATTCTGTCTGCCTCCGGATGGTACGCTGATGCGTGCTCTGGAGGTGATTGATCATGGCGGTGAGGGAATCTCCTTCATGGTGGATGATGAGCATCGCTTACTCGGTACTGTGACCGATGGGGATGTTCGTCGCGCTCTTTTAAAAGGTGCCACACTCAACGACCGCGTGGAGCCTCATGCGCGACGCTCCTTTGCCAGCGTGCATCAAAAGTCACCACGCGCCGAGGTCATCGACCTCATGCAGGCGCGGCAGCTTCATCAGATCCCGATTATTGATGATGAGGGTCATCTCAAAGGCCTCCATCTCCTGCATGAAGTGCTCGGAGCCGTTCCAAAACCAAACTGGGCCGTCATCATGGCTGGAGGGAAGGGGACACGTCTCGGTGACCTGACCAAAGCCACACCAAAGCCCATGCTCAAAGTGGCTGGCAGACCAATCATCGAGCGACTGGTTCTGCATCTCGTTGGTTGTGGCATTCGTCGCATCTTCATCTCCGTCAATTATCTCGCTGACATCATTGAAAGCCACTTCGGAGATGGTTCCCAATTTGGCTGCACGATCGAATACCTCCGCGAAGATGAGCAGACACCGCTGGGCACCGGTGGATCACTTTCTTTGCTGCCAGAAGTGCCACAGCACCCAGTCTTCGTCTGCAATGGTGATTTGGTCACACAGGTTGATTTGGAGAGTCTCATCGGCTTTCACTCCGAAGGCTACTTGGCTAGCATTGGAGTGCGAAATTACGCCCATGAGGTGCCATTTGGCTGCCTTGAGGTGAGTGATGGACGCGTGACCAGCATCGTGGAGAAGCCCACATTCTCACAACTCATCAATGCAGGCATCTACATGCTCTCTCCTGCGATCATCCAGCGTGTGCCAAAGAAATTTTTCCCTATCACAGAACTCTTTGAGGAGGCGCTGCGTCTTGGAGACAAGATTGGCGCATTTGAAATCGTGGACGACTGGATCGATGTAGGGCAGCGTGAACAACTTAAACAAGCGCGCGGAGGCGCAAACTAAACATTATGGGACAATTCGACGGTAAAAGAGTTCTCGTCACCGGTGCTGGTGGCTTCATTGGTAGCCATCTTGCAGAGCACCTCGTGCGCGAGGGAGCCACGGTGCGCGCATTGGTTCACTACAATGCTCTCGGCAAAAAAGGCTGGCTCGATGACTCCGCGCATGTTGCCGACATGGAGGTCTTCACGGGTGACATCGCAGACCGCGACAGCGTGCGCCGTGCGGTGAAGGACACGGATCTCGTTTTCCATCTCGGAGCACTGATCGCCATTCCATACTCCTATCAAGCCCCACATAGCTATGTCCGCACCAATATTGAAGGTACGCTCAATGTCCTGCAGGCCGCGCGTGACAATGGCACCCAGCGCGTGATCCACACCTCGACCAGCGAGGTGTATGGCACTGCCATGTTTGTCCCAATCACGGAAGAGCATCCCTTGCAGGGTCAGTCGCCGTATTCTGCGTCCAAGATCGGCGCAGACAAGATGGCTGAGGCGTTTGCAGCCTCATTTGAAGTCGAAGTAGTGACCGTGCGGCCTTTCAACACCTTTGGACCGCGTCAAAGCATGCGTGCTGTCATTCCCACCATCATCACCCAGTGCGTGCGTGGTCATAACGTGCATCTCGGAGCCGTTCACCCGACACGGGACTTGAACTTTGTTCAAAACACCGTGGACGGTTTCTGTGCCAGTGCCTTGTCACCCAATGCCAGCGGCGAGACCATCAACTTCGGTTCTGGTCGCGAAATTAGCATCGGTGACTTGGCGCTGCTCATCGCCAAGATGATGGGTAAGGAGATTACCATCGTCTGTGAAGGTGAGCGCATGCGTCCGACCAAGAGCGAGGTGGAGCGCCTGCTCGCCTGTAACAAGAAGGCTAAGGAATTGGTCGGCTGGGAACCCAAAGTCAGTCTTGAGCAGGGGTTACAGACCACGATCGACTGGCTGTTAAAGAACCTCGAGCATTACACTGCCACCGGCTACGTGGTGTGATTCGATGATGTCATGATCATCACCAGTTCCTCCAATGAACGGATCAAACACGCACGTCGAGTGCGGGAGGGACGTGAGCGTGATTGGATCTTCGTCGAAGGAGAGCGACTTGTAGCGGAATGCGTTGCTACCGGTTTGGTGCTGCAGGTTTGTTTTGTGACGGCGGAGGTCAGTGCGGACCAACAAAAACTGCTGGGGAAGCTCACGTGCCCGATCTTTGAAGTTTCAGAGTCCGTGTTGGACTCATTGAGTGATACCATGTCCACGCAGGGCATCATTGTCATCGCAGAGAGGCCTTGGACGGATTTGGAACGTGTCTTTAGCGCTCAGGCACCGTTGATCCTCGGCCTGGATCGAGTGCAGGACCCTGGGAATGTCGGCACGCTGGTGCGCACAGCCGAAGCAGCAGCTGCCAGTGGCCTTCTGCTGTTTGCGGGTTGTGCAGATGCTTTTGCACCGAAAACTTTGCGCAGCGCGATGGGGTCGGCGTTTCGCTTGCCCATTTTGGCGGACGTCTCTGGCGAAGGTGTGATCAGTGCTTGCCGCGCACGTGGTTTAAAATCCGTGGTGGCCTGTGGTGACGCGGAAACGCTGTATGATGCTTACGATTGGCAGCAGCCGACGCTATTGATCCTGGGCAATGAAGGCCGAGGAGCGAGTGAAAGCATCATCGCAGCTTGTGATGTGCGCGTGCGCATTCCATTGCAGGCACCCGTCGAGTCCCTCAATGTCGCGGCCGCTGGAGCAGCGATCTTGTTTGAGGCCG
>JANOBP010000263.1:0-9623 GCA_031411715.1 Verrucomicrobiaceae bacterium | reverse complement strand
CAGAGTCACGACTACCACCACCCACTCCTGAAACTGCTCTGGAACAGTTCTTGATTGCGGCATCTTCGCTATCGGTCAGTGAGCGTGCAAAATACGGCGATAAGCTAGAGCGGGCTGGGTTCCTTCTTGCGAAGAAGAATGAAATCCAAGGTGATGTCACAACCACGATGCCTTTGTCTCTACCCATTTATGAGGAGGAGCGAGAGCGGTTGCAGCGCACGGTTGTCAAAATCATGAAACGGTTGGAGTCCGACATGGGTGACGAATCTGGCTATGAGCTGAACTTAAACCGCTGCATGCAGATGCTGGGACTGTTATCTGAGCAATATCTCTTGGTGCATCCTCACGTTTGGGCGTTGTGGGATTATTTGTCTTCAAGCAATCATCTTACGACGACTTTCAAGCGGCCAACTTTGGCTGCGCCCAAAGCTCTTGCTAGTTTTCTGCTAGGCGGCACCACCGCAAGGCGGGCAGATGTTGGAGAGATGGTCACGAGGAGTTTCCATCTCATGAATGCGCTGATTGCGGCTGTGGCTGATGCGGGACAAGATTTTGCGACTTGGTTCTTCCAGAAGTTTGGGCCAGAAAACATTCAGTCGTTGATGCAGTTTGAAACCAGTCGCGGTGCAGTAGGCCCTGCGGAATTTTGGCAGCGTTATTGCACCTTGGTCACCGATATTAACGAGACCGAACTCAAGGAGCAATTTCATGCCATGCTTGGGAAGGCCATGTCGCGCCATTTGAATCGGCGACCAAACACAGCCTGAAGAGGGCGGATAGCTTTTTCATAGGTAGTGCTGCATGAGGGCTGAGGTCGTGAACGGGCATCTAATTGATTCTATTTCTATGAGTTGCGGTGGCTTTCGCGCGTTCGGAGTTTTGCGCGTGGTTGGGAAGTGACGGTAGGGAAAGGCTTTCCAATTGCAGCAAGTTTCGCAGGAGAGAGAGGCAGTCACCAAACTGAAGTTCTCTTGATATCACCCTGGCCATGACGCGATTGGGTTCCTCCCCAAGGCCGGAGATCGCCACATAACCGCTGCGTGAAATCTTGGAGGCAGCAGGAACCGGCATGCCGCTCAGAATGCGATAGGTCAGGCGTGCAAACCTGCTGGGCAGGTCCGCATCTTCATCCATGCCCCGAGTAATGGTCGCAGACATTTGAAACGTGACCTCACCGTAAGAACTGGCGCGGTGGGCCGCCAGGTAGTCTGGCATGACACGCACGACATAATCAGGCCATTGCCGGGTAGGCCGCATCAAGACTTTTTGAATCTCCTTGTGGCCAAGTTTCTCTCTTGGCATGCCCACAAACTGAATGGTCAGTCGGTGCGGCTCCAAATCCAGCGCTCCAAGCTCCGCTTGCAGCGCTTGATCACAGGCTTCGGCGAGCTGTCTGAGCAATTGGGCCGACTCCTGCAATGGCAGTTTTTGACGCAATTTTAATACATCCATAAGACTTGGGCCCTCGACACTTTCTTCGACTAGAGCGGTATGGTCTTTGAATCCAAGAATTGTCAGCGGCTGCACCAGAAATACGCATTTGCACTTGATGGCCTGTGAGGCGGTCGTTTCGATCTGGCTCATCACCTGGCTGTCATTGCTAAAGGTTCGGTCGAGTTTGGTTAGTTGCACCAACTCTCCAGTTGAAATCCTTCTTGCCTGATAGCTCATGCCGAGTTCTCCGTGCAGGTCTTCACTTTCCTCTAAAAGTTCAAACTTACTGCTTAGCGGCTGATTGCTCTTTACCAGTGCCAAACCAGTTGGCCTTCTCGCCGTCTCAGGTGTCGGTGATATGGGTTGCGGCCTCGGAGTGAAGATTGTTTCTCCAGGTGGAAACGAAGACGGCGTCGGACTGGGTGGAGGAGTCGGCGGGATGGGCGAAGCAGCAGTGCCAGGTTTACTGGGCTGTCTTGGATGCTTGGTTGTTGGCTGCTCTGCCATTTCGTTAAACGAAGGCTCAACAGGGAGGGGTTGATGACTCGTCGCTGGCACGATCAAGTTCGTCCGCTTCATTTGGACCAGGCATTCTTCAATGCCTGAGAGGACGATGTGCATGTTCCTTGCTCTTTTCTTTACTTCAGGGTGAAGCATTTCAGTTAGCAGCGCGCGGAGTGCTGGATGACTTTTACGTGGCAGCAGACTGGCGTGGTTTTTCCCTGATAAACGGAGCGTCGCAAGCTCGTCGGAATTCTTCTTGATTGGCGCACCGCCGATGAGCAGAAACCAAAGCGTCATCCCGAGGGCAAAGACATCCGCGCGCTCATCGACCTCTTCCTCGCGGAGTTGTTCCGGGCTAGTGTAGAGCAGAGTCCCTCGGAACTGACCTTTTTGGGTCAATCCACTGTTTTGTCCGAGGGCTTTCACCAAGCCAAAATCGATGACCTTTAAATTTGCCTCGTCCTTACCTGGAACCATTGAGAGCATAAGATTGGATGGCTTCAAATCTCGGTGGAGATAGCCTTTATCATGCACGTAGGCCAGCGCACGCGCAGCTTGGCGTCCGAACTGCACGACGGTCACATCTGGCAAGGGCCCGCGACTGCTGACCAACTTCTCCAGGTCACCTCCATCGCAGTACTCCATGGCATAATACAAGGAACCTTCGGTTTCATCACAATCCACCAACTGGGCGATGTGAGGATGTTTGAGCAACGAGATGGCACGCGCTTCGTTGATGAAACGCTGTTTGACCTCATGGTCGGATAAAAGGTTCTCATGAATCACTTTCAGCGCCACCGTCGTTCCCAGAAGGGCATGCACCGCCTTGTAGGTCTTCCCGCTGGCACCACTGCCCAGCAGCACCGGCCTGCCATCCGAGTGCGTGGACACCTGATATTTGCCAAACCGAGTCGATGACTTCCTTGCAGACGTCAGGCTGGTGGACTTAGACAGGATGCCGTCCAGATCACGGCGCATATCGCCAGCCGAGCTGTAGCGGTCCTCGCGGTCCTCACGCAGGGCTTTGGAAACGATGCTGTCAAAAAGCGGGTCCAGCCCCGGCACGCGCTTGGTGGGCATTTCAAAGAGCCCTTGCGGCAGTTTGCCCGTCAGCATCTTGTAGAGCATGACGCCTACAGCATAGATGTCTGCACGATGATCCACGGCGGTTCCCAAGACCAGCGACTCAGGGGCCATATAGTGCAGCGTACCCATGAGCATGTTGCTCTGCGTCAGTCCCACCTCATCAGTCTGCGTCATTTTAGCCAAGCCAAAGTCAGCCACTTTGACGCGCCCGTCATAGCCCACCATGATGTTCGCCGGTTTGATGTCGCGGTGCAGGATGCCCAGGTTGTGCGCGTAATCCAGCGCATCACAGACATGCATCGTGATCGCCTTCGCGTGGTCGCCCTGGAGTTTCCCTTGCTCCGAGCACATGCGCGCCACATCCGTCCCCTCGATGTATTCCATCACGATGTAAAGCAGCCCGCTGTCCGTCTCACCAAAGTCATGCACGGCCACGATGCTTGGATGGTTTAGCTTGGCCATGGCGCGGGCCTCGTTTTTAAAACGCTCGGCAAAGCTCGCGTCTCGGTCCTCCATCTCCGTGGGCAGTATTTTGATGGCCACCGTTCGGTCGAGAGCCTTCTGGCGGCCCTTGTAAACAGCACCCATGCCCCCGCGCCCGAGCAGCAGCTCCACATCATACCTTGGCAGCATGGCAGACAGCTCTTCCGCGTTGGGCGGTTGCCATGTTTGGGGTCTAGGAGGAGGGGGCGGCATTCGGGCACTATCGGATACGGAGCGTCTAGGGTTCACTGTACGGCGAGATTCGCAACCGCTTCATCGCCGTGTTTTTACCATTCTGCTGTGGGAGATGTACATGTCGGTTCACATTAGGCGCGTGGCACTCACCCGGACGTAGGATGGATGTGAAAGCAGTTTCAACCGTGTTTACCCTCAGCCATACCACCTGCCCGTGTGATTCTTCAATTTAAGACTTCCCACAGCATGCAGAATGTGATTGGCTCCATCACTCGGGAAAAACCTATGGCTCAGACCACTTCATTAGTCGCGTGCAACATCCCCAACAGCGGCATGTTCAGCGGTTGGAAGGGCGGTTTCGTGTCCAAAGTCCGCTCTTGACCCTGCCTTTCGTCTCCTTCATCTTCACCACCTGATTCACACACACGTATGGGAAAACCGGCCGCGCGTCTCACGGATATGCACACCTGCCCGATGGTCACACCGGGCGTGCCGCCTATCCCCCACGTCGGCGGCCCCATCAGCGGCCCTTGCGTGCCCAACGTGATGATCGGCTTCATGCCCGCCGCCGTGGTCGGTGACATGTGCGTCTGCGTCGGCCCGCCCGACACCATCGCCATGGGCAGCCCCACCGTCTTCATCGGCAACAAAATGGCCGCCCGCATGGGCGATCCGACCATGCATGGTGGCGTCATCGTCATCGGTTGCCCCACGGTTTTGATTGGAGAAATGGGAATGGGTGGTGCGGCTCCTCTCCCGCCGGGCAAGCCTGGGCTATCTGGCTCGCTGGAAGAAGCAATTCAGGAGGCAAAGTCGGCATTCCAAGATCAAATCGACACCCTAAAGCAGGCTGCACAAAAGGGGCTGCCCTTCTGTGAGATTTGCCAAAAGGGATGACCTAGCTCGCATGACCTCCAATGAAACCATATCGTTTGTGATCTTGGATGCAGCCAAGATGGGCAAAGCTTTCCAGGAGGCAGCACACAGAGCTCCGGAACATCAATCACTCTACCAAGGAGAGAGCGAGTGGGAACTTCGAGAGGTTGCGCCATATCTCTTCCCATTCGATGCGCGCTCTGATTTCGCTGCTTGGTTGCTGCGCGAAGGATCGGGGCAGTCATGGGGGACATTCATCGCCACTACTGCTTCTCAGGCGGCTCTCCGTTCTCACCTCCGGCGGTTCCTAATCGTAGAGAATGAGGAGGGAAAGAATCTTTACTTCCGATATTACGACCCCAGGGTCCTTCGGGTCATATTGCCAACTTTTGAAAAGGATCAGCTCCGTTTCATTTTTGGTCCCGTGGATGCATGGCTCGTTGAGGATGATAAACCTGGCCATTTCCTCAATTTCAGCCTGCACTCAGAACAACTCCGCATGATCCCGCAGCCTTCACTGTTCAACTCCTCCTCACTCACCCGCAGCTAATCGTGCTCAAGATCGGTCCAAAGCAGACAAGAGCATTCGATGCTCAAGTTGAAGCCGCGTTTATTGGCGAGCTACGGGAAGCGCTTGCGGCAAAATACCGCCAGATGCTGCCATCGTTTCCATCTGTGATTCAGGATCAAATCGTCAGGAACATGGTAGGAAGGGCTGCTCGATGGGGAATCGAATGGCAATCGTCCACCCTTGTTTTCTGTGAATGGATGCTCTCGATCGCTGCCAACTTTGATGACCAACCGGATATTCGGCGGGTTCTTGAGGGAGCAGGCGCAGGTGTCAATTTCATTGCCAAATCGTTGCCCGATCACGTCCCGGACGAATCTTGGCAGGCTGCGGAATCACATTCCCTTGACCTTCCGTTCTTCAGCCCTGCCGAGAAACTATCCGCTCCGCTCGACCAGCGTGTTGCGCATGCCATAACGGTGGCCCTCCACGATCTTGCGGCACGCAGCAACCCATCAGCCTTGGGGCGTGAATCCTGCGATCTAGCCATGAGGCTCGGCCTCGGAGGATCGGAGGATGCTCCGTTGGTCCTGGCCGCGTGCGGCTTCCTTTACGGTGCGGATTTCTATCGCTCCAAAGCCCACTCATGGACGGGTGACGTGTTCCGTCCCGAAAATGGCTGTCGCACGCAGGTGGCCATGCTCAAGTGCCGTATTGCCATTGATCACGGGAGGTATGTTTAGATGAGATTTGCCTTCCATCCCATCTTGCGAGTTGAGGAGCGTGGCTTCTTCGGTGACGCATGGGCTTTCACAAAATCTGCTGGCAGCGGCCTCAAAAATGCAGCTGTAGGCACGGCGGAGGGCGTGGGGAATCTCGCCAAAGGAGGTTACAAGCTCGCCACAGACGGGGAGGCGCGTGAGAAAGCGTGGGAGACCACCAAAGCTGTCGCCTCAAAGGTCAAGGACTACGGCGGCAAGGTCATTGATGATCCAGAGAAGGCATTGAACGACGCGCGGGCCGGGGCTACGAGCATATACAATGAATTCAAGGCGGCGAAGGACAAAGCTGCCGCAGAGGGCCGGTCCGCAGAATTTTGGGGTGACATCACGGGAGCGGGCGTTTTCGAGGTGGGCACCATGCTCATTCCAGTTGGCGCAGCCTCCAAACTGGGGAAAGCCGGAAAAGCTGCAGACACGATAGCTGACGTTGGCAAGGGATTGGACAAGGCCGCAGAAATGGCCAGGGCCGCAGACAAGGCAGTCGATTTGGGTAAAGTTGCCAAAACAGCTGAGAACCTAGAGGACGTGGGATCTGCTGGAAAGAAAGCTAGCCAAGTGGTTTCCAACCCCGCTGCCAAACTGCCGGATAGTCCAAGCGGAGCAAGCGCAGAGTGTCCGTACAAAAGAAATCCGAGTCCGCCTTCTAAGCTTACTTTGCCCGGTATTTCGAAAGAGCAGCTAGCTCTCGCCTCTAGCGAAGGTTCGAGCCTGGCGCAGCGAAGTGCCCGAAAAGAGGTGGCTCGTGCTTTTTATTTGGAGCACGGGGGTATTCCCCAGCACAAAATTTCTAGCCATTTGGAAGGCATTGATTTTTCACGACCGTTGGAAGTTGGGTTTACGCCACCTCCTTCCTCTGTAGTGCAATGGCAGGTCCCAGGGCGAGAGGGTGATTTGGGTAACTATTTCGGTAATCCTGATTCCAAACCAACAGAGCTTGGGATCGGTAATTTCGGATTGGCTAAAACGGGGGATCCAAAAGTAGCTAAACTTGTAGAAAAGGTTCGCGTGCCCTACGGCATACCGGAAGGGCAGCCAGTCCTCAAATCGACCGCAAAGCCGGTTGCGGATTTTTGGTCGATTCCTAGCGAGGGATTCCCAGGAGTTGGTAAGCCTGGGGGGCTATTTGGGAGCGGCGCTAAACAAATCACAAAGGGTGGCGGAGATCAGTTTTTCATTCCAAAATCAAATGCTGTCAGAAAGTAGTCCACTGATGCGATCTTTATGAATCAAGCGCCTAGTCACTATCAACTCGAGATAGCCCACCTGTTGTTTAATAAAGTAGACAATGCTAAACAAACTGTGCAGACGCTACGGAAGTCGAATCCTGATTATGCAATTCTAGGTGTTATCTTGTCCCAACTGGATTGGTTACTTTCTCAGAAACGCACTGAAAAAGCAATGGCCGGTGAGGATTTAGAAGAACTCAGCCTTGGTATTATTGCTGTGAGAGAACTCGATGGCTGTGGGATTGGTGCGTATGAAGAATTGGGGGATCAATTATCTGATATTTCTTATTTGGTGGATCAGTATAGGCGGAACAGTTCAGACTAAAAATGTATATTGTTTCACTTTCACACTGCTGCGGTATGACGATAGACCTGCCAGCCGGGCTTTTTTGCCGCAGGCCACCGGGCTGATCACATACACGTCCGATTTAGTAGGAAAATGGTAGCCCCGATCCAGTGAATCCCATCCCACATGGCAATATAACCATGGGCTTACCCCGAAGTGCTGCGCCGAGCATCGAAAAGATGCCAGGCATTCTGTGCCCACTTATCGTAATGCGGGAGCTATTGGCCAATGCTGGTTTCGTAAGCCTTCTGAACCGCCTCTTCCATACCCTTTCGGAGGATGAATTTCGCGATCGCACTGGACGCCAGTTGACCGGCGACGGCGCCCGCCATTCGACTCACCTCCAAGCTGAAATATGCCTTGTAAATGCCTTCCTGGATCATCCCCATGGCGAATTCGACCGTAGCTTTACCGCGCAACTCATAAAGAGTTGTGTCTCGCAGCATGATAGCCGGATCCGCGTAAGCATGGCTCAAAACCTCGACGACTGACTTGCCCTTGAGGCTGAAAAACGAACCCAAACTTTCCAGAATGCTCACCGAGCCATCGCGATTCGAGTCCTTGTCTGCGTAAAAAGTAGAGACGACAGCGATCCTGTCAACAATAAAGCCGAGCGCGCCGATCGGTTGCTTGGTCCAACTGTCATTAACGATCATCCAGTCCATAATGCATTGTGGTTGTTTAGGTTAAGTTGTTTCACAGCCCTAAAGCTGGCATGAGGCCGGGAGATACTCCTGAATTCTTGAATGGCAATGCCCTACAATCGGCTGAAAGGAGGATAGAGTTTAAAGCCACCTCAAGGAAAGTGACTCAAGATGAAAGCTTTGGGAGGTGGGAGGAGATGAGATCGTTGAAGATCTTCTTGAAATATTCCCCAACTTTGGGGAAGACCATGCACACGCCAGCAACCAGCAAGACAACGGCGATGAGAAGAACGAAACCTTCTGCGATCCCTAGGGCTGTAGCGACTCCTGCTGAAAACAAGAGCGCTCCAAGCCCGGCGGCCGCTACAGCCACACCTAGCACCAGTGTCAAATCGGCGAGAAAATCTTTGACCGATTTGTAGAGTGTCTTTGCCATTTGTGAGATGGTCTCAACAATGCGAAGCTTGGATAGCTTGTCGGCGATTTTGTTAAACTTCTCTAAACTGCTTTTGGATAATGCTTCCCCTGCCTCGATAAGCGCCATTTTTTGGGTTGCAATGAAGTGCCTGATGTTCTTTTCAAGAGCTTTGTCCATGGTGGTTATATTTCTATCTGAGGGTGAGTTGCGTATCATACAAGCTTCCGACGTTAGACCGGAATCCTGTTTGACAGCAGCGGCGAGTGTGCTGGGGCGGCAGTAAATGTCAACATTCCAGCGAGGGAAGAATGCACAGCAGGAATAGACCTGAATCTGTTGCTTGGATATTGATCCACGCATCATTCGATTTGACGCGTCATTTCCAATGACGCATCTTTCTGACCATGACGGCGGCGGATTTATCTCCTGACAACTTGGCGGTGCTGGAAGCGAAGCTTCGGGCGGATCTGGAGACGGTGATGCGGGTGCGGGCGCTGTTGCAGGAGCATGTGGGTGGTGGGTCTCTGGTGCGTGGCAGTCCAGCAGCTATCACGCCTCCAGGTGGGAGTACGGCGGCACTTGGACTTGGTGCCAAGGCATCCGTGGGCTTGACCTTTCAGGATCCCCCGGATGTGAAGGTGCTTGTGCAGGAGGTGGTGGCCACGCTGCGGGGCCCGTTCAAGATTGGTCAGGTGAAGCAGCGTGTGTCTGAGCGTTACAGGGGCTGTCCCGACACCTCCATCCGCTCCGTGCTGATGCGGATGGTGCAAACGGGGAAATTGAAAGTCGTGGAACAAGGGCGTGGACGCGGTGGCAGCACCTTCCAACGGTGTGGTGAAGAGGCGGAGATCCAGGCAGATGAGGCGGAGTCCGTGGCACTTTGAGGCAGGGAGCGCAGGCAGGAGGGGGATATTGGGCATGTCCGAAAGTTTGTGTTTCGGGGTTTTGGTTATGGTTTGGTTGTGGGCTGCGTTTTTTCCTCCGCAGCTAGCTGCGGATCAAAAAAACGCGCGCCGAATTGGATGGCAAACTGGTTGGCTGCTGGTTTCCAATTCAGCGGGATGGACTTCCACTTGGTGTGGATGTCGCGCAAGGCCAGATACAGCAGTTTCGTGGCGGCT
>JANOBP010000262.1:0-1323 GCA_031411715.1 Verrucomicrobiaceae bacterium | reverse complement strand
CTTCCCGGTGGTAAATGAAGACTGGTGCGTCTCGGTGTGGCTCGGTGTGGCTGATGAAGCTGGTGGAGGCGATGCGTGGTGGCGGACGCCAGAATCAGGCATCCATTCAGGTGGGAGTCATCACTCGCGCTTTCAGACAAGGCAAAAATATGGACAGGCAAAAAGATGAAAACCCGAGCCAGCCCATATTTTTGCCTGTCCATATTTTTGCCTTCATCTCATGGCAGAAAGCTGGACCCCACCTGAATAGATACGCGCATTCGTGGATACTCGCGGTCATTCGCGTTGAGAATTGAGTGCCCAAGAGAAATCGCCAAGAAAAAGCTTGTCAGCACCTGCGGCGGGCGATTATTCTGCGGACCGTGAATCATACGCACCATTTGATCGTGGTTACCTGCCGGTGGCGGGTGGTGGCGGCATCTGCGGCGGGCGGCGGAGTGCGCGTGGGAAACCTCAGCGCAGGCACGGCAACGGCGCGCGCAGGCCTTGATGGGCGGAATATCGCGCCGAGATCGGGGCGCGCAGACTTTTTTCACCCAGTTGCAGCGCCCGCATCGGGGTGCCAATGGCCATTTAGCGCGATGTCGAAGCTACATCGGGGCGCTGGAGGCTATTTCACCCCGATGTCGAAGCTACATCGTGGCGCTGGAGACTATTTCACCCCGATGTCGGAGCTACATCGGGGGAATCCAGACCTCCGCAGCCCAGCGAAAACCCTGCAACCCAGCCCCGCAAGTGCATGAGACCACTACTCTGGGGGGACGGCACACTATGGGGGGATATTAACGCTTACTGGGGGTCCCCAGCCTCCTATGTGCTGGAACCAGGGGACGAAAATTACCGAGTTCCCGCACCGCCCAGCGCCCTTTCCAACTCCAATTCAACCCACAAAAACATGAGTAACAACCCCACACCCACCACCCGCACCATCCTCACCGCCGTAGCCTCCGGCATCCACGCTGGGCAGCTTACCCACGGCGCTAGCGTGGGCCTGCTCCACCACCTCGCCCCGAGCATGGATGCGGTCTTGAAGAAACTCGAGGGCGACCCCGACGCCGCGCCGCTGAGTGCGGCCAACAAAGGCAGCCAACTGCTCTACCGCGAATGCGTGGACGCCAGCGGCGACGCCGAGGCCGCGCTCAAGACCCTCAGCGACGGGCCGGTGAAGACCTGGCTGGAAGGTTACCGCGTGCTGATGATGGGCATCCACGGCAAGAAAGCCAACGATGGCTGGGTGGCGGCCGGCTTTACCACGGGCAGCACCTCCGTGCCAAAGAACCATGATGCACGCCGCGCCCTACTGGTCGCCGCGCGCGCCTACCT
>JANOBP010000261.1:0-1949 GCA_031411715.1 Verrucomicrobiaceae bacterium | reverse complement strand
AGCTGATAGCGTGAGGCCGGGCTTCGAGTCATTGCTCCAGAGTACCTCACCGTGATCATCACAAATGATCAGTGTGAAGCCCAGCGGAAGGCGTTGGGACTCGGTAGTGGCAAACACTGCAAGAGCGGTCGTGAAATCTGGCGCTTCCTCGACTGCTGGAACAACCGTGGGTGAGGATAGCATGCCTGCTTCCGCCGCACGGTGCCTAATGATACGAAGGCGCTCACGAATGCGATCAAGCGGCAGCATGACATCATCAACCTCCGGTGCAGGCTCTGCTGTCTGGACGGGTGGAGCGGGGGCAGGTGGTTCTTCCGAAGGTGTCGGCAGTGGGGGCGCTGCTGGGGCTGACAGGGGCTCAAAAAAGTGCTCCTCAGCAGCAGGGGCAATCGGGGCTGCCTCACATAAGAAGCCTGTGTGATCTGACAGCGTGTCGATCTCGCACGATTCAGATTCTGGCGATGATTCAGACTCCTGCGGCCCCAATCGAGCAAGAAGGGACTGAATGTGGTTGGGATCAATCCAGGAGACTCGCGTGTTCATGGCTCTTGGCGCGTTGCTGTGTGAGGCCGGTACGCTGCTCGAGTTCGGCAGCGATTTGGTCGAAAATAAGGGCTTCTGGTGGTGGGTTGCGTTTGGTAAGTGCGACGGGGATGCCGAGTGCACTGGCATCTAAAAAAGAAGCAAGTCGTGGGATGCTTTGCTGAAACATCAGGCTGGCAGGTAGCATCTCTCGCAGTTCACGTGCGACACGGAGTGACATCTCATGCTCACGCATGACCATGGTGAGCAGAATGCCTGCAACTTTGACCGCAGCACCTTCCGCGCGGAAACGGGCGAGAGTTTCCAGCATGTGCGGCACGCTGCGGATGGCGAGAGGCTCGGCCTGCTGCGGCAGTATAACAAAGTCACACGCTTTGACGACGGTTTCCGTCATGCCATTGAGGCCAGCAGCGGTGTCGAAGAGCACGCAATCGATGCCCCGGAGCTCAGCGGCACGCAGGATGTCTGAGAGACGTGCGGGAGCCTCCTGCGCTGCCCAGCCGTTGCGTGCACAAGTGTCGTATTGGCCAGCAGGCAGGACTTCGAGCTCTGGTAAGCGAGTTGAGACGACGAGGCGCGAGAGATCGCCTCCGCGCGAGAGGAATTCATAAAAGCCATCGCGGGCCTGAGTGCTTTTGGCCAATGAGAGGCCCACGCCGCCCTGCGGGTCCGTGTCCACGAGCAGAACTCGCCACCCTCGGCGCGCGAGGGAGTAGGCGAGGTTAATGCAGAGTGTGGTTTTCCCCACACCGCCCTTCTGACTGGCAGTTGAAATAGCGATCACGGCGCGGAGGCTAGTGGGGGATTGTGGATTGGCAAGGGGGTTGCATTCATCACTGGTCAAGATTAGTCAGTACCCTACGGCTGATATCAGAGGGCCTCGAAAAACAAGTTCAATTAGCCCCACTAAAAAATGAATCTCCATTTGCTTCAGCTCCTCCTAGTTTCGATGATTTTATCATCTTGTGACAAACACACGCTTCTCAAGCAGGAAATTGCCAATCTGGAGTCGGTCATCAAGCGGGACCAAGAGACGATCATCCAACATCAGTCGGAGATCGCGGCATTGGGGGGCACTGCAAACAACCTCAAACTTAAAGAACTTGCCTCAACCATTGAAAAGGAAATTGCAGCAATCGAATTCGATAATTCATCGAGAAGGCTGAAGTGGGCGGCGATTGAAGCGGAATTCTCGAAGCTGAAGCCTGCTGCCGAAGACTACAAGTCGCACCTGCCTCAATGAACCTCAGACTCAATCTCTTCTATGTTTGACTTTCATTTCAGCTCTCTCATCAAGCCACTGCTCCTGTTGGTGCTCGTTCTTGGAGGGTGTGAATACCTTTCGAGAATCGACAAACTCAAGCTTCAGGTTGTTGATCTGCAAACTGTTGCTGCGCAGACCAAAG
>JANOBP010000260.1:0-6359 GCA_031411715.1 Verrucomicrobiaceae bacterium | reverse complement strand
GCGAGTCGAAGCGCACATCCTCGTCTGTTTTTTAGCCCTCGCCCAATGGCGCGTGCTCGAGCAATGGATGAGCGGCAAAGGTCTGGGCACCTGCGCACGGAAACTCGTCGCCGAGATCAGCACCATCAAAAGCATGGACGTCATCATCCCCGTGAAGCGCGGCGAAACCAGCGCCGAACTGACCGTGCGAACCGTCGCCCGTCCCGAGCGCCGCGTGGCCGAACTGCTCACGCGCCTCGATCTGGAGCTGCCCGCCCGTAACCGCATCCTGGGCAAAGTGCCCGCCGGAGTCGCCGCGAGCGCTACGGCGTGCAAAATGTAGTGCAGAAAAACCGGTGGCCGCGCCCGCCCCTACGACGGCGGCAAAAACCGGGGGCGGAACTGCGGAACTTGGGTTAACCGTAATCGAGGCAAAATCGATGGTCTGCTTACTGCAGGACTGAGGTAGCCAAGTTCTTGAGCTTACTTCGTGGTGTAACGCAGCACCTTGGCCAACGTGGCACGCATATCCTTGCGCTCGACGATCATATCCACCAGGCCGTGCTGGAGCATGAACTCGGCGGTTTGGAAACCGGGCGGGAGGTCGGCATGGGTGGTCTCCTTGACGACGCGCGGACCTGCAAAGCCGATCATGCACTTGGGCTCAGCGATGATGAGATCCCCCAATGTGGCAAAGCTAGCGGTGACACCACCCGTGGTGGGATGCGTGAGGACAGAGATGTAGGGAAGTCGTGCCTCGGCATGGCGGGCGAGCGCGCCGCTGGTCTTGGCCATTTGCATCAGACTGAGGATACCCTCATGCATACGCGCACCGCCGGAGGCTGAGAGGACGATGACTGCTTTGCGCTCAGCTGTGGCGGCCTCGATGGCGCGGGTGATTTTTTCACCCACAACACTGCCCATGCTGGCTCCAAGGAAGCGGAAATCCATGATGGCGAGTAGGACGGGCACTGTCTCGATGGTGGCGCGACCGGTGACGACGGCTTCGGTGAGCCCGGTTTTTTTCTGGTAGGCTTTCACTTTGTCGAGGTAGCCTTTAAAGCCGAGCGCGTTCACGGAATCGAGATTTGCATCGATTTCGGTAAAGCTGCCCTCGTCCACGAGACTGCCTAGACGCTCATTGGAGTCGATGGTGAAGTGGTAACCACAGTGAGTGCAGACACGGAGGTTTTTTGACAAGGCCTGTTCAAAGAGACTCTCATTGCATGATGGACACTTGATCCAGAGTCCCTCTGGCATGTCCTTCTTTTTCTCGCCAAAATCATCTACTGTGCGCTTTTTGAAAAATCCCATGGTGTGCGTGTGTTCAGGCGTGCGGCGCTGGGTGAGCCGTGCAGCACTACCTCCCCGAATGGCAACTCGCAGGAGCGGCAGCATCGGTAAACCGGGCTGCCTTGTGGCACTGAAACGACCCAGCCAAAGCTGGACGCGGCTGCGATCCTAGCCGCGTGCGACGGTGATGACCACCACTTTTTCAGCCCCACCCTCACGTCTTAAAACTCGAGCGCATTCGTCGGTGGTGGCCCCGGTAGTGAAAACATCGTCCAATAACAGGATTCGGCGATCTTTGACCTCTGCGACCCGCCGCCAGGGTCGCCAAGGAAGCATGCGAAAGGCTCCGCGCAGATTTTGCTGTCGCTCAGCACGGTTGAGCTTTGCCTGAGCGCTGGTGGCGCGCTGGCGCTGAAGCACATTGGCTGCCGGGATGCCAGTCATCTGTGAAAGTCGCTGGCAGATCTCCCAGCTCTGATTGTACTCACGATCTGTCTCACGCTCAGCATGCAGAGGGACCGGCACAAGGAGCCATGAACCCAAGTCTTGCTCTTGAAGCCGAGCCTCCTCTAAAACGCGGAGCGTCAGAGCCGCAAGAACACCACGCAGATGCAGCCGCCGGCCATATTTGAAGCTGTGAATGATGTCCCGCACAGAATCACGCGCAGGACATGCCGCGATGGCAAAATCGAAGCTGAGCTTTCGATCCGCGCAGTTGTAGCAGCGGAATTCACCGGAAATAGCGCCGTCGAACATTTCGCCGCAACGTTCACAGTACGGTTTTTCCACAAAACTAAGTTGGGAGATGCACGCCTCGCAAAACCAGGCCTTTAAGTCATGCCGTGGCCGCCCGTCCGGCACCACCGCTTTGCACACCACACATAGCGGTGGAAAAATAACGGCAATGAGAGCATCCCACAGCGGCATGAAGCGCTGTTGCATGTGGGGGATGGGCTTCGGACCTGGATAGGACATGAGGAGAATTATAAATGCGATTTGAAGCACGCCAACTATCAGCCTAAATCCACTCATGGCACGCATCGGCACCCCACTCTCCTCCACCGCAACCAAAGTCATGCTCCTCGGCTCAGGCGAGTTGGGCAAAGAAGTGGTTATCGAGCTCCAACGCCTCGGTTGTGAAGTCATCGCGGTGGATCGCTACGCCAATGCGCCAGCCATGCAGGTCGCACATCGCAGCCACGTCGTCTCGATGCTGGATGGTGAAGCGCTACGCAGGCTGGTGGAGGTCGAAAAGCCTGATTGCATCGTGCCAGAGATCGAGGCCATCGCCACGGATATGCTGCTGGAGCTCGAGGCTGAAGGTTTCCGCATCATCCCAACAGCGAGGGCGGCCAAACTCACCATGAACCGTGAAGGCATCCGTCGCCTCGCTGCCGAGGAGCTTGGCCTGAAAACGTCTCCCTATATCTTTGCCGCCACAGAGGAGGAGTTCCGCGCAGCGATCGAGAAGATCGGAATGCCTTGCGTGGTGAAGCCAATCATGAGCAGCTCAGGCAAGGGCCAAAGCGTTGTGAAATCCGCCGCTGACATCGCCCACTCATGGCAATACGCACAAGAAGGCGGACGCGCAGGCAAGGGTAAGGTCATCGTCGAAGGCTTTGTCGATTTTGACTATGAGATCACCATGCTCACCGTGCGTCATGCTGGTGGCACATCCTTTTGCGCACCAGTCGGTCACACGCAGATCAAAGGTGACTACCGTGAGTCTTGGCAACCTCATCCGATGTCGGCCACAGCACTCGCTGCGGCCCAGCACATGGCCGGAGCGGTCACCGAGGCACTCGGCGGCCGTGGGCTCTTCGGAGTGGAGTTGTTTATTAAAGGTGATGACGTCATCTTTAGCGAGGTTTCACCGCGACCGCATGACACCGGCTTGGTGACGCTGATTTCACAAGATTTGAGCCAATTCGCGCTGCATGTGCGAGCGATCCTTGGCCTGCCAATTCCTAATATTCACCAACACGGACCCAGCGCGAGCTGCGCGGTGCTTGTGGAAGGTGAATCAGCCAAAGTACAGTTTGGAGCTCTTGATCATGTGCTGGCTGAGCCCGACACACAAGTGCGGCTCTTCGGTAAACCAAGTGTCAGCGGCCAGCGCCGCATGGCTGTGACCCTCGCTCGCGCTGAGACGATCGAAGCCGCCCGTGCCAAAGCACAACGCGCCGGACAAGCCATGGAAATCAGACTGTGAGATTTTCTAGATTGCCAGTGCTGCCCAAGGCATGTTAACAACAGAGCATGGTCGCCATCCAACAACTTAGCCATCTGCGAAGACTCCTTGATGATGACTCCGTCGTCGTGCGTGAGGCTGTGCAGCAGCAGTTGGCTGGTATGCGGCATGAGTTGCCAAACTGCCTGGAAATGCTGGAAGTGCCTTTGACTGCCGAAGAGGAAACCCTCGTTGCCAATCTGCTGGAGCCCGCGCGCCGCCTAGAACTGGAAGAAATCTGGATGCGCTGGCGTTGGCTCGATGGTGCCAATACCCAGCTCGAAGAAGGTCTCAGTCAACTCTCCGCCTTCCTCAATGGCTGGAAAACACAACCTGCAGATTTAGCCAAGTGCCTCGACACTCTCGCTCAACAAGCCTTCGATGAATGCGGTAAAATGTCTGCCCATGAACTCGCTGAGTGGCTTTTTGCACCCAAAAACGGTGTTGCTCGCTTCCGCGGCAACACGCGCAATTATTACTCACCCGAAAACAGCAACCTGTTCTGGGTGCTCGAAACAGGCTTTGGTAATCCCATCAGCCTATCATGCCTATACCGACTCATCGGACATCGTTTCGGCCTTGAGATTGGTGGATGCAACTTCCCTGGCCATTTCTTAGCGCGAGTGATTCAAGAAGACACTTTATGGTTGGTGGACTGCTTCAATCGGGGTCGTTTCATGCAGGCCGGTGATGTGGCTAAGCATCATCCAGCTGCCAATCCATCCATGGAAGACCTCATTCGTGAGCCCGCCACACCTGACGTCACCCTACTCCGCATGCTGCGTAATCTTGATGAGGCCTACAATCGCACCAGCCATTTCACCGAGCGCCAGTTCATGCGACGGCTGGCCGTGAAACTGATGGACGACTGATGGTTGAGATGGATTAAACGCAACTATTGGAGTGAGTTGGCGCTGTCTTCAGCGTGGTGCCAATGTCTTCAAGATACGAAAAAGCTCTGTGGGGTATCCCCCACAGAGCTTCTTGGTAGCGGAATAATCCGCCACAATGACCTCGCTAGGAGGTCACCGAGTTACTTCTTTTTCGCAGCCTTCTTAGCGGCTTTCTTTGCGGGGGCCTTTTTGGCGACAGCCTTTTTGGCGGCCTTCTTTGCAGCTTTCTTAGCCATAGTATTTATCCTCTGTTTGTTGTTGTTGGTTGCTTTGTTGTTTTGTCTGGCCGCAGAGGCAGCAGGCTTGGAGGCCGACTTACTTCCACGGACACTTGTTCCAGCGACCGCAGCAGATGCGGTGGCGCGTTTTTCCTCGATCGCGGCCTGCGCAGCGGCAAGGCGGGCGACGGGGACTCGGAAAGGACTGCAACTCACATAAGTGAGACCTGCACGATGGCAGAATTTAACGCTATCAGGATCACCACCATGCTCACCGCAGATACCAAGCTTGATGCCTGGACGGCTCTTGCGGCCTTTTTCGATGGCGATGTTGATCAGCTGACCCACACCGGTCTGATCCAGCGTGGCGAAAGGGTTCTTTTTGAAGATCTCATTCTCCGTGTAGGGCATGAGGAAACTGCCCATGTCATCACGACTGATTCCGAGAGCAGTCTGCGTGAGGTCATTGGTTCCGAAGCTAAAGAATTCAGCCGTCTCAGCGATTTCATCAGCCGTCAGTGCTCCACGCGGCACTTCAATCATCGTGCCGACCATGTAGTCGAATTTGATTTTCTTTTCCGACATGACTTCTTTCGCCACTTTATGCACGATTTCTGTCTGAAGGTCGAGTTCTTTTTTAAAGCCAACCAATGGAATCATCACTTCAGGTTTCACTTTGATCTTCTTCTTCGCAACATCTGCTGCGGCTTCAAAGATCGCGCGCGCCTGCATTTCGGTGATCTCGGGATATGCGATACCCAAGCGGCAGCCACGATGTCCGAGCATTGGATTGAACTCATGGAGTTGCTCCACGCGATGCGCAATTTTGTCAGCTTTGATGCCGAGCTTGTTCGCAAGCTCCTCTTGCTGCTTCTTGGTGTGAGGCAGGAATTCGTGAAGGGGTGGATCAAGTAAGCGGATTGTTGCTGGCAGTCCTTTGAGGGCTTCAAAGATGCCAGTAAAGTCTTCACGCTGATAAGGGAGAAGCTTAGCGAGCGCTGCGCGACGATCTTTTTCATTATCAGCTAGGATCATCTCGCGCATGGCGTCGATACGGTCCCCCTCAAAGAACATATGCTCAGTGCGAGTGAGGCCAATGCCCTGCGCGCCGAATGCGATGGCATTTTGTGTCTGCTCTGGATTGTCTGCATTGGTGCGAACCTGCATGCGTGAAGCCTTACCGCACCAAGTCATGAGCTGAGCAAACATCTTGAGCTTTTCAGTAGCCAAAGCGTTCTTGTCCCCGTGCAGCATACCGGTAATAATTTCCGATGGAGCGGTTTTAAGCTCACCACCGAATACGATTCCCGAAGTGCCATCAATGCTCATGTAATCACCTTCCTTGAAGGTCTGGCCCGAAACGGTGACGGTCTTTTTGTCGTAATTGATCTCGACAGCACTAGCTCCACAGATGCAAACCTTACCCATCTGACGGGCAACGAGCGCGGCATGAGAAGATACTCCACCACGAGCAGTAAGGATGCCCTCCGCAGCTATCATGCCACGTAAATCTTCCGGACTGGTCTCGTTGCGGACGAGGAGAACTTTCTCACCCCTCTCAGCAGCGGCCGCCGCACGGTCTGCGTTAAGATAAATCTTACCTGAAGCGGCACCTGGGCCAGCAGGCAAGCCTTTCGCAAGTTCCTTGGCCTTCTTCACATCAATGAGGTCGAAGACGGGGGCCAAGAGTTGATCAAGCTGATCAGCAGGATTGCGCAAAACGGCTGTTTCCCAGTCGATGAGCTT
>JANOBP010000259.1:0-13390 GCA_031411715.1 Verrucomicrobiaceae bacterium | reverse complement strand
GAGCTTCAATCCGCTGATCACACTGAAGTCGCGCCGATGCTCCTCGAGTGGTTTTAAAATGGGTGAGGGCACATAATCAGCACCCGCCTCCTTGGGAGTGAAGTCGCGCCCATTCAAACCGAGGCCCCACATGGTGAAAACGGCTCGTTTGGGGATGTCCGCGCTCGTGGCGGCGCTGCTCATCGCCTCCAGCCACGGAAGAGTCAGCGAAATGCCCGTGCCTCGGAGGAACGTGCGGCGGGAGAGTGCGGGGCGGTTGAGTTGGATGTTCATGGTGTTATTTGGATTGAAATGCGGCTGAAAGCACAATGCCCTTCACGAGTGACTGCATGCGATATTCGTCCTTCTTCATGGCGCTGACGAGTGCATCGACGGTTTCGTGGTCGGTGTAGCCGATGGGGCGACACAGCGCATACGTCAGCATCTTGGTGGCAAGGCAGCGAGCGAACTTGTCCTTCTGTTCGAGCAGTAGAGCCTTGTACTCTTCGAGGGTTTGGAAGGTCTTGCCGTTGGGGAAGGTGCCGCTGGGATCGATGGGCGGAGCTTTGTTGCCACGGAATCCTTCGCCATTGGCGCGGTCACGCCACATTCCAATGGCGTCGTAGTTTTCGAGTGCGAGGCCGTAGGGGTCGAGCTTGGCGTGGCAACTGGCGCAGGTTTCCTCGTCGCGATGTTTTTGCAGGCGCTCGCGAACGGTGAGGTTGGCTCCACCGGTGTTGGGTTGGATTTCACCGGCGTTAGGCGGCGGATTGCCGGGCGGATCATTGAAGAAGTTCGAGAGCACCCAGGTGCCGCGTCGCATCGGCAGCGTGCGTGTGCCATCGGCCAGATAGGTGAGTAGGCCACTCATGCCGAGCACGCCGCCGCGATGATGCTCAGGCTTCAGCGACACACGGCGAAACTCCGTGCCACTCACGCCTTCGACGCCGTAATGCTTCGCGAGGCGCTCATTGAGCATCGCGAAGTCGCTGTGGATGAAATTCGTGACGGGTAAATTTTGCTGCAACACTTCAGCGAAGAACGCATAGGCCTCCTCGGGGCCGGCTGCCTTTAGTGCGGCATCGTAGTCCTTGTATTCCTTCGCAGGCTCGATGCTGCCAAACTCACGCACGCCAAGCCACTGACCGCCGAAATTGCGCACGAATTGGACACTGCGCTCGTCTTTGAGCATGCGCTCCACCTGCGCGGCGAGCACGGCTTTATCGGCGAGTTTGCCGCTGGCGGCGAGAGCGAGCAATTCGTCGTCAGGCATCGTGCTCCACAAAAAGTAGCTCAATCTCGATGCGAGCGCATAGGCACCGGTTTCGCGTTCCAGGAACCAAAAACCGTTCGAGCACAGCACGCGGGCCAAACCATGCCGCAGGGCCTGAATGGGGGGCAGATTCGAGGTTTTGACGACTTGGACGATGTTTTCAATCTCCTCGGGCTTCACGGGCCTGCGATACGCTTTGGGCAAAAAAGCCGCGAAAACGGCCTTGGGGTCTTCTCCGGCAGCAAAGAGCATCTTGTGGCTCCTTGGCGGCCATTCGGACTCGATGGGGCCTTCGACTTCGACTTTATCGAGTCGGAGCACAGGCAACTTGTTGCGGTCGAGTTCGGGGTTCCAGATGCGCACTGGTGTTTTCAGCTCCGCCATCTGCTTCTTGATGTCTTCTAGTACTTTTTGCAGTGCAGAGACGTTTGCTTTCGCAGCGATGCCATTTTGAATTTCTTTGGTCGTGCGTTTGAGCTGCCCATCGAGTTTCGCACGCACAGGTTCGGAAATGATGGCCTTGCGCGTGTCTGACCAAAGCACACGCAGCTCACGCTTCATGCCCGGCTCACCTGCGCGGAGAAAAATCGTGTACTCGGTGATGCCACTGGGATCGACCGGCAGTTCGTGTCGGGCCTGAATGGGTGTGTCTTTGGCGTAATCGATCAGGAACGTCCCCGCCGCTCCTCCACGTGCGTCCACCTTGCCATTCACGCGAATGCGGTAGTAACCATCCTGCGTGATGAAGTCGGTCAGCTTGCACATCGCGACATTGCCAAACTTGCTGATGGCCTCGTCATAAGTCGGCAGAGCTTGGATGAACTCCACACCATCAGCCCGCCAGGTGAAGCCCTGTGGACCCTCGTTGGCCTCTGCCTCTTTCTTTTTGCCTCTGGCAGGTAGAAAACGCGGACCTTTTTCGGCTTCAAAGACAAGCTTCGTGATTTTCTCCTCCTTCGGCAGTTCCTCGGTCGGATAAGGGCCATCGATCTTGATCCAATCGACAAACAGCTTCGGCGCGGACTGCGGATCACGTTCAGCGTTGTAGATCTCGACCGGCCCTTCGAACTTTGCGGCCTCCGCCATGTGCGCCGCGAGTTCCGCTCGCAGATTGGCGATCTCGTCATCACTAGCCTTGGCGGCGATGGCCTTCTCGATCTTCGAGCGCGTGCCGTTCACATTGGCGAAGTGCTTGTCCTTCACCGGATTCGATTTGATCAAATCATAAACCGGATTCCACATCGGCACGAGTTGGTGCTTCAGTCCCACGTCACCAAAGCGCAGGAAAACCATCTTCTCATGCACCGCAGGCTTGTTCAAAGGTGCGTCGATCGGTATCTCGAAGTCCGCACTGATCGGTGTATCACGACCATATTCGAGACGAATGCGCACCGGATCCGCACGGCTGCCTTTGTCCGCACCGGCGAGCACACGCACGCGGTAGTAGCCGTCGCTTTTCACGGCAGGATCGAGATTCGGTGTCAGCCAGGCCATGCCTTTCCACGTGGTGTTATCCTTGCCACGCCACATCTCATGCCCATGCGTCCAAATCACGCCATCGGCCTTCTTTTCGAGCCGCGCTGGGCCAGAGGGGACTTCCTTGTTCTTCACGCCGGACAGTTCCGCATAGGACGTCATGGCCTTCGGCGTATCCGCATTCTTTTCTGCCTCCCACACGACCTCAGTCGTCTTCGGTGGCCCACCATCGACGATGGCTTTGGCCACGATCTTTTCTGCCACGATCAGCGCACGCTCCATCTGCGTCTGATCAAAGAACAAACCAACCCCAAGCCGGTCAAAGCCCTCCGCCTTGCCATCGCCCGGCAGATCCTCGATCAGCGGGCGCACGAAGTTCTCATCGAGTTGGAGCAAATCGCGGATTGTATTGGCATACTCATCGCGATTCAGCCTGCGCATCGGCGTCTGACCGCCCGCATTCTTCGCCGCGAGATCTGCCTCACGTAGCTTGGCATTGATCCACTCCACCACCGCCGTCTGCTGCTTGATGTCAGGCCTCGGCTCGTCCTCCGGAGGCATTTCGCCTGCATTGATGCGATCAAAGACCTCTTTCCAATGGTCGATCATGCGCGGCGTGCTCATGTCCACGCTCAGATGATCACTGCGAAAGCCCGCCTTTGCCTTTTTGGCATCATGACACGTGTTGCAGTTCGCTTTTAGAAAGGGAGCAACAGACTTCTCAAAAGTGGAATCAACCGCCGCGTAAAGGGTGGTGGCTGTGAGAATGGAAGCAGAGAGAATGAACTTCATGGGGGAGTTGGCGAGGGGAAGAACGCTTTGCTTTTGCCAGCTTTTCAATGTGGAAGAAGCCTTCGGCGTAATACGCTAAGCCAAGATCTGCGGAATCACCTTGCCCTCCACATTGGTGAGCCGCCGCTGAATGCCGTTGTGTTCGAAACTGAGGCGATCAAAGTCGAGACCCAGGAGGTGGAGGATGGTGGCATTGAAGTGATAGAGCGGATGCACGTCTGTGATGGCCTTTTGGCCGAGGTCGTCTGTGCGGCCGTGACTGATGCCGGGTTTGACACCGGCGCCTGTCATCCAGCAGGTAAAGCCGTCGGGGTTGTGATCGCGGCCTTTGGCTCCTTTTTGTAAGAACGGCATACGGCCGAACTCGGTGCACCAAACGACGAGTGTGTCGTGCAGTAGGCCACGCTGCTTGAGATCACGAATGAGCGCGGCTGCGGGTTGATCAAGGATCTTGGCGTGGACGTCGTATTGCTCCTTGAGTTCGTTGTGGCCATCCCAGTTGAGTTTGCCGCCGCTGGCGTAGGCACCGTTGAAGAGCTGCACAAAGCGCACACCTTTTTCGATCAAACGGCGGGCGAGGATGCAGTTCTTGGCAAACGCAGCCTTGTCAGCGTTCTGGGTGTCATCAGCACCATACATTTTCAGGATGTGGGCTGGCTCGGTGCTGAGGTCGTTGATCTCGGGCACGCTGAGTTGCATACGAGCGGCGAGTTCGTAGCTGGCGATGCGTGCGGCGAGTTTGCTGTCACCTGGATGCGCTTCGAGGTGGCGGGCGTTCATTCTTTGCAAAAGAGATCGAGCGGCTTGGTCGGCATTAGAGGAAACACCGCTTGCGGCGAGATGACGCACCGGGTTTTTGGAACTCATCGTGGTGCCCTGGAATGCAGCGGGGAGAAATCCAGGTCCCCAATTGTTTGCGCCATTTTGTGGCACACCGCGTGGATCAGGAATGGCGACGTAGGAGGGCAGTTCCTGGCTCTCACTGCCGAGCGCATACGTCACCCAAGAGCCGAGAGATGGGAAACCGTCGAGCACAAAGCCTGTGGAGAGAAAGTTCTCCGCTGGTCCATGTGTGTTCGATTTGCTGGTGAGCGAATGCACGAATGCGATGTCGTCAGTGAGTTCCGCGAGGTGCGGGATCATGTTGCTGACCCACTTGCCGGTTTTGCCGCGCTGGCGGAATTCGTATTGTGGACGGGCTAGATTTCCAGCTGGGCCTTGGAAGGTGACGGCGGGGCCACCTGGCAAAGGTTTGTCGTCCCACTTGATCAGTTCGGGCTTGTAATCCCATGTTTCAAGCTGGCTCACTGCACCTGCACAAAAGATGACGACCACATTCTTGGCCTTCCCCTGGAAATGAGGTTGCCTCGGCGCATACGGATGCGCCGGGTCGATGATCGGGCCATGGTTTTCTGCGGCGAGCAAACCATCGAGACCGAGCAGATTCGTCAGCGCGATGGACCCGAGCGCCGTGGCACTATTCGAGAGAAACTGCCGCCGATCGAGCAATGTGCGGCCTGCGGTGGAGAGATATTCAGCGCGGTGGGTCATGGTAGGAAAAGGAACTCGTTGCTGTTAAAGAGGGCCCGGCAAAGCACGGCCAGACCATGTTTCTCAATGATGGGTTTGCTGTCGTTCACTTCATCCGCAGTGGGTTCTCGAGTGAGGGCGAGATGATAGGCCCGGTGGATTTGCCGTGCGGCATCAGCACCAACTTCCCTCATCACGCGAGCGGCGAAGGCATTGGATTGATCGAGCGTGAAGCGGCTGTTGAAGAGGTTTAGCGCTTGGATTGGAGTCGTGCTGGCGCGTCGGGTGGCGGTGCTTTGGCCGGCGTCCGGACAATCGAAGGCCCCAAAGACAGCTTCTGTTTCGCGGCGGACTTTGTGCGCATAGATCATGCGGCGTTGATTCTCGGGTGTGGATGTCTCGATGGGATTAAAGCCGCTGAGGCCCCCGCGTTGATCGAAGAGGCTGTAGCCGCGTCCGTACATCTTCAGGTTTAATTGTCCACTGACGGCGAGCATCGAGTCGCGGATGGATTCGGCTTCGAGGCGGCGAGAGGGGAAGCGCCAGAGGAGGCGCGCGTCAGAGTCCAATGTTGCGGAGGCTTTAGCTGCAACACTTCCGCTAAAACCGAAGCCACTCTGCCGATAAGTCTGCGAAAGCACCATCAACCGATGCATGTGCTTCACGCTCCAGCCGCTGCGAATGAATTCACTCGCGAGCCAGTCGAGCAACTCGGGGTGTGATGGTTTAGCGCCGTTGTTGCCGAAATCGCTCGGTGTTTGCACAAGGCCGGTACCGAAGTGGCCTTGCCAGATGCGATTCACCATCACGCGGGCAGTAAGTGGGTTTTGCGGGCTGGCGATCCACTCCGCGAGTGCTTTGCGCCGATCTTGCTCAGGTGCGTTTTTGGCTAAGGTCTGCGTGTCAAAAGCACTGAGCATGGCAGGCATGACTTCCTCCTTTGGCTGCTCGGGATCACCGCGATTGAGAAGGTAAATTTTATCCGGTTCGCGGAAGGTTCCGGCGAAGACTTTTTGTGCGTTGTTAGCGGCGGTGATCTTGGCTTCGATCTGGGCTTTCTCTTCGATGAGCGGCTTGGCGCGAACCGCTTCATCGGCGCTGAGACCACTGAGAGTAGGCTTCGTGCTTTTTTTCCCTTTCAGATCGAACTTCTGACGGTCTGTGGCATCGGCAACTGTGTGCCATACGCCAGCGGAGTCGCTGATTTCGATTTGATAATCAATGGCGAGTCGGTCGCTGTATTTTTCTTGGCGATCACGACTCCAAACGACGCGCTCGATGATTTGCTCCTGAGCAAACTCCAATTCCACCCAGCCTTTTCCCACTTCTCGAGCCATCCAACTCCGTGAATTGCCATAGAGGCCATCGTTGATAAAGCGCAGTTCATGGCGCTCGGCGATGCCCGTGTCTCCCCCGGATTTACGCTGCGTGTTTGCGCTTGCGAGGGCGATATTGTCGCCGCTGATGTTGAAGACTTCGAGCTCGTCAATGCAGGGCTCCAGACTATTCGTGGCCTTGATGGTGAACCGTAGTCGTTTGGCTTTCGTGGGTAGAAAACGATCGACGTTCTCGCTGGCGTTGATCATTGGACGCGGTGCGCCGGACTTTGCCAGTGGAACGAAGCGTGTGAGTTCCTTGTCGATCTGCGCTAGACGTTTTTTGAGGGTAGTCACCTGCTTTCGCGCAATCTCAGCTTCGGGCGTTCGCAGTTCTCGGTCCGCATACTCGACACCGGCAACGAAGGCCTGCATCGCGTAATAATCCTTCGCCGTGATGGGATCAAATTTATGATCATGACAGCGAGCGCAACCGATGCTCAGGCCAAGGAAGGTTTGGCCGATATTGTTCACCATTTCATCAAGCGAGTCCTGACGTGCGAGTCGCTTCGAGGGCTCGTCCTTGCCAATCTGTCCCGGCAGCAGCACGGAGGCAGTGACGAGAAAACCCGTCGCGGCGTCCTTACCGAGCGCATCTCCCACGATCTGCTCCTTGATGAAGCGGTCATACGGAGTGTCGGCGATGAAGGCGTCGATGACGTAATCTCGATAGGGCCACGCGTTGGGTCGTTCGGTGTTCACTTCGAAGCCATGCGTGTCGGCGTAGCGCACGACATCGAGCCAATGCTGAGCCCAGTGCTCGCCGTAGTGCGGAGAGTTCAGCAGCTCATCGACGGCGCACTCGAAAGCATCAATGCGTTTATCTTTAACGAATGCGTCCACCCGCTCCGGTGTCGGTGGCAGGCCGGTGAGATCGAGTGACACACGCCGCAACCAGCTCACTCGATCCACCCCTGGCGACATCGTGAGGCCATTTTCAATAAGCTTCGCGGTGATGAAGGTATCGATGGAAAGTGGCTTGGGTTTTACCCCCTGTTCTGAAGGCTTCTTCGCTAAAGCCGAAACCGCTTTAAAGCTCCAATGATCGCGTTTGTCCTTCAACTTCACCGCATCCACGCCGTCAGGCCACATTGCACCTTCATCGATCCATGCTCTGATAGTGGCTATCTGCAATGCCGAGAGTCGCTCTCCTTTCGGCGGCATCATCTCATCCTCATCGTCGGTGGTGATGAGATGAATGAGAGGACTCCCCTTCGCCATACCAGGAATAATGTCCGGTGCCTCGTTGTCCCCACCTTTCATCGCGGCCCCCTTCACATCGAGCCGCAAGCCTGACTTTTGCTTCTCTTGTCCGTGGCATTCATAGCAGTGCTTCTCAAAGATGGGGCGCACGTCGCGCACGAAGTCCACAGGACTAGCAAGACAAGAGCCGGTGGTCAGGATGAATAGGAAGCGCATGATGAATGAACGACAAAGATTTACTGCCTCAACCAATCTGCGCATTGAGGCATCGTTCATCACACGGCTGAACCACGCAGGCTCGGGCCAGACGCCGCATGAATGCATGGATCACTAGCACATGCGCCGTGTGGTTGCGTAGGAAGCGATTTTGAAGCTTGTTTTCAGCCGGTGACATGAGTGCTTATGGAGTTATCTCCGCTGAAGGAACGATTTTAGCGTATTATTTTGTTTTTTCACACAAGCAGACTGAATCACAGCCTATCAGGGGGTGTTTTGGATACTAGATCGACCTCAGGTTTCGTCTGAACGGAAGAGGACTGATTTCACCATTTCAATCAGAAGGCGCGCAGGCTTGACTTGGCAGCTTTCGCTGCGCAATGAGCGGGTTTCCTTCACCATGACCTTTTTTCCTCCATCCACTCTAGGCGTGCTCGGCGGCGGCCAACTTGGACGCATGCTGGCGCTTGAGGCGCGGCGCGCCGGTTATCGGGTTGCGATCTTTACAGACGAGAAAAAGGGCTGCCCAGCGGGCTTGGTGGCCGATTTGGAATTCAATGCAGGTTATGACGATGCTGAGGCCTTGAAGCGATTTCTGGACCAGGTCGATGTGGTGACGGCGGAGTTTGAAAATATTCCATCAGCGTGTTTGCAGGCCGTGGAGGCCGTTAAACCAATGTTTCCAGGCAGTAGGGCGATCCACACGACTCAGCATCGAGAAAGGGAAAAGATGTTTCTGCGCGAGCAGGGCATCGCTTGCGCAGGATTTCGAGTGGTGGACGACTTGACGAGTCTGCAGGCTGCTGTTGCTGAATTGGGCCGGCCCTGCGTGATCAAGACAGCTGCATTCGGCTATGACGGCAAAGGACAGGCGAAGGTGAACGCGGAAACGGATCTCGCGCAGGTTTGGCAGGCGTTTGAGGGTCACCGTGCGGTCGTGGAGCAGTGGGTGGACTTCGTGTGCGAGGTTTCTGTCGTCGGAGCGCGCTGCCAGAAGGGCAAAATGGCCGTTCATGGCTGTGTGGAGAATCAACACACGCATCACATTCTCGACGTGACCATTTCACCTGCGCGGGTGGCCCCTGAGATTGTGGATGAGGCGATCGAATTGTGGCAGGCAGTCGCGACTGGATTGGATTATGTAGGCACGATGGCGGTAGAGATGTTTGTCACTCGTGAAGGACATGTGGTGGTCAATGAGATCGCGCCACGGCCTCACAATAGCGGGCATTACACTATTGATGCGTGCATCACGAATCAGTTTCAGCAGCAGCACCGCGCAGTGTGCGGACTGCCTCTGGGTGATCCGACGCAGCACACGCCTGCCGTGATGGTGAATCTGCTCGGCGACATCTGGCCTGAGCCCACAGTGCACCCAGATTGGTCCCCCGTATTAAATCACCCTCGCGCCAAGCTGCATCTTTATGGAAAACTGGAGGCACGCTCACGGCGCAAGATGGGGCATTTTACCGTCCTGGGTGACACTGTTGAAGAGGCCCTTGAGGATGCGTTGACGATGCGGCGTGCGCTGGGGATCGAGTGAACGCGCACTGGCGCAATTCATGAATGCATAAGAGTATTGCGCGCCCCATAAAAATAGGGGTATGGTGGCCTTATGAAACCGCTCTTTGCCTGCCTCTTCCTCGTTGCGTGCACCCATGTTCCTGAATCAGAAACGCGTCCTTCTGGTGAGTCCGTGTTAAGTGCAGAAGCGCTCCGCAATGCCAAGTCTGGCCCTGTGGATTTTGCGACGCATGTAAAGCCCATTTTGGAGCAGCGTTGTGCCATGTGTCACAATAAGCGGATTTTAAATAATCGCATGAGCCTTGAGAATCGCCGTGAGGCGGTGCGGTCAGGTGCACTGGGTGCCTATATCATTCCTGGGGATCCTGAGCGCAGTTTGCTGGTCAAGAACGTCGAGTCTCATCATCATTCCAGTGCGATGCCTGTCGTAGGCACACGTTTGACAGCAGATGAAGTTCAAATTCTCAGCAAATGGATTCGCGAAGGTGCCTCATGGCCGACTGGAGCGGCGGGCACGCTTACGATTGGGCTTTGAGGAATCAGAATCCTGCTGAGCCGTAAGTTCAGCAACCATCGTATCGAGTGCAGCAAGACCGAAGCTGATCTTCTTGAAAAATGAGGCGTTGTGCCGCACGAGAACGAAGTGCGGATGCCGTTGCCATAGTCTGCGCAAGCGTCCATCAAGGGCCACGGCCTGCTCGAGTGATTCATTGCGAATAGGATTGCCGCCTTCGATGCCCAAGCCGCCTACGGCAGCGGTTTCGAAGAAAATCACCCCATCGTAGCGTGATAACTCCTCATCAATCGTGGTGCCGAGCGCCGTAAAAAAATCCTCTGCCAAACCGGGCCAATAGGCAGCGCCATCCACAGAACCACGGTCACAGAGTAGGATACGATCTGGATAAAGGGCGGATTGGACGTCTTCCAAATTACGCTGCACATGATATATCGCGCGCTGGGAGGAGATGACGCTTTCCGGCTCTGTGCAGCGCGGGAAACCGCCAGAAAAGACCAAGGTGGCCGCCTCTGGGACAATCACGACACGTTCGCCAATTTCTCGCCTAAACAAGTCCGCCGCAGTGGTTTTACCGCCGCCAGGACCTCCTGTGAGGACGATACGGCAGCGGTGCTTGTGTGTGGACTTGGATTTCATGCTTCCGTTGTCTCATAAGCTCATTAGTTTGTCGATCACTTGCACATAAATGCGCAAACGACGCACAGCAGCCATTGCCGCGGTGAAATATCCTAAATCCATGAAATTGCTTTTCGTACTCGCAGCCACCCTGCTCGCCTCATGCACGCTCACGCCCACTGGAGGAAGTGCGGAACAGTATTTCCTTACCGAAGTGAAACCTGTGCTGCAAAAAAACTGTCTAAGCTGTCACAACGGCTCCATGCCGAGTCCTGCACTGAATCTTACCAGCAAGGCTTCAGCATTTAAGCGCAGCGCATCTGGTCGTGAATACATCACGCCAGGTGATCCCGACTGTAGTCTGCTGATCAGTAGTGTGCAGCGTGGTGGCACTCATCCAAAAATGATGCCTCGTGCTGAGGTTAGCCTCACGGAGGACCAAATCGGCATGCTGCGTGAGTGGATTGAAGACGGAGCCATCTGGCCGGAAGGTCCGCAAGGCACGCTACGCTTCATGAAGCCGTGAATCATCCATTAACTCAACCTAGCCCCGCTACCATCATGAAAACATGCCCACATTACGTTGTCGCCATCGATTTTACTCCAGCTTGCCGTCGCGCACTTCGTGAGGGCGTCCGCCGTGCCACGGCAGAGGATGCACGGGTCACGGCTGTGCATGTTTTGGATGAGTTTTTAGTCCATGAACTTACCAAGGCCCTTTCCATCAGTGCACTGGCAGTTCGCACAGAGTGGGAGGCGCGCTTGAGAAAATTTGTGGATGAGTCGGGCGGTGGCGGCAAGCCCGTGGCGACGGAGTTGAGAATGGGATCAGCGTTTGATGGAATCATAGACGCATGTCATTACCATGCTGCGAGCCTACTCATCATGGGATCAACGGGCACTGGCCGTTCGGAGGATCGTATCGGAGCGGTGGCTGCTCAATGCATACGTAAGGCCCCACTGGATGTGATGATCGTCCGGCAGGATGCTCCCGAGGTGTTCCAAAACATCCTCGCTTGTGTTGATTTTTCTCCGAACTCGATTTTGGCGGTCAAGCGCGCCATACAACTGGCCAAGCAGGACGAATCGACGGTGCACTGTCTGTTTGTGCACCAGTCAGCGATGATGCTGGCGATGAGCCAGGGAGGCTTTGTCACGCCGATGCCTGAACTTTACCTCGACGACACGACGCGCGCACATTGGCAGCAGCAACTCGATCTACTCGTCGATCCACTTGCTGCTGAGACTCTTGGTTTGATGGTGAAAAAAGTCATCGAGGAGCGCCTGAGCATCCGGGAAGCCATTATCGATGTTACCGCAAACATTGGAGCTGACCTCGTGGTTTTGGGCACCCAAGGCGGAGGTAAATTGAGGCACCTGCTCATCGGCACGACGGCTGAAAAGATCATTCAGCACGCTCCATGTTCCATTCTCGCTGTAAAGCCGACTGAACATTGTGAATAGGCTTAATGGTGCGGATTTTGAGCGCAGTATTTGGGTAGCCATTACCAATGCGTGAAGAGCGCCGCTCGCTGTCCTGCGCTTCACTGCCGCCGCGTTCACACTCGTGAGCGCTCTCTCATGGAAGTTTTTGCTCTCACCATTTTCGTCAGCATCGCCTTCGCGGTCTTATTTGCCGTGTTGTTTTTTGCCGAGCGCTGTCAGCGGCAACGCAGGAGCATTGAACAGACATCGCTACTACCACTCGACGACAAAGATCACTCATGACACAAAGCATCACCATCCAGTATAACGATAAAGTCGTCCGGCAATTCATGCTGGCATCCATCATCTTCGGCGTTGTCGCCATGCTCGTCGGCGTGATCATCGCGAGTCAGTTAAATTTCCACCAACTCAATTTAGCAGAGTGGCTAACGTTTGGGCGATTACGCCCACTGCATACGAATGCCGCGATTTTTGCCTTTGTTGGCAACATGATGTTTGCGGGCATCTATTATTCCACACAGAGGCTGTGCAAATGCCGCATGGGTAATGACACGCTCTCAGCCATCCATTTTTGGGGCTGGCAGCTCATCATCGTGGCAGCGGCCATCACCCTGCCGCTTGGATTTTCCCGTGGTAAGGAGTACGCAGAGCTCATTTGGCCCATCAATATCGCTGTGGCCGTGATCTGGGTCGTCTTCGCAGTGAATTTCTTCCTCACGCTTCATAAACGCAATGAACCAAGTCTCTACGTGGCTCTTTGGTTCTACATCGCGACGATCGTGACTGTGGCGATGCTCTACATCGTGAATCATCTCTCGATTCCGACGAGCTGGACTCACAGCTATGGCATCTTTGCAGGTGTGCAGGACGGATTGGTGCAGTGGTGGTATGGGCATAACGCGGTCGCCTTCTTTCTGACCACGCCGATCCTTGGAATCATGTACTACTTCCTGCCGAAAGCAGCAGAGAGGCCGGTGTACTCGTATCGTCTCTCGATTGTGCATTTCTGGTCGCTGGTTTTCCTCTACATCTGGGCGGGGCCGCATCATTTGCTCAATACAGCCCTGCCAAAGTGGCTGCAGATGATTGCCATGTTCTTTAGTTTGATGCTTTGGGCTCCAAGTTGGGGAGGGATGCTCAATGGCCTTCTGACTTTGCGTGGTGCGTGGGACAAGTTACGCACTGACCCGGTGATCAAATTTTTCATCGCGGCCATCACTTTCTACGGGATGGCCACATTCGAGGGCCCACTGCTGTCGATCCGAGCGGTGAATTCACTCTCGCATTATTCCGACTGGACCATCGGCCACGTGCACAGCGGCGCTCTAGGCTGGAACGGATTCATGGCCGCTGGGATGTTCTACTGGCTGGCACCGCGCTTATGGGGCACGCGTCTCTATTCGATTAAAATGGCGGACTTCCACTTCTGGATCGGCACCTTTG
>JANOBP010000258.1:0-13446 GCA_031411715.1 Verrucomicrobiaceae bacterium | reverse complement strand
GGTTTCTTGGAGGTGTAGTCGGTGCTGGAGACGGTTTTGCCGTCGAGGGTGAGGGCGGTGAAGGTGGGGGCGGTGGGCGGATGCCAGTGGACGGGGCCTAGGGTATCGATGGCGGGACGTGTGCCGCTGTCGGTGCGCTTGGGGACGGCGGCGGGCCAGTCGCCGGTGATGGCGAAGGTTTTGGCAAGGGTGTCGAGACGCTTGGCGATGGGGAGATCCCGGTCGAGTGCGTAGGCTTGCTTGCGGGTTTCTTCGAAGGCTTTTTTGGCGTCGTCGGTTTTGCCGCAGAGCTGGAGGACTTCGGTCTTGGCGGCGAGGCCGGGCAGGTCCTGGGTGAAGTTTTTGGTGAGGTCGGCGGCTTTGGTTTTGTCGTCGAGCTTGAGGTAGTAGCGGGCGAGGCGGTCTTTGGGGACGTCGCTGTCTTTGAGGGTGTCGATGAGCTTGGTTTTGGCGGCCTTGGTCTGTTTTTCGTCGAGGAGTGCGGCGAGTGCTTTCAGCTCGGTCAGGGCAGTGGTCTTGGCTTTGGCCTCGGGTTTTTCGGCGGGTTTGGCGGAAGTGGTGGTTTTTTTGGCGATGTCCGTGGTGACGGGCTTTTTGTCTTCGGATTTACGGGCGAGTTCCTTTTTGGCTTCGGGCTTGGCTTCGGGCTTGGCTTCCGGTTTGGCTTCGGGTTTGGCTTCGGGTTTGGCTTCGGGCTTGGTTTCGGGTTTGGTTTCGGGCTTGGGTGCAGGTTTATCTGCGGGTTTGGCTTCAGGCTTGAGGTCGGTTTTGAGGTCTTCGAGGGCTTTGATGGACTCAGCGAGTTGTTTGGGGGTGTTGAGATGGTATGCGGCGAGTCCGGCCGCGCGGCGGCGGGTGATGTCGTGAGCTGGATGGCCTGCGGGTGTGGCGGTGAAGGTTTTGAGGTCGTCCCAGAGTTCCCATTTGGTGAGGGTTTCGATCAAGCGTGTGCGGCCATAGCTGGCGGAGGTGCTTTGTTTGTCGAGGCTGTTGTAGGTGGGGTGGCGGGGATTGCCGATGAGGCTGTGGGCGAGGCCAATGGCGTCATGGGCGCGACCGAGCTCGTTGTAGGTGCGGATGAGCCATTCTTCGTTGTGGGCGTAGTTGTGGATCTGGTCCGGGAGGATGAACTGGCGGATCATGTAGGCGTGATCGACGCGGGTGCTGGCCTCCTGCTGCCAGGCGGCGTCGTCGGGGCGCTTGAGCTTGGAGAAGGTGTGGCCGGGCATGTGCCACATGTGGGCGATGCCAGGTGCTGACTGGCCGCATTGGGCACCGGAGGTGAGGGCGCGGATGGGCTTGTTTTGATCCCACAGATGGATGCGGTAATGATGGGCGGGATGATTGGGTGCGGCGGCGAAGATTTGATCGATGAGGGCATCGACGGCCTGAAGGCTGGAGATGGGGGCCTCGGTGCGGGAGAACCAAATGCGCCAGACGAGGAAGGCTTTGGCCTCGAGGTCCTTGGGGTCGTCCTGAACGAGGGTTTCGAGGTCACGGATGCAGTCGAGACTGCGCTGTTTTTTGTCGCGTTTGTCATCGCCTTCGCGGTAGAGGGTCTCGAGGAGGGAGATCCATTGTTTCTCGCGAGCGGTAGCTTTGTCTTTGAGTGGTGCGGCTTTCTTGATGAAGGCGCGGGCGCGTTTGTCGTTGTTCACGTTGGCCATGGCCATGCCCCAATAGGCCATGGCGCAGTCTGGATCGATGGCGGCGACCTGGCGGAAGGAGCGCTCGGCTTCATAATACCAGAAGCCGTGGAGCTGGCCGACGCCCTGGGTGAAGAATTTTTGGGCTTCGGGCTTTTTGGAGCTGATGGGGAACTTCACGGCGTCACCACAACCCGGAATGAGCACGGCGGCCTGGCGTGGGCCTTCGTCGAAGGCTTCACCATGCGCGGAGTGACCGTCGTCTGCGGAGAGGCGGAGCGTGAGGGCGAGGAGGAGGATCAGGGAGCGAGGCATGAGTGCTCAGTGCTTAGTGCTCAGTTTTTTTGAGCGGTTTGGATGGAGGGACTGGAAATGGCAAAATGCTCAGAGGGATGACCACTGAGCACTTTGAACTGAGCACTGTGGAGGTGCTGCTGAAGCGAATGCTGGCGTGAACTATTTGCCGTAGCCGGGTGTGGCCTTGCCGTTTTCGTTGATATGGCCGGTGGTCCAGAGGATGCCGCGGGTGATGAGATCGAGGTAGCGAGCGTCGGCGACGGTGGCGGTGTTATGGCCGATGGTGGTGGAGAAGATCTTGGTTTTATTTGGACCGTACTCGTTGGTCCAGGCGACGACGGAGGTGGCCTCGGTGGCTTTGGCATCCGGTGGGAGTGTTTCACCTTTCTTGGCCTTGGGTGGGACGATCTGGGTTCCGGAGGCGAGGGGCTTGCCGGTGAGGACTTGGATGTTGTTGTAGAGCTCTTCGTTGATGGTGGTCCAGTTTTCCAAGCCCTGAGTGATGGGGCTGGTTTTGTCGGTGAAGGTGATGGAGATGGGCTGCTGTGGGCCGTGGCCGGTGGATTGCAGGCCGAGCATTTCATACCAACCGGCGTTGTCGGCACCGGCCTTCACAGGCTCGCGGAAATTACCCCAGCGGTAGCTGTGCATGGCGCAGTGGAGATTGACGGCAGGTTTGCCGGCTTTATGGGCATCCAGAATGGCGCCGACGTAGGCGGGGTCGGTCACGTCGGCACTGCATTCGTCATTAATGATGACGTCGAAGTCTTTGGCCCAGTCTTTGGCTTTGTAGATCTCAAAGGTGGCCTTGGTGCTCTTGTCCGGGTTGTAGGCGATATCGACGATGGCATTGATGCGTGCTTCGATGCCTTCTTTGAGGGCCATGGGCTGCTTGTCGTATTCATGGCAGCAACCACCGGCAACGATGAGCACGCGCAGTGGTTTGACTGGCGAGTCGGCGGCTTGGGCGAAGAAGAGACCCGTAGCGAGAGCTAGGGTGGCTAGGGGGAAGAGTAATTTCATGGATGGATGAATGACGAGTGGTTGGTTGCGAGGGGGCTGATTGCAGCGCGGAGGGAACGGCTTGTCGAGCGGGAAAATTGCGGGCAGCTTTGACAGAGGGTGGTTCTGCGGCATGTCTGAGGCGTGGCAGAATATCTTTCGTATGATGAACTGATGAACTGGGACGCGGTGGCGGAACGGTTCACTCCGCCTGCGCGACTGGCGGTGATTGGGGATCCCATTGGTCACTCACGCAGTCCGCAGATGCACAATCCGGCGCTGGCAGCGTGTGGGATCGATGCGCAATATATTCGTGTGCAGGTGCCTGTCGGGCATGTGGCGGAGGCATTCCGGCAGTTTGCGAAGTGTGGCTTTCTGGGCGTGAACATTACCATTCCACACAAGTTTGAGGCGCTGGATGCCGTGGATGAGATCGATCCGCTGGCATCTCAACTCGGCGCGGTGAACACACTGGCGATCCGTGATGGGAGACTGCACGGCTATAATAGTGATGGGCCTGGATTCCTGCGAAGTGTGCGTGAGGCCTTCGATGTGGAGGTGCGGGATCTGCGGGTGTTGATTCTGGGTGCAGGTGGTGGTGCGGGGCGCGCGGTGGCGGTGCAGTGCGCGCTGGAGAATTGCAAACGGGTGGTGCTGGCGAATCGTACCGCATCCAAAGCAGAGGCGCTTGCTGACGAGTTGTCGAAATTGTCTCCCAGCACCCGTGTGAGTGTGATTTCCTGGACGGATGAGGCTTTAGCCGCGGAAATGGAAGGCGTGGATTTGATCGTGAACGCAACCTCGCTGGGCATGAAGGATGGTGATGCGAGATTGGTGCCTGCAAGTGCGCTTCTAGAGCGGCACCTTGTTTTTGACATGGTTTACCGGGCCGATGGTGAGACGTCGCTGCTGGCGGATGCAAAAGCTGCAGGCTCCCGCGTGGCGGATGGCCTCACGCTTCTGCTGCATCAGGGGGCGATCTCGTTTGAGCATTGGTTTGCACAGCCTGCGCCTCTGGAGGCAATGCGTGAAGGCTTGCGAAATGCCGTGAAGGCGCAATGATGGGCCGTTCATGACCGCATCACGGCATTTCATTCTCAGTTTCTTTGCGCCACCCATTGCGGCTGCGGTGGCCTGCTATTTTTTCTATCTGTGCAATTTCTGGATGGAACTGCGTGATGGGGCGTTGATGACCGGGTTACTGGTAACGTTTGTTTTGGTCTTGATCGCGGGTCGGTGGGTGGTGAGGACGTTCATTGCGGTGAAATGTCCCTTTTGTGGCGGGAATACTTTTGAGATGGAGGGCCGAGCCAATCGATTTATGTGCCGGGTTTGCGGTCGAGATCATTGAACTTGCAGTACGGCCCGATTTGAGCACCATCTGGGGTCGTTTTCTTTCTCAACCAACCCATTCAAGTATTTCGTGGTCAAAGCATCTTATTTCTCAGCTGGAGCACTTCTCTTTTTTGCCATTCACGTTTTGGCGGTGACGGCCTTCTTTGTAAAACCTGAGCCGTGGATGATAGCGGCGTGCGTGGGGCTCTTCCTAGTGCGGAAGTTTGGCATCACGGGCGGTTATCATCGCTACTTCTCGCATCGGTCATTCAAGACATCACGGGTGTTTCAGTTTGTTCTGGCTTGGCTTGGCGGCATGGCGGCCCAAAAAGGTGCCTTGTGGTGGGCGGCGCATCATCGGCACCATCATCAGCACTCAGATGGACCTGAGGACATCCATTCGGTGAAGCAACAGGGTTTTTACTGGGCGCATGTGGGCTGGGTCTTGGCACCGGATTACAATGACTACGATGCGAAGCGCGTGAAGGACCTGACGAAGTTCCCAGAGCTTGTGTGGATCGATAAATGGCATTTTGTCCCGCCTCTTTCCCTGATCTTAACTTGCGCCTATTTCGGTGGTTTGGCGGGCTTCTTGTGGTGCTTCTGCGTGAGTACCGTGGTGCTGTATCATTCAACTTTTGCGATCAATTCTCTCTGCCACGTCTTTGGAAAGCGTCGCTATGAGACTGGAGAATCGAGCCGTAACTCGTTGATTCTGGCGCTGCTGACTCTTGGGGAAGGGTGGCATAACAACCACCACCATTATCCGCATTGCGCGCGTCAGGGCTTCCGCTGGTGGGAGATCGACATTACCTATTATGTGCTCAAAGTGCTCGGCTGGCTGCATATCGTCACGGATATCAAAGAACCGCCACGCGCGATCGTAGATGGGACCGCCCAGCCCTCGGCAGCATGATCTGGGTCATCGCCATTAAGAAAATAAATCGTCTCTTGCTGTCTGCTCCTGAAAGTCGTAGAGTTTCCGAGCGTAAATTGCGCCGTGCTTTTCCAATCACCATCCCGGTCGATGTGAGAAGCATTCTACAGATTTTCACCCGCATGATTTTTTACACAAAGCGCCACAAGCTCCCGCCTGCCCGGGAAGCAGTTGTGTTGCGCCTGATCTGGGCTGGTCTGTGCTGATATGACAAAAGCAGCAACCGGTCACTTGAAACCCTTTTCTGTCGCGGAACCACCCGCGCAGAAGCACTGAACACACCTGGAGGTATCCTATTAGCAACCCATTCCAAACCCTGAATAGCGGCAATTTTACTCCGCCGCCACCACGGCCACCGCAACAAAACCAATCCGCCCAGCCGCGTCCGCCGCAGACTGGCGGAGCGCCGAGGCCACAGGGAGCTGGAACCGGTGCACCAAGGCCATATCAGGGAGCAGGCACTGGTGGACCACCGCGTCCTGCCGGACCTGGAGCAGGAGCTGGTGGCCCGCCGCGTCCCTACCAAGGCAGTAGCCGTGGTCGTGAACGGCCAGGTCGCTATGTGGATCAAACTCGCATCAATGAGCGCATTCGCGCGCCGAAGGTTCGCGTCGTCGAGGAAGATGGTCAGCATCAACTCGGTATCCTGCCCACCCCGCAGGCTATCCGCATCGCCAAAGAACGTGGGCTTGACCTCGTCGAAGTCGCGCCAAATGCCGATCCACCGGTGTGCAAGATCGTCAATTACGGCAAATACAAGTACACCCTTGAGAAGCACAAGAAGGAGGCTCACAAGCATCAGAAGGGTGGCAAGGTGAAGGAGATGAAATTCCGTATCGGCATCGACCCGCATGATTACCTGATCAAGATCACTCACGCGGAAGACTTCCTCGCGGAAGGTCACAAAGTGCGTATCCAGCTCCAGTTCCGTGGCCGCCAGATGGCTCACCAAGAATTGGGGCATCAACTTGCCGTTAAGATCAAAGGTGATCTTCTCACGATGGGGCACATTGATCAGGAGCCGCGCATGGCAGGTCGCAATATCAACATGCAGATCAGTCCGCTCCCTGAGCGTCAGCGCCATCGTAAGTTCAGAGCACACTTGAAAGGTGTCACCGAGCATCATGACATCCTGCATCATGAAGGTCACGATCCGCGTGAGGACAAGCATGATGCAGATGATCATCACCACGATGACGACCATCATGAGGATGCAAAGCCTCAGGATGCTCCTTCGGCAGAGTCGAAACCTGCCGAGTCAACGGAGCCTGAAAAGGCGGCTTAAATGGATATGGTGGACAGTGTCTAAATAAGTCATGCACCGTCGCCATTTCCTTCAAACCTCCGCCGCCCTCCTTCTTCCAAGCGTTGCCCAAGCTGCTGCACCCGCCGGCCGCATCATTGATACACACACGCATTTCTATGATCCGACGCGCCCACAAGGTGTGCCGTGGCCAGGGAAGGGGACTCCACTTTACCGTAGGGTTCTCCCCGCGGATTGGCTAGCACTTGCATCACCACACGGTTGCAAGGAGACTGTCGTCGTTGAAGCCAGTCCGCTGGTGGATGACAATCAATGGATTCTCGATCTGGCTGCGCAGGAAAAATCCATTGTTGGATTTGTCGGGCATCTTGATCCTGGAACAGACTTCGAGGCCAATTTGAAGCGATTCGCCGCCAATTCCATCTTCCGAGGCATACGTTGGAGCGGAAACATGCTGATGGACGATACCAAGCGCGACTCACTGCTCTCTGGAGCCAAATCCCTTGCGGATCATGGTCTGGAACTCGACCTCAATGGCCCGCCGGGCTCACTCCCATTCGCCGCCAAGCTTGCGGCTGAAATACCTTCGCTTCGCATCGTCATCAACCATCTCGGTAGCTCGGGCGCACCTGATGCGCTGAAGCCTGAGTGGAAAGACAACATCCGTCTCGTGGCCAAGCAGCCCAACGTCTTCATGAAAGTTTCGGCCCTTGTTGAGCAGGTCAAGTGTGAGCCCGGCATGGCCCCGCGTGACACCGACTACTATCTGCCGATCCTTAATCACCTTTGGGAGTCATTCGGTTCGGATCGCCTGATCTATGGCAGTAACTGGCCGGTCTCCGACAAAGGTGCACCCTATGATGTCGTTTTCAGGATCGTGAAGGACTACTTCACCGCCAAAGGCACCGAAGCCTGCGATAAGTATTTCTGGAAGAATTCCCTCTCCGCATATCGCTGGACCGAGAGAAAGTGAACGCTTGGCTCGGCTGAGAAACAAACAAGGAACACTCGATGGTTTGTCAGTCGTGCTCGCTTACGCGAGAGCTAGGCCGACAGAGATTATTCTTTGTTTTGAAAATAAACCTTGCTGAGTGCCTTCATTTTCAGGTAAAACTTCCATTCTCTAACCAACCATGACCCTTCGATCCATCATTTACTGGGCGCTATGCTGCGCGTTTGCCGCTTTGGCTACGCACGCCTCGGAGCCGGGTGTCATCCAAGATATTATTTCCTTCGAAGTGCCTCAAAACATCAGCCGCCAGCTTCTTCCAGCTCCGGAGCCAAGTCGAGCCATCCTCCTCTTCGCAGGCATCATGGCCATGGCGTTTACTTACCGCCGCGCTTGGATGAACTGGCAAAAGTGACCGTGTTGGCAGTGAACCTCACTATTTTTAGCGAGGCTTTTTGATTCGACGACCATTGCCCGAGCGCTAGTCTCGCGGAATGAAAGTGATTCTCGCTCTATTTCTGCTCATCAACGCCACGTTGAAGGCTGCTGATGCCTCGTATCCAAAGCACTCCATTGCTACGGTGCATCCATTGGCCACACAGGCGGGCATGCAAGCCTTTGAAAAAGGAGGAAACGCCATCGATGCCGCCATTGCAGCCGGTTTGACCCTTGGCGTCGTTGATGGACATAACTCCGGCATCGGGGGTGGGTGCTTCTTCGTCATCCATGCGGCTGATGGCACGGTGACTTGCATTGATGGCCGCGAAATGGCTCCAGCAAAGGCCCATCGGGACATGTACCTTATCAATGGCAAACTCGATGACGAAGCCAGCAAAACTGGCCCACTCGCCTCTGGAGTTCCTGGATATCTCAAAGCTTGCGCTGCGGCTCAAAAGAAACACGGAAAGCTCAAACTCGCCGATGTACTTCTTCCCGCCGCCGACATCGCCGCCAATGGTTTCCCACTTGATGAGGTCTATGCGCGCAAACTTGCCGCCACGGCAGACAAACTGGCCAAATTTCCCGCGTCAGCCGCCATTTTTCTTCCAAACGGCAAACCACTCGAAAAAGGCCAGTTGCTAGTCCAAACCGACCTCGCCGCAACCTATCGTGCTGTAGCGGCAAAAGGCATCGAATGGTTCTATGGAGGCGAATTCGCTCAAAAAACCTCCGCTTGGATGAAGGCCAACGGTGGCATCACCACGGCCGATGATTACGCCCATTACACAGCACCCGAGCGCGAGCCCATCCGCTCCAAGTATCGCGGCTATGACCTCATCACCATGCCGCCGCCAAGCTCGGGTGGCGTTCACATGGCACAAATCCTGAACATTCTCGAGCACTTCCCCATCCGTCATTTCCGTGCCAGTAGCCGCATCCATGTCATTGCAGAGGCCATGAAGCTAGCATTCGCGGATCGTGCTCACTGGCTGGGAGATCCCGACTTTGCCAAAGTCCCTCGAGGCCTTGTCGAACCTGGTTACGCAGACGATCTCGCCAAGAAAATCGACCTCGATCACGCCACCGATGTGCCTTCACACAACATGCCACCTCATTGGGAAGGTGACGTCTTTGGCAAGCACACCACCTTCCTCTGCACCGCCGATGCAGAGGGCAATTGGGTCGCGCTTAATCAGACCATCAATACCGCCTTTGGCAGCAAAGTCGTCATCCCTGGCACCGGAGTCTTGCTCAATGACGAGATGGATGACTTCGCCGTGCAGCCAGGCATTCCCAATGCCTTCAAACTCGTCGGCGCTGAGGCCAATGCCGTTGCTCCCGGCAAGCGTCCACTTTCCAGTATGAGTCCGACGATTGTGCTCAAGGACGGCAAGCCTGTCATTGTCACGGGTGCTGCTGGCGGCCCAACGATCATCACACAGGCTCTGTTGTTGCTCACCCACATCATAGATGATGGCATGCTCCCCGTTGAAGCCCTCGCGGAACCACGCTTTCATCATCAGTGGAATCCGGCAGAGCTTAAAATCGAAAAAGCCTTCGGAGAAGCCACGCTATCCAGAGTCAAAGCGCTCGGCCACACTCTCGCCGAAACCACCTCCTTCGGTGCCTGCCAAGCCATCTACTTTGATCGCGAAAAGAAGCTCTTCTTTCCCGCCAATGACCCGCGCGTGCCCGGCAAAGCCGACGGCAAGTGAGATAGACACTGCGTCATCATGATGGGTGATTTCCCACAGATTCAAGGAGGCCCGCAGATTTCTTCTGAAACCAATCTGTGGGACTCCCCCGATTCTGGGTTCATCCGGGAAGTTGGTGCGGAAACGCTGGCCAAAACGGCGATCGTTGGAGGAGATGAGGCTGAAGGCCTCAAGGATTCCAGCCCAGGGTTGAAGCGGCGAAGCCGCGCAAACCCTGGGTTATGCGATGGGCCAAGCCGTGCGCTCTGAAAGAGCGCGGGAAATGCTGTGCCAGCTCTCCCGCACTCTTTCAGAGTGCCCCCGGCGCGCCACACGAACCCAGGCTCTGCGAGCCTAGGCTAGACTCCCAAGGGCCTTTCAGGCCCATCAAGGTGCTGACGACTCTTTTGAATTCATAGCAGTCCCCTACGCTTCCTGACTTCTGCAAATGCACCAAATTACCAGACGAACCCCAATCGGTGGGAAGCAATCCGTGTTTTCACCAAACTTGATGACGTGAGGTATGGATGGGTGCGTGGCCGGAATGTTGTAGGCCTTGAGCAGTCGCGGCAGCGTCCCGGAGTGCGGTGGCAACGCCCTGAAAGGGCACGACACCGCTCCCGCGCGCTGAAAAGTGCGCTGCGACCTAAGCGCACTCTGCGGCATCACGAGAGCGGTGTCGGCGATGCAAGGGTGCCCCTTGCATCTCTGCCACCGCATTGCTTCGCTACGCTCACCCCTTCGGGGCAGCCTGCGGCTGGCTATCTCCGCTGCGCTCCGGTTCCGGGACGCTGCCGCGCAGTAGGCTCAGACTTCCTTACCTCATAGGAATGACCATGAACCCGCCCCTGAGTTAGGCAGAAAAATTGGGGCAGGAAAACTCAGAGGGTTCAAATTTTTCTGCCACAATTTTTCTGCCAAATAGGATCATTCGATTTCCTGCGAGTGAATGACCCTTGAGGTGGCGTGTCAGGATGTCTGAGGCTTTGCCAGAACCTACATCATTCCGCGACACACTCGGTGTTGATCATCTAGGTGCGCCGCAGCCAGCGCCAGCCACAGAGCATCGTCAGCGATCCCATTCCGAGATAGAGTGCCAATGCCAGCCATACCACCAGCGGGATGCTCCCTGGAGCCTGCGAAGCCGTGTGAGTGGCTGGCGTGCGCGTCAGGCAGTAGAGCGTGGCCGCCTCCCCGAGATACGGTGCGTCCGTGGCATTGGAGAGCAGGCGCGGCATGAGCAGTGTGCCATCCGGCAGTGGCCAACTCGCCGCGATGACCATGGCGGCCTGTGGCGTGGCTTGATCAAAGCGCCCATTCACGCGTGCTGCTGCCAAACCGAATGCGGAAGCTGCCACGCCGACCCCGCGAACCACCGGACCTGAATCGACATCAAAGTAAAAGTCATCTGACCAGCCTTTGGGAAACTCGCGAAAGCCTGCGAGCAGCCAATCCTGCTGCCAGAAGTTCTCTTCATACGATGCATACCATTTTTCAGTCTGCTGTGGCCAGAGATACGGCACATGCATCATGAAGTAAGCATTGCCACAGCCGCGCGAGCGGTCATGAGGTCGGCCGCTGAGCGCGTCGGCTGAATAAGGCGGCAGGCTCAGGTCCATGACGTTCTTTCCCGTAAAGCCCCTCAGCGCACGCTCCACGAAGGCCCGGTGATCTGTGCCCAGCACCGCATCCGCTCGCTGAATGGCCAGGATGGCCGCCACGATGTCCGTCGGGTAGCATTGCCCTGGATAGTCTTCCAGCAAACCGGCTGGTGAGGCATCGATCTCAGCGGCCAGTGACTCGACCTGAGCGCGCAGGATCGCCAGATGCTTGTCAGAGCCCGTCAGTTGTTGGTGGGAAGTGGCGGCAAAGATCAGCAGCATGCGATAGAAGGCATTTTGCTTCGTCAAATACTCCGCGCCCCAATGCTGCCGCACCCAGCCCGCGCTGCGTGGGTCCATCACCAGATCCGCCGCCGCATCCACAGCCTCTCGTGAGTAAAGCATCGGGCTATCGATCTTTTTGGCCGCTGCATCCGCCACCAGAGCCTCCGTGGCCCAAAGATAAAAGCAGGAGCCAAACAGCGGCCACTCCGTGCCTGCAATGTCGTCGGTGGAAAGCTGCTCACCCCGATTGCTCTTCAGCCAAGCCGCGGCCCAAGCGCCATACCGCGGTGTCAGCGAGCGATGCAGCTTCCATGAGACGGCAGGGATGCTCCCATCGCGTATTCCGGGATCACCCAAAGTCCACGCCACGCGGATGCCTGGAAGCGCGAGAAACCAAAGTCCAAACAACAGAACCAACAAGCCAAGAAAGCGGCGAATGAAAGTGAGCATGAGATCAGTCGATACTTTTGTTCTTCTTGAGTCGCGGATGGCTTAAAGTCGCTCCGCACGGAGGCGTTTGGTAGTCTCGGGATCGCTTGTTCGAGCACGGACAGTGATGAAGGCGCTGGCGGAGAGAATGGCGGCACCACAGATGATGGCGAAGGATTGAAAGGACATCACTTTGAGCATGGCGAAGGCCAAAAACGGTGCCACAAGACCGCGTGCGCCAGTGAGGAAGGTGTGAACACTCATATACTCGGCTACAGCGTGTTTGGGGGCCAGTTTGGTGACCCAAAGAGACCAGGTGACGTTGCCGCCAGCATTGGCCATACCCCACAAGGCCATGCCGAAGGTCCACCAGAAGACCGTGCCGCCAAGGTAGAAACAGAGGATGCCGGCGGCAAAGAACACATTCAGCGCGGAGCGGACTGCGAAGAGATGGTAGCGGTCATAAATGATGCCCCACGGGTAGGAAAACAGTAGCCGTGCGAGGACCGGAACCACGCAGGTGATGAGGGCGACTTGTTTCTCCGGCAGGTCGATGCCGTGCGCTGGATTGGCGAGGTATTCGACGAAGAGGCATGCGGCGGCGAGATTGCCAATGCCCATCATCATCCAAGAGATGAGCAAGGTGCGGAAGTCATGGTCAAGGCGTACCCAGCGCCAGGCACTCCACAGGCTGGTCTGAGCCGTGGCATCCGGCACCCAAGCTGCGGCGGGCAGGCCATAGGTCCACAAGCCGGAGATGATGCCGCTGAGTGAGTAGGCCCAGAGCAGCCAGGTGTAATGCTCCAGCTCCAAATCCAGCCACCAACCCGCTGCGAAGCCAAAAAGCACAGCTGCGCCTGCACGCGTGACGCCGGTGATGGAGTATAGTTTTCCTCGCACCTCTTCCGGGTAATTCATGCGGTAGATCTGCGTCATGAGCGGGATCTGCATGGAAAAACAGAACAGGCCCACGCTCAATCCAGCGAGATAGAGTTCTGGTGAGTGCGGGAATGCTGCGGAGAGGCCCATGCATGCGCCGCCGAGCATCTGTACCTTGGCTGCTGTGCGTGCAATGGTGCTGCGTGAGCGCAGCAAGAGCGGCACGACAAAGAGGCTTGTTACCATGCCGCCACTGGTGGCTGCGAGGAATGCGGCTTTGGCCATGGGCCCCATGTGAAAAACACGAACCGCCACCAGCATGCCGAAGGTGGCGGTCAATGTATCCAGCACACCCGCAGGCAACGAGCGCCAAAGCTCATTGCGAAAAGTGCGGGATGTTGTCGAGGGCATGCGTGGCTATGGCACGCGGGCGCACTGGAGTCTAGTGCTTGTCGGTCAGACGTGAGCTAGGCTCAGGCTGCTTTCTTGGACTTTTTTGGAGCAGCTGCGGCCTTGGGTGCTGCAACTTTGGGTTCTTTCACCAGCGTGAGTTTTTTCACGGGCGTGGCAGTCGGAAGCCACTCGGAGAAGTGCAGCCACGTTTCGGTGCCTGCGTCGCGCAGATAGTCGGTGTCTTGAAGGAGACCGCGTTTGTTGAAGTCGAGGATTTCGGCCTTGGTGAAAGGT
>JANOBP010000257.1:0-7733 GCA_031411715.1 Verrucomicrobiaceae bacterium | reverse complement strand
ATAATTTTTTCGTAGCTGCCGGTGCTTTTCTGCATGATGCGTGTGCGTGAAGGATGGGGCGGTTAAGAGATCACTGACCAACTGGGCGCACCGCGCCAGGTGCCGGCGCGGTGGCCACACCTCGAGCACTGTCGAGGAATTTAATCAGGTCGATTTCAATCTGAATTTTGAGAAGTTCTTGCCCCATCACTGGAACAGAATCCACGGGTGCTGGAGGTGGTGCCTTCACTTCTGCCGTAACAGCAACTGCAGGCTTTTTATCGTCCTCCTTAGCTGGAGGAGCGTCGCCATTTGGGACCACCACTGGTTCAGGCTCTGGAATGGTCACGCTGTCGCTCACTGGACCTTCACGTGTCTGGTTTTCGATCCGCAACAAGCGAACACTGGCAAAATGAGGCATATCAGCTGGATTTGCCAAACGGCTCATGAGTGTCTGCAGCGCGCCTTGATCGAGGGTCGCAATGATGGAAACCGTTCGACGGTCCGTAATTCCAGAGCTGGCCTGAGATTGTGGCGCAGCCGGCTTTTGTCCTGCGGACGACTTTTTTGCATCAGCGCTCTTACCATCTTTCTCTCCGCTAAAAACAGAACGTTCCAGCAGATCAATGGAGATGACTTTGGAATCCATGAAGAGCTTCACAAGTGCCTCAACACCGTCCAAATATCCCGAAAGCTCGGTTGCAGCTTCCATATTTGGCAAATTGCCGGTGTATTCACCAAAACCAAAGGCGAACTCAGCTGGCAGCTGAACCTTAAGCGCGGCAGCCTTTTGCTTGATCTCGATGATCTGTTTTTTGAGTTTGGCCTGAAACTCGTTATCCTTGGTCGGTTGTGGAGCCACGCGATCTTGTAAAATGAGGAGTGCTTTACCCAACTGATTCACGTTGTTAGCGTATTCATCGACCAAGGCTTTTTTATCCGCCAAATTTTTGGGTGTAGGAGCTAAAGCCATCCCTTTGATGGCCGCGATCTGGTTCCCTTGAGCCAAATATTGTTCTTTGATGGCAGAGTAGCTACTCCACGCCCCAAAAAGCACATAGCCTAAGCCGAGAACTCCGGCCACGATGACGCCGACGATGCCGGCGAGTGTTTTATTTTCACGAATCCAGTCCATGTGTGTTACTTAAATTTTGGGGGATTTTTCAAAGGCAATTTAAGCTCGAAACGGTAAGCAAAACGGCTTTCCTCTGCGCCAGTATCCAGCTTGACGATGTATTTATCTTTGTTGTTTTCGAAATCTGGAGCGTCGAAATGCTCCTTCTTCGAAAGTTTGGCCGCATAGTCGGTAACAACCTGCTGGCCACCTTCAGAATTTTTGCGGTATAGGCCCTGCAAACGCAGTTCATACTTTGGTAGGGCACCAGGCTCTGGAGTGCTTTTAGGGCCCGAATTAGAGTCTCCATCTTCACCAGTTGTCCAAAGGGAAGTTGTGATTGGCTTCCCATCTTTCAGCGGCTCAATCACGGTTAACCAGATGAGATCATTGTCAAAAGCCTGATTCAGATCATTGAGCAACCGCACCCACCAAGAGCGCTCATTCACCACTTGGAGCAACTGACCACTTCGAGCAGCCAACTCGGCCTGCTGAGCTTCCAAAGCCCGAATGGACAACCCAATTTGGCGCAAGCCAGCATCCTCAACTTGAAGTTGTTGCTGACGCGAAACAATGGCCGCCTCAGCTTTTTGGCACCAGAATATCGCAGCCCCTAATGAGGCAAAGAGACAAAGACCAGCGACGATGAGTGCCGGAGCACGGCGCGCAGCATCGCGAGCCGAGAAAATAGCATCTGGAACCAAGTCCAATTCACACGGAGCAGAACCCATGCCGCGTAATGCGAGGCCAACGAGTTCGCCCATGTTTGGAGCCGCAGCACGCGCAGATTCCTCATTGACGCCTCGCTCGATTTGGACTCCGCGCAGGCCATCGAATAGCTCGACAGGCAATTTAAGTTTTTCCGCAAAAAACTCCGCGATATAGCCCGTAGCCGCTCCACCTCCAGCTAGAAGTATTCGCTTGGGCGCACTACCACCCTGCTGGCTGCGGTAGTAGTTTATCGTGCGCATGACTTCTGCGTGAAGTCGTGTCGTTGCATTGCGCATCACTTTGGACATGGCATTAACAGACTCATCTGGATGGTCTTCAACGGCACCGCCGAGAGCGACAAATCCTTGTGAAATCTTCTGCTGCTCTGCCTCTGCAAAATGAATACCAAATTCCTTGGCAATGGCATTGGTTGTGGAAGCTCCACCGACCAAAAGATTGCGAGTGAAGAACCGACCTTCTTCAATAAAAACTAGATTCGTGGAACGAGCGCCCAGATCTATCAACAGAACTGGTTCGTCAGCATCTGGGTAATTATAGCGAAACGCATTGTAAAGAGCCGCAGGAGCAAGATCGACACCGACGGCGTTGGCACCCGAAGCAGTGACTTCAGTCTGGACTTCATTCAGCGAGTCCGCCTTCATGGCAACCAAGACAACCTCAGTCTCGAGGGAGCCGGGTTGGCTGACCGTTTCGTAATCCCAGACAACTTCATCAATCGGGAAAGGAACGTTCTGCTTGGCCTCAAATTCAACGATCTGGTCCACCTGGTCCGCCTGAACGGGCGGCAGTTTGACAAAACGGGTAAACACCGTGTGTCCCGCCACCGAATACCACGTCTTCTGCCCCTTGATTTTGAGCTTGGCGACGAGTTCCTCCACCGCGACTTTTAACTGCGGTAAACGGCTGACGTCCACGCTGGGATCGCCATCCATTTCGATCACGCCATGACGCTTGAGAATAAGATCTCCCCCGGCCGTTTTACCAAATACTGCGCCGCTAACGCTTTGGGAACCGAGGTTGATGACTGCGATGCTTTTGGGATCTGCCATGCTGGGTAGAATTCGTGATGCGAGAAAATGAAAGAAAAAGGACCTCGGCTTAAATTACTTCTTTGCCACTGGGACGTCATAGTCTCCCCAAAGGATGGCAAAAGGTGAATCCGCTTTGCTCACCAGGAGACCTTCGAGCATTTGGAATTTGTCTGGGGTCTGCGACCACCAAGGTTGCTTGCCGAGGCTGGAATCGCCAGTCACAACTTTACCATCCACCAAGAACTCAACGCCCCATCCCTGTATATCCGAGGTCGCAAGTACATTGTCCTTTTCAAAAATCGCCTTCATGTCAGCTGGCGAGACATAGGCCAGTGCGTGGCAGTCTCCCGCAGGGATGTTGATCAAATTTAGCGTACCTTTGATTACCTCACGCTTCCCATCTTTGGTACTGTGCTGCAACGCCAAGTAAATTACGAGCTGCATGCTGCCAAAAGTACCTTTTCGACCACCGGCATCCACTGGAAGTTTGACGTCAAAATCCACTTCCACCTCGACCCAATTTTTTGGACGCCAGCGTTTGTCCTTCACATTGTTTGGAGCAAACTGAGGGGTCTGCTGCTCAGTCACTGTTACTTTTTTAACATCCACTTTTACCTTGGGGGCCTCGGCAGGCGCTTGGGCGGAAGCCGATCCGATCAGGGTGAGTGCAGCAAGGGAGATGGTGAAGAAACGTGTCATGGCAGATTAGGATTTGAATATTATCTGTTTTATCAACAAATGGCCTCACCTATCAAGGATTGATTCGCATAAATTCGCGAAAATATTCAACCGTTCTCGTGATGCCGTCCTCAAATGATACTTTGGGTTCCCAATTTAATAGCTTCCGCGCCAAGGTAATGTCCGGCTGTCGCACCTTGGGATCATCCGTTGGCAACTCGCGATATTCGATCTTAGATTGACTGCCTGTGATACGCAGAATCGCCTTTGCAAAGTCCATCACGGTCATTTCCGTCGGGTTGCCAATGTTCACAGGCTCATGGTAATCACTCTGAGAAAGGCGGAAAATGCCCTCAATGAGATCCGACACATAGCAAAAGCTCCGCGTTTGCTGCCCCTCTCCAAAAACCGTCAATGATCGACCTTCCAGCGCTTGGCCAATGAAAGCAGGAACCACACGTCCATCTTCCAGCCTCATGCGCGGACCGTAGGTATTGAAGATACGTACAATTTTCGTGTCCACGTTGTGAAACCGGTGGTACGCCATTGTTATCGCCTCGGCGAACCGCTTTGCCTCATCGTAACAGCCACGCGGCCCAATCGGATTCACATTGCCCCAATACGTTTCCTTCTGCGGATGTTCCAACGGATCGCCATAGCATTCGCTTGTCGATGCGATTAAAAGCGTCGCGCCCTTAGCCTTCGCCAACCCCAGCGCATTATGAGTGCCGAGTGAACTCACTTTGAGCGTTTGAATCGGCAACTTCAGATAATCGATAGGACTAGCAGGTGAGGCGAAATGGAAGACCAAGTGCACCTCTCCAGCCACATAAATGTAGTTGGTCACATCATGCTTGATGAATTTGAAGTCCTCATTCCCAGCCAAATGATCGATATTACGTGTGTTTCCCGTCAACAAATTGTCGATCCCGATCACACGATATCCTTCTGCCAACAGACGATCCGAAAGGTGAGAGCCCAGGAATCCGGCTGCGCCTGTAACCACGGCTGTTTTTTGGGGTGAACTCATGAATGGTTTTGGGGGAAAGTGGCGCGGACTCTGTGACAAACCCTTCATAACGCAAGAGAAGACTCGCCACCGCAATGAGATCACGTCCTGCGGGCTTGTGCCCGGTGCCAAATGATGTCAGTAAGGGATAGATAATTCACCGCTGCCATCATGCGCCATCGCTTTCATCTTCTTGCAACTCTCATAGCCTCCGCGCTGCTTAGCTCTTGCGGTCCGCCAGATGAGACCGCCAATGACCCGTTCGCCCAGCACATCAAAGAACTCCGGCGGGCCGAGGACACCAGTAACAATACCGTTTTCCGCCCGCCACCCGAGCTAGCGCGGACTCTAGGACTTGGCACCAACGACACACGCTCTGAGATCGTTTTCTTGCAATCTGAAGCGGTGCGCTCCTTCCAGAATTATCAGCGTGCATTCCTGAGTGCGCTCATGAATCAGGAGAGCGGACTCCGCCTCACTGTTCTGGACGCTGCATCAAAAGCTAACATTCAATCAGACCAGTTACGCACGGTAATAGCCAAGAAACCCGTCGCTATCATTATCGATCCCGCGGACGGCGTTGAACTCAGCCAACTCCTCGCAGAAGCAACTGCCGCCAAGATAACCATCATTGGCCTGAACAAGCGCCTCACCGGCTGCACCTCCCTCGTTCACTGTGACCCACAGAAGATCGGACTTGCTGCCGCCACGCTCACTATTGAATCCCTTAAGCGCAAAGCAGCCGAAGAATCCCGGACTGATATCACAGGTCGCGTTGTCCAGCTCCGCGGGGCCGAGTCTTCCAACTACTGCGACCAGATTGCCGAAGGCTTCACCACTGGACTACGTGCCCAGCCCGGTATCATCCTCATCCATGACGCTCCCGCCGACTGGACGACCGACAGTGCAGTCCAGCATCTAGGTGAGGCCCTCCGCATTCAGCGCAGTTTCGACATCATCTTCGCCCATAGCGACCTCATCGCTGCCGGTGCCGCTAAATTCACCAATGATCAGAAAATTCGAGAAAATACGCTCATCATTGGCACTGACGCGCTCCCAGGCCCCAAAGAAGGCCTCAAGCTCCTTCACGACGGCGAAATCGACGCCACCATTGCTCACCCGCTTCTCATCGACCTCGCTCTTCAGATCATCGTCAAGCTCCGCTCAACCCCGACCTTCAAGCCACTCCCCGAGTACGAAATCATGCCGCTTGCCGTCACACCCAAAAACCAAGCCATCATCTCCCGCTCCGGCTCCTACCAGCTTCCAACGCTGTAAAAGTGCAGAACTCGTTTGGTTCTGAATAGGAAGGCAGTACGCAAAAAAACGGGCGTCTGATCAAGACGCCCGTTTGTGATCTAAACCTAGGTTTCAGCCATTACGGCAGCACTTTGATGAACATATCCTTGTAGAAAACCGTGCTCTTCGGGTCATGGCCCTGGAGAGCCACAGTGCCCTCGCTGAGCTTGCGGCCCGGCATGCCTTTGAGCTCCTTGGCGGGATCCCAGCCTTCTGGCTCCACAAAATCGACGGTGACAGCGCCGTTGACCTTGAGAGTGATGTGCTTGCCTTCCACTTTGATCTCGTAGTCAAACCATTCGCCATCTTTACTCGGAGCAAAGGGCACCTTGATGTGCTTACCACCCTGAGGCTCCTTCTGGCCTTCCAGCAGGGCTAGGATGTTGATCACACCATACAGGCTGCCGGTTTTCTTGGGGTCGGTGTGGGTGCTGTTGACCTGGCACTCGTAACCAGCGTCCGGCCAACCTTTTTCTTGGAACTTTGTATGGACGTACACGCCGCTATTGGATCCAGCGGTCGTTTTGACCTTCATCTTGAGGATAAAGCTCTGAAACTTGGCATCGCCTTTTTCTCCCATGTAGAAAAGATGAGCACGGCCCCCGCTGACTTTGAGTTCACCATTTTCAACGGTAAAGCAGCTGGGCACTTCTTCGTTGGATTTCCAGCCGGCTAGGTCCTTGCCGTTGAACATGGAAACAAAGCCGTCATTGTCGGCGGCATGGGAAACAAGCGTGAATGCCGCGAAAGCGGCTAGAGTGATTTTTTTGAGCATAGAGGGCGCTTTTAACGCTGAGAAAACAGCCTGTCTAGCAGCTGTATTATTTCGCGATGGCCTTCCCCTGCCCTGTCCAGGCATTGATGCCACCTTTCAGGATGTGAAGGCTCTGAAAGCCCATTTTGCTCATATCCATTGCCATCAGGCGTGATCTCCCACCTATGGCACAATAAACTAGGCATGGCTTTGTCTTGTCCAACTTTGAAACTGCATCCTTCGCAGCTTGGTTGAACCAGTCATAAAGTTGCGCATTCAGGATGTGGCCATGCTCCTTCCATTCCTCCTGCATACGGACGTCGAGGATCAGCGCATCCACATGCTCTGCCAGAAAGCGCTCGACCTCATCCGGCGTGAGTTCTTTCACGCTGGCAGGCAAATCCACCGCTGGCGGCTCCAAATGCACCTGCGGCTTCGGCGCAGGCGCGCAGCCAAGCATGAAAAGGGGCAGTATCAGTAGAAAGTAACGCAACATGAGCTGCATCATGCCTGTGGCGTGAATGAAGGGCAAGTTTTCTGGCCAGCACGGCGTTTTTTGCTCCCCCCAGAATGTCCTTTTTAGCTCGTCATCCCATCCTCCGCCTAGTCGCTTCACCACAACACCTGTGGCGCACACTCTCGCTCGGGCTGAAGACGATCTGGTTACACAAGCTCCGCTCATTCCTCACCGCGCTCGGCGTGGTCTTCGGTGTGGCCTCCGTGGTGGCTATGCTCGCCATTGGCGAGGGGGCAAGTCACGAAGCACAGGAGCAGATTCGCAAACTCGGTAGCCAGAACATTATCCTGCACAGCGTGAAGCCGCCGGACGGCCAGGGCTCCAGTGCGGAGAGTCGCAGTCTGATCAGCGAATACGGCATCACCAAGCGGGACGTCACTCAGATCCAGCAAACCGTACCCGGCATCTCCATCGTGGTTCCCAGCCGTCACATCACCGAGAACATCTGGTATCTCGACCGCAGCATTGACGGCAAGATTGTCGGCGTTCTGGCCATCTACCCGCAAATGCGCAACCGCGAGGTTTTGCAGGGCCGTTTCTTCACCGAGTTGGAGAACAAAGAGCGCCTGCCTGTCTGTGTGCTGAACCAAACTGTTGCGAAAAAAATCTTTCCGCTCTCC
>JANOBP010000256.1:0-14105 GCA_031411715.1 Verrucomicrobiaceae bacterium | reverse complement strand
GCGTCTGCGCGAGGAAAATGCTCCTGGGTTCAAAGCCATCGTTACTCACTTCACTTCTGCGATCACCGAAATTGAGGACATAACGCTGACCACCGTGCCTCCCGGAGGCAAAAAGACCATCATGCTTCAGGAGCGTGGCCTCACGGACAAATCCCCACTCAGTGAGGTCTCTGAAGGCACGCGTCTCGTGCTCGCTCTGCTCACTGTTCTCTATCAAAAAGAGCCGCCAAAGCTCATCTTGATCGAAGACATTGACCGTGCGCTGCACCCTAGGCTATACGAACGCCTCGTTGGCATCATCCACCAGATCGTGCAGGTCACTGGGGTGCAAATTATCGCTACGTCCCACAATCCATACCTCATCGACTACTTCCAGGACGATCCCGCCGCAGTCGTGTTGGTCGAGAAGACAGATGGCATGAGTACACTTGCCAATCTCGATGACCGCCTCAAGGCCATCGACTGGGATTCCCCCACAGTGGAAGAAATGCCACTGGGGCAGATGTGGTTCTCAGGACTCGTGGGTGGTGTGCCCCGCTTGCTACGCAAACCTGCCGCCTGACCCTCCCCGCCATGGCTTGCATCTACATCGTTGCGGAAAGCGAGAGTGACACGCTCTTCTATGTGGCCTGCGCGGAGCGTATCAAAGGCACAGCTTTTGACTTCGAGCATTACACCTCCCGCCGAGGTACAGGCATCCATCAGGCCCGCCGCATGCTCCACTACATGCTCGCAGATGTGCGCAACGCCAGCGCGGGTGGTCCCGGAATCTTCTGGATTGCCGCTCTCGACAATGATCGTGCCCCGCAGCATCCCGATGGTGCCCGTCCACCCGGAAAACTCTCCGGCATAGATCAACGTAAAACCAATCGTCACTTGGAACTCCAGGCGGAAGTCACCAAACAAAACATCTCCTGTCCAGGTGCTATTGCCGTGCCGGTGGAGATGATCGAGAGCTGGGTTCTTCAGGCACTGTCTCCAAACAAGGCTCTGGAACTTCCTCCTTTCGCAGAGCAGACGGGTGCGCTTGCCATCACCTACTACAAGCAGAACCGCAATGCCACCCCGCCGCCTCAGTTGAAGGATCTCGCCAAGGAAGCGATGAAACAGAGTGGCTGTGCCAATTGGGCCGAGTTCCTCATCGAGGTAGCCAGCACTCTGGATGCAGACGCTCTTGCCGCACAGTCGCGCAGCTTCGCCATGTTCAGGGACGCTCTCGCAGCCTGGCAGGTTGCCTGAAGCTAAGTTCATCGTCCGTGCTGCGGTGCTCGCCAGCGTGCTGTTGCTTGAGTTGTTGCAGCACTTTCATCAGGCCCTCGGAAACATCATGCCAGCCCACTTGGTGCGGGCGGTGGTCTTTGATGGGTTTTCCATCCGTCGGCAGGGCTATTAGGTGGTTCAGACGACCGCAGGCCTTCCACTGGCAGCGGTGCAGGATGACCGGCACCACTCGGGCACTGCCCTGCTCATGGCGCTCGAGCGCGCGGGTGATCTCCACGCGGTTGATGTAGTTGGAGGTCAGAGAGTGATCACTCACCAGCAGGACAAGGACATCCATCTCCTCCAGTTCCTCCATGATACCCCGGTTCCACTCCTCACCAGCAGCGAGGTCGCGATCCAACCAGAAATCCACCAAACCGGCGGTTTGCAGCACCTTGAGCTTGAGCACAAGCTGATCCTTCGCAGCGTCATCGTGGTGCGAGTAGCTGATGAACACGCGCGGCTTCCACACGTCCGTCCGGGCATCCTCCGCAGTCAGGCGGTTGTTTTCGTCCGTTGCATTGATCTCCACAGCACCCTTGGGCGTCAGCATCGACATGTCTGGCTGTCCTTTCTTTTCCGCAGTCTCCAGGCCGGTCACCGGCAACCAGACTTCCGGCGCGCGCTGGAGTTGCAGTTCTTCCAGCGGATCTAGCCCGCGAATCTCCGCATTCAGATCACGCATCTCTCTTTGAATAGTTCCCGCAAGCTGTTGGCGGTCTGGCTCAGGCCCCAGGATCGTGGCGGTGATGCGGCGGTCCGTCACATCCGCCCGCACGACGGCACGTGCCTGCCCCAGTTCCAGAAGTGTGCCATTCAGCCAGCGTGGCAGCCCCTCGCTCAGGGTATGCGTGCGGGTGATGAAGCGCGGCACCAGTCCCTCCGGCAGCGCGGCATAGGTCCAGCGTAGCCGGGTGGCCTCGCCTTGCCATTCCTCTCCCAGCACCGGCTGGGAGTCCGCCAGTGCCTGCGGCACCAGCCAGAGCATCTCATCCTCCTTCAGCGGAAAGGCCAAATCATATTTCTGCATCAGGCGGATAAGAAACATCACCCGGCGTGGTTCCTCATTTGGCAGACGGCGGCACGCCGCCTCCAGGGACAGCTCAGCTCGTTCGTTGGGAGCCTCCCGCAGCAGCAGGTAGATACCATCAGTGACCCAATGCGGGTTCAGTACCGTCGTATCCCGTAGGCGTGGATCATCGCCGTAGTTCAGCGCCAGCCCCAAGCGGTGCAAATTGCAGGTGATCGACTTCTGTCTGTCCTTGTCCGTCACGCCCGCCTCTGAGCAGACTTCTTCAAAGACGGGATAGTCCAGATAGTTCGTCTGCTGCTCATGCCAGCGTTTGCGCAACGTTTCCTTCACCTGAAAATACGCCCCCCCCGTTTTTTCACGAACGTTGGCATCTTCCCCGATAATCTCCGCCAGTTTCGTCTTCAGCTGCGGAATACCCAGTCCTGTTTCGCAGTCTGTTTCCACAAATCCGGCGATGAAGGGATACTTTTCACGCAGCGCCTCACGGTCCAGCCGCACGGGGGCTGTGTCCCACTTGTTCATGGCCACCAGCACCTTCGAAGTCGTGCCATCCTCACTGCCAAAGGCACGAATCAGCCGCAGCCAATACTCAGCATCCTCACGTTGACTGTCCTCACGTGCCGTGAGCACCAACACATAGACGCTCCTTGCACTCAGGAAGAACTGATGCGTCGCATGCGCGATTACCTGTCCGGCAAAGTCCCACACATGCACTGTCACCGCATCACCACCAGGACAAGCCAGCGTCCAGTCTTGCAGAGCTATCCCTGTGGTCGATTCCTGACGTTTGTCAAAGCTCCCCCGCATCAACTGCTCCACGAGACTCGTCTTCCCCGCGCCACCACGCCCGACCATGAGCATCTTCACTTCATTGAGCGGGCGGGCCTCCTTGGAGTGCTTCGTAAAGTAGTAGTCAAGAATGGCTCGGGCGTTTGCTGGCGATTTTTTTTGTCTTTGTTTTCGAGTTACCCCAAGAACATCGGGAGGAATTCCGAGGTTTCGATTTTCATGGAGAAAAATTTCCCGAAGCTTTTTTAGTTGGGATATTTCATGAGGAAGCGCAGTTAGCTTGTTCTTGTTGGCATACAGAAACGTAAGGCGTTTAAGCTTGCCAAGCTCGATTGGAAGCAAAGTTAGTTCATTATCACCAACGTCGAGAAGAATGAGGTTTCTGAGTTGTCCAATCTCTGATGGCAACACCTTCAGATGATTTCCACTCATACCGAGAGCTGCTAGTTTCGATATGCGTGTCACCTCCAGCGGCAGTGAAGTGAATTCGTTATAATGGAGATAAATTGCCCTCAGTGCCTTCATCTGAAGAATATCCGGAGGTAGCATCGTGAGTCTGTTGCCAGTAAGATTGAGAGAGTCCAATTCGGTAAGCTGGCCAATCTGCGGTGGCAATTCAGTGATTCCGAGTCCTCCTAAGTCGAGATTTTTGCGATTTCGACGGCAGGCTTTAATCCTTTTTAGGGCCTCATCATACGCCTCCTGCGGAGCCATTATCTTATTCTGCATCCCGTATGGTGAACACCTATCACCAAAAGTCGAACACCGAATGCAATGGATGCCGGACATCCTGACTGACATCAGAATGAGGCTTCCATCACAGGCACGCTGGAACCGGTGTGTGAAGGAGCCAAAAGGGTGCAAAATTGGCGGTTTGGAGGTGTTTTTGGCCTGCAATCGGGGACTGCGGGCGCGGGGGGGCTTTGTGGGGGCTGCAATGGGTATCCGCTGGGGTGGCGGGGCTTTGTAGGAGCCTGCAAACGAAGTCCGCTGGAGCGGCGGGGCTTTGTGGGGGCCAGCAATCGGGGGCCGCTGGAGCGAGAGGGGATTGTGGGCTGGGGCAGGGCTTGGCCGGGCTGACGGAGCGCGAGTGTGTCGAAGACCACTCGCCACTTTTCCTCCCGTGGCGAGTGGCGCGACTGACAATCTGACATCGGTGGAAAACGGATGAGCCAGAAATAGGCAAGAGAATGGGGGCAAGAGAATGGGTTTTGATTCTTCTGCCCCCATTCTCCTGCCTTTTCGAGTCACGTTATCTCCTGTGGGTGCTATCTGATACAGAGGTGCACCAGAATTCCGCATCGCTGATGCGGCTACGGGGCGGCACCTGCCACTTTGTGACACCAACTGGCGAAGATATCGTTGGCCATTTCATGAGCTTCATCGGCTTCCACGTGCTCGGTGACGGTCTGAGGGGCAGGGAGCCAGGATGGGGCGGCGGTTTCGCCGAGATGCGTGTGCTCGGTCGCGCGGAGAAAGGCGCGGAGGTCTACGGTGAGCTGATTGCTGTGACGATCGTGGTTGGCGATGGCCTCGGCGCAGAGTTCGTGAGTGGCTCCTTCGAGTTCGATGGTGTGGAGGACTTTGGTGGTATCGATGAGTGAATGGATCATGCCTGAAAGCATCCCGAGCGGGCAAGGCGCGTCGATGGGGTGTTTGAGGCCATTCTTGGTGTTCAACTCGCTGCCGGTGAAGACGCCGAGCGCAGGGTAAGCAGCAGTTGCCGCGAGCGCGCAAATCGGCGATAGGCAGGGGATGAATCTCTCACGTCGTCAGTTTGCCTCCGGGCTTGCCCTTTCATCGATGCTGCCTGCTTGCACGGGATTGGTGCCGCCGGCGAATCCTCAACCTCAGAGCGCGCAGGGCGGGCCGTTCATGCTGGGGGTAGATATGCTGGCCTCACGGGGCTTTGATCTGCTGCGTGGAAAGCGCGTGGGCTTGATCACGAATCACACCAGCCTCACTGGCCGTGGGGAGCGCACGCGGCAGCTTTTCCAGCGTGCGCTGGGTGCCAGCTTCACGGCGCTCTATGCGCCAGAGCATGGGATCGATGGCACCATCGGCGCTGGAGTGCATGTGAGCACCCGCCGCGACAGTGTGACCGGATTGACCGTGTACTCGCTCTACGGACCGACGCGGAAGCCGACTCCGGCGATGCTGGCTCCGATTGATGTGCTGGTGTTTGATCTCCAGGACATAGGCTGCCGTAGCTACACGTATATCAGCACGATGATCGTGGCGATGGAGGCTGCGGCGGAGAATGGAAAGCTGTTTGTGGTGCTGGACCGGCCGAATCCGATGGGCGGGTGGCGGGTGGAAGGCCCACCGTTGGAGGCAAAGTGGAAGTCCTTTGTCGGCCAAGTGCCCGTGCCGTATGTGCATGGCATGACGGCGGGAGAGATCGCGCAAATGGCTGTGTCGCAGGGGTGGGTCAGCCGTGTGCCACGCCTGACCGTGGTGAAGATGCAGGGCTATAACCGCAGCATGACCTGGCAAGATACCGGACTGCGCTGGCACCCGACGTCGCCAAACATCCCTTATGCAACCTCACCCTTTTATTATGTTGCGACTGGCATCCTCGGCGGTGCGGCGGCGGTGGATGTGGGAATCGGCACCGAAAATCCTTTCGGCTACGCCGGTGGCAGTGGGGTGAATGGCAATGTGTTGCTGGCCTATTGCCAACGACTGAACACGCCCGGCGTGACCTATTCAGCCTACTCCAAGGATGGTTTTGGCGGCGTGAGGCTTAATATTCACCCACGCAACACAACAGACCTCACTGGGCTGGATGTGCTGCTGCTGGCAGAGATCAATCGCCTCACCGGAGGCCGTGCAGCCAGCCGCATGAGCGGGTCCAAGCTCAATCTCTTCAACAAGGTATTTGGCAGTGAATCCCTCCATCATGACCTGCTACGCGGCACGCCGGGGGCCAGTATCGTGGCACGCTGGCAGGGCTTTACTCAGAGCTTCCGCTCGCAAAGGCAGCGTTTCCTGCTTTATCCTTGATCCTGACACATGGAAGACCTCGAACTCGCCCGCGCCTGCGCCGCCTTAGCTGATGATAAAAAAGCGGAAAACATCCGCATCATCGATCTGCGCGGACTTTCACCCATCACAGACTGGATGGTGCTCTGCACCGCCATGTCCGCGCCGCAGCTCCGTGCTGTGCGTGATAACATCGTAGATGAAATGAAGGAGCTCCACGACCAGCGGCCGCGCGTCACCGTGGGAAACCACGAAAGCCAGTGGATCATCGTGGATTACACCAATGTGATGGTTCACATCCTCACACCGGAAAAACGCGAGTATTACGCGCTGGAAGAACTCTGGGGCGATGCGCCTGAAGTGAGCCTCGAAGCTGCCAAGCCCGAGCCGGAGCCCAAGGCCAAAGCCAAGCCAAAAGCGCGCAAGGTCGCGAAGAGCAAAAAGTAAGCGTCGGTCTCAATACACTGGCCCTTTGACCGCCCAGCGCTTCAGGACAAAGCCAGGGCCTTTTTCCCGCCACTTGGCGACGTGTGGCGTGGTGTAGTGCAGATCAAAGGCAGCCTGATCTACGTAACTCTCGCTCAGCGCGAAGAGATTGGACTGCGTGTTGTCGCAACTGACTTCAAAACGCAAACAACCCGGCTCCAAGCGGGAGGCGGCGGCGTTTTCGAGGATGACGGCGAGGAATTCGTCGATCTTAGCGGGTTCGATTTCGAGAATAACGATGACATTGACCATGCCGCATGACAGAGGCGATTTTCCTCAAACAATCAACCCACCATGTGCGTAACATGCTAACGTCGAATCGCAAGACACCCAAGGACATGAAAACTCACCTGCTCATCACCACCCTGATCGCCGCCATCAGCCTGCAAGCCGATGACGTGAAGAAAGCTGAGATTAAACCTGCTCCTGCGGTTCCCAAACCGGCCGTGACACCGCCTGCTGCACCTGTAAAGGTCGAGACGAAACCCGCCCCAGTTGCCAAACCGGCCACACCAACTCCCGCGCCGCCCGCAAAGCCCGCCGCAGCACCTGCAAAGCCGGAGACGAAACCTGCACCTGCTGCCGCAACTCCCGCTGCCAAGCCAGCGACACCGGCACCGAAGCCAGCCACTCCGCCTGCAGCAGTTGCGAAACCAGCGCCACCAAAGCCGGTGAGCATTTTCCCGGACAAAGCGCTCGAGGCTGCCGTGCGGAAGCAGGTCTTCACCAAGCGTGATTCTCAAGATCCGATTACCGCTGAAGATGTGGCCACCGTCTCGATCATTGAGGCCAAAAAAGCCGGCATTAAAGATCTGACTGGCTTGGAGAAATGCACCGCGCTGGCTTCGCTGACGTTGCCAGAAAACCTGCTCACCAACATTTCGCAGATCAAGGGCTTGGAACGCCTGCAGTTTCTCGATTTGGCCGATAACCAAATCAGCGACATCTCCTCACTCGGCACCTGCAAAGCCCTGCAATACGTCGCGCTTACGGGTAACAAGGTTACTGACGTTGCGGCACTGGGCGGCATTCCTGCTCTCACCAGTCTGTATCTGGCCAATAACCAGATCAAAGACGCCAGTGCACTCTTCAAGCTGCCCAAAGTCTGGACGCTTTATCTCGAAGGAAATCAGATCACGAGCATCGCGGGCATTGGAGGTATGAAGTGGCTTTCCATGCTCTCTCTGAAAGGCAATACGATCACTGACCTGACACCACTTGAGCCTCTCACGGAGCTGCAATTCCTCTTCCTCGAAAACAATAAGATCAGCGACTTCACGGTGCTGCACCGCATGTGGAAGAAAGACAACGATGGCCCCCGTGAGTGGGCACCGTATTGCCAAATCTTTGTTGAGGGCAATCCCTCGGACGAGAACTCGAAGAAACTCATCGAGGAACTCAAAAAAGCAGGCGCTCGAATCACGCCTTGAGCCTACATCAAGGCCATTTGCTGCGACATACGCGGCGGGCGGCCCCTCACTCGCTTGCGCGTGGAGCAGAGGGCTAGATTGGCGAGCTGAGTTTGGGCATTCCAGGCTTTTGGAGCTTTTTGACCTGAGCTACTCCACGGCATGCCTTTCTCGATCCATTCCTGGCGGTAGTTGTCGTAGCTGATGCCTTTATCGTCATCGGTCACTCCAAACTGGAAGCCGCAGCAACTGCAAATCTCGAATGATGCACCGCCGGTCTTATTGCGTGCGGGCTCCGCAAGCTTATCGAATCCGCAGACAGGGCAGTAATGGGTGAGAGTTTTCATGGCGACGGTTTTTTGGAGGACTTTGTCCGGCTCATTTGAACCGGAGGTCGGTAGATTTCACTGGGCGTCCGGGCTGGCGCTGCCAGTAGGATGAGCTTTCGGGGCGGAAGTAGGTCTTGGTGCGGCCTGCGCTATTGTAAGCGGCGAAGGCACGGGTTTTGGGATCGAAAGCGCGGAGGGTGCCGTCGGTGTCATCCAGTTTCATAGGCAGATTCTCGGCGCGTGCACGCTGGAGGAAGAGCCAGGCCTGCGCGGCATAGTCGTCAGGTGAGGTGCTGCTGAAATCGCGACCATGGCGATCAAAGTGATCCTGCAAGGAGTCGATATGGCCCCAGGTTTGACGGGTGGGCGGGGCTTTGAGTGGCGCGGTGGCTTTGGCGACGGCTGGCGGTGCTGCAGGCGCGGTTTTTTTATCCGGCACGATGGCATCAAGCACTCGGCGCATGAGCGATGGGGCCGGTGTGGCCGCTGCTGCGCCACCTGTGGTGGTAAAGGTGCCTGTGGCGAGCTTCGTGCGTGAGCTGCCGACGCTGTAGTGATAGGTCGTGCCGGGCGTGAGGCCCTCGAGAGCGACTTGATGAGTGCTGCTGACCGCTCCCTCGGCTTTGCGATCAAGCTGCGCGGCATTGAGCCCGTATTGAAGGCGCGTGCCGCAATCGACGTCCGTTTTCCAAGTGATGGTCGCAGCCGTAGCGGCTGGTACGATCTGTGGTTGGCCGATGAGCTCAACCGCATGCGCCAAGGTGCCAAAAATGACGACGAGGGTGCTGATGAACAATGAGACAAAGCCTTTCATGGGTTGGTGAAGCGTGGGATTATGTGTGACAGACCTAATCAAGATCCGTTCAATCTTGATATCGTCCGCCATGACTTCCGCTCAACCACTTCCATGCGCTTTCGATGTGCTCACGCGGATCAAGATTTTGCGCCTTCCAGCCTAGGATGTCTGAGGCAAGCGCAGGATTGGCTATCAACTCCGCAGGATCGCCCGCACGGCGCTCGCCGTATTGAACGGGAATCTTTTTGCCGGTGACAGTCTCGGCTGTGGCGATGATTTCTTTGACGCTGAAGCCACGGCCTGTGCCGAGATTTACGGCGATGGTGTCGCCACCGTCGCGCAGGTATTTCAAAGCGAGAGCGTGGGCGGAAGCGAGATCGCAGACGTGGATGTAGTCGCGGATGCAAGTGCCGTCGGGCGTTGGGTAGTCGGTCCCGAAGACGGTGATGTACTCGAGCTCGCCGCGGGCGGCTTTGAGCACGAGTGGTATGAGATGAGTTTCGGGATTGTGGTCCTCACCGATTTCACCGCTGGGATGGCAGCCGCTGGCGTTGAAGTAGCGCAGGAACACGGATTTCAGCCCCCAGGCACGGTCACAGTCGCGCAGCACGCGCTCCAGCATCCACTTGGAGGCACCATATGGGTTCACGGGAGCTTGTGGATGCGATTCGTCGATGGGAATGCGCACGGGATCGCCATAGGTCGCACACGTTGAAGAGAAGATGAAGCGCTTGCAGTCATGACGTTGCATGGCTTCGAGCAGTGTGAGCGGCGCAGCGAGGTTGTTGCGGTAATACTTGAGCGGATTGGTGACGGATTCGCCGACGTAGGCGAAGGCGGCGAAGTGCAACACGGCTTCGGGTTTGTGCGTGGCGAAGACGCTTTCAACGAAGGCTGCATCGGCCATGTCGCCTTCGACGAAGGTCATGCGGTCGAGCGCCAGGGCGGAACGGTGGCCAAAGACGAGATTGTCGAGGACGACGACACGCTCGTGCTGATCAAGCAAATGACGGACGGTGTGTGAGCCGATGTAGCCGGCGCCGCCGGTGATGAGAAGGGTTCCTTGAGGCATTGCGGAAATACAGCAGGTGCGAGAGACGAAGCCAGATAAAAGTAGCCTTGTTGCTGCGCAACAAGGAATCCTGTTCCACAGGAACAGGGCTACTTCACCTGCACGGGATACATCAGGTAGGCGATGAGATCACGCACCATGTCTGGCTGGAGGGCAAGGAGCAGGCCTTCGGGCATCATGGACATCGGCGAGGTCTCTTGCTTGACGATCTCTGTGCGTTCGAGAGTCAAGACCTCCGTCACCGTGCGGAGTGTCAGCGTGCGGTCATTTGATTCTGCAATGATGCCACTCACACTGCGACCATCTTTGAGTGTGAGAAGGCTCATGCGGAAGTCGGCACTGACGACGCCACTGGGATCGGCGATGTTTTCGAGAAGGTAATCGAGGTTGGCACGGCCCGAGCCGGTCAAATCGGGACCAATCTTGCCACCTTGGCCATACATGACATGGCAGGCACCGCAGACGGCGGTGAAGAGCATGCGGCCTTGGCTGAGGTTGGCTTTGGCGAGCGTGGCGGGCGTGAGTTGGGCTTTCACTTTCTCGATGAGCTGTTTTTTATCAGCGGCGGACTCGCGTAGCTCGCCCCAGGCTTCCGTGAGCTGTTTGGTGAGTGCTTCATCATTAAAGGAACGAATCTGGCGTGCGTGGAAGGCGCTCAAGTCGGCGCGTGGGATTTTTCCAGCGGCCATTTCGCTGAGCATGGCCTTCGCGAATGCGGGACGTGAGACCAGTGTGTCGATGATGCTTGTAGCAAACTTGCGGTAGTTCTTGGCGAGCTGTTTGCCAATCTCTGGATCATCAAAGAGTGCGAGGCCACGTGCGGCGGTGGTGTTGAGTGTGCGGATTTCGATGAGTTGTGTGCAAATCGTGCGCAGATCATCCGGGCGGGCTTCGATAAGCGTTTTGAGCGCGGCCTCGCGAGCTGGAAGATCCGCTTTGGTATCGAGCGCTATTTTTTTCACGTCATCGAGCGCGTGGCCATCACCAAAGAGGATGCTGAGGTCGCGGATTAGGTTCGGAGTCCCGCCTTTAGGCGGAAGGGTATCCGAATCGGCTGACGACGTTTTTCCGCCTGAAGGCGGGACTCCGAACTTCCGAACCACTTTATCCCAGTTCGTGGGCTTTGGAGCCTTGCGGAAGCCTTTGAAGGCATCGCTCATGCCTTCGAGAACCGGTTCGGTGGAGTTGAGCGCGAGCAGTTGATTCAAGGCCTCTGGCTCGGTCGCGAGCTTGCGGGCGATCCAACGTGTCACTTTGGGCCAACTGCTTGCTTTGGCGATTTCGAGCAACGAATCGGCCTTCAGTGGCGAAATGCCAAACCAGACCATGTGCGACAAAAAAGGGTCGCTGGTATCCTCGGCATGCGAAAGCAATGCGATGGCTAACGCGGGCCGTTTTTCGTGCGGGAGGCGCTGAATCACGGACGCGAGTTGGAGGCGGACGAACGCGGAATTTTCGCTCGCGGCCATCTTTGCGGGATCAAAGGCCAGTTCGGGATACTTCGCGTGTGATTGTGGGCCAGTGATGGCGTCGATGGGTGAGTATTGAACGAGTTCGCGGATAGCGAGGGCACGTTGATGTTCGTCTCCACTCATATCGGCTTTGGGCCATGGTTTGCGCCAAGCGAAGGGCTTTTCGGGCTTCTTTGCCTCGCCGTAGCTGATGCGGAAGATGCGGCCGCTGGTGCGGTGGACGCCGGTGGACTCATGGCACTCGCCGGTGTCGCTCCAGTCGAGGATGAAGCCGCTGCCGTCGGGGCCGGTGCTGATTTCGATGCCGCGGAACCATGGATCGTCGCTGAGGAAGACATCAGGCTCGTGTTTGCCGACGTAGCCGCTGCCGTTGCGTTCCAGTCGCTCCACATTGGCGCGGCGACCGTGCATGTTGAGCGTGAAGAGCTTGTTGCGGTATTCTGCGGGCCATTGATCGGCTTGATAGATCATCATGCCGATGTGGGCATGACCACCGCCGAAGGCGTTGGCTTTGCCATCGCGTGAATCGCCCCAGTTGCCTTTGCGGTCGTAGTGATAGTGATCAGCGATGGTATCGAGCTTTTCATAGATGAGCGGGTTCATCGTGTTCGAGTCCACCAGATGAGCGCCATGAATGAGGTGCCAGAGGTGGCCGGTGACGGTGTTGATGAAGAACATCTCGCCGTTTTGATCCCAATCGTGGCCCCATGGGTTGGTGGTGCCGTGTGTGAGCACTTCGACGATCTTTTTCTCGGGGTGATAACGCCAGATGCCGCCTTTCATGGGCACGCGCTGCTCCTCCGGCGTGCCAGGAATGCCGAGCTTGCCGGGGCAAGAGTGACCGCAGCGGCCGTAGAGCCAGCCATCGGGGCCAAAACGCAGGCCGTTGGCGAAGTTGTGGTAGTTGTCCTTCGCGACGGTGAAGCCATCGAGCACGACTTCGGGTTCGCCATCAGGAATGTCATCGTTGTTGCGATCCGGGATGAAAAGCACCTGCGGCGGGCACATGAGCCATACGCCACCGCGACCGACTTCGACGCTGGTGAGCATCTGTACGTCTTCCGTGAACACTTTGCGCGTCTCGGCCACTCCATCCCAATCTTTATCCTCAAGAATGATGACACGATCCTTCAAACCGAGATCGAAACGCTTCGTGCGCTCGGCGTAAGTGTAGTTTTCCGCCACCCACATGCGGCCACGTGCATCCCAAGCCATGCCGATGGGATTCTGCACATCAGGTTCAGCAGCAAAGAGCGTGGCCTTGAAGCCTGCGGGCAGTTTGAGTGCCTTTAGCGCCTCTTGCGGCGACATGGGCGATGGATTGCCTGGCTCGCTGTTGTAAAGCGCTGGAAAGTCGGCGGCGAGTGCTGCAGTCGAAAGGAGAAAGAGGAGAAGTGATTTCACATCGAATCAACGTGAACAGGCTAAGCCATCTCACCGGCAATCGAGCGCGATTCTTCGAGGAAGATCTCGCCCAATGGACTCAAACGTCCGATCCACATGGCACCAAAGGCAACGCTGGGAAAATCCGGAAGTGGCAGCACTTTGACACCCGCTGGTGTCTCCATGCCCGGCATTTGCAGGGTGAGTCCTGCGCCGAAACCACCTGCAACATAACGATCGATGATGTCGAGGCTGCCGACTTCAAGACTTGTCAGCCATTCAATGCCGCGCTGACGTAGGACTGCCTGGAATTCAAGGACCAAAGCGTCTGAGGTAACTAAGGTGATGAGCGGAAGGTCAATGCGGTCAGCTTCCAGAATTTGCGAGGCTTTGGTGATGCCACTTTGCTTTGGCACGAGTAAACACATTGGCAGTCGAAGAAGCTCGCGTGTTTCGATATTCGGCGGCGGCTTCTCAGTGAGTGTGGCAAGGCCGATGTCGATCTGCTGTGAGGCAAGCAATTCCTGAATCTCATGCTGCCGACCCTCGGTGAGCGTGAAGTGGAATCCCTTCACACTGCGGCGCATGCGGGCGAGCAGATCGGGTAAATACTCGCGCTGAACGATCTCTGGCGCAGCGATGCGCAGCCGCTTCTCACCACCACCGCGGATGCGGTCGCTGACCTCACTGAGGCCCGAGAAAAAGGGTGAGATGTGATCATAGAGCGCGAGGCCTTCCCGCGTGAGTTGAAACGGCCGGCGATGAAACAAGGTGACACCGAGAACATCTTCGAGTTGAAGGATTTGCGCACTGATGGCTGGCTGCTGGATGCCATAGGGCATCTGACGGGCTGCGGCGGTGACACCACCGTGGCGGGCAACGTAGTAAAAGAGTTCGAGGTGATGGACGTTCATGAGAATTAACCGCCGCAGATTTTACATGGCTGCCCCTCAGTCTGCGGGCAGGTTTTTTGTGCGTCGTAGTAGCGGCACTTGGAGTTGTGACGCGTGCCGGATTTACTGAGGCTCCAGCCTGCAGGTGGTGCGGCACCTGCGGCTGCTGTGGTGGCTGCAATGGTGCGCGGTTTTCTG
>JANOBP010000255.1:0-4753 GCA_031411715.1 Verrucomicrobiaceae bacterium | reverse complement strand
GGAAGCGCTGGTGACGAGGCCGCGCGGTTTGTTGAGCATGACGTAGATGCGCGGGGCCTGATTGATGCTGACGTCATCCATGATGATGATGTCCTTGCCTAGAATGACGGGGAACTCGGGATTCTTCCGCACGGCACGATTCACGGTGACTTTGCCCATGCGGATGAGTTCGGTGGCGCGGCTGCGTGAGCAGAAGCCAAGCTTGGACATGGCGCGGGCGAGTCCGGTGCGGGTGGGGGCGGGTTGTGACATGGTGCAGGCTTAGCTCAGGAGGTGGCTTTGTGCTGCGCCTTTTTCACAGGAAGCGTGAGATGCTGCATGCACAAGGTGCGAAGGCGTGCTTGGATCGGCCACATTCCGAAACTCTCCCATTCGAAATGTCACCACGCATGCACCTCCGCTCGTTTCTCTTCTGTTTGTCGGCCGTTTTCACGGTCCTGCTGCCTGCCTCGCCACTCCGGGCGTCGATTGAGGCCATCACCTTCGCGGCAGAGCCGGGGAAGCTGTTTCTGCCGGTGGACGAGGCGGTGGACGAACTGAAGTGGCCGGTCTGGAAGGATGACATGGGCAAGGTTTACCAACTGAAGGACACGCCAATCCGGGCGGGCTCGCTGCGCACGCTGACGGATGGCACGGAGCTGGTGAGCACGGAGATGCTGGCTCAAGCGGGTGCTGCGGTGTCAGCGCTGGACACCCAGGGCCGCGTGCGAGTGGGTGGGTTCTTCCGTGGCTTCACGCTGACGGTTTCTCCGCAGCGTGTGGAGGTCAGTCTCAAGAAACAGCAACTGCTAGGCTGGCAGGGAGGCCGCTTGGTGCTGCAAACGCGCATCAGCTCCGGTCGCAATGGCGCCACGCCGGCGGGTGAGTTCAGCGCAGGCCCCTACCGCTCCAAGCTGCATCACTCCAGCCTCTACAACAACGCGCCGATGCCCTGGAGCGTGCAGATCCGAGGCCACGTCTTCGTCCACGGTTTCAGCAGCGTGCCGAGCTACCCGGCCTCCCACGGCTGCATCCGCACACCGCTGACGGATGGGAATCCGGCCAAGTTCTTCTACGAGTGGGTGCTCTCCGGCACGCCGGTGAGTGTGAAGAAGGACTGAAGAATCACGCCCTCGGCTTCAGGTCACGCTCGATGTCCTCACGGTCCACGCGGTTGCGGGCTTTGATCTTGTGGTCGCGTTTGTTGCGGCGCTCGACGGTCATCTGGCGTTTTTTGCGCTGCTTGCGGAGCTTGGCGAATTCTTCGTCGAGCTTGAGGTAACCTTCGTAACGACCGGTGTCGAGCACGCCCTGCTCCACGGCGGTGCGGATGGCGCAGCCGGTGTCGGTGCCGTGCTTGCAGTCGCGGAATTTGCACTGCTGGGCGAGCTGCTCGATGTCGGCAAAGCGCTCGCGCAGCGTGGTCTCATCGGTCCACATCTGCACTTCTTTGATGCCGGGGTTGTCGATGAGGATGCCGCCTTTTTCGAGCACGAGCAATTCACGCGCGGTGGTGGTGTGGCGGCCTTTGCCGGTGACTTCGTTGACTTCATCCACCCACTGCCAGTCGTCGCCGAGCAGCAGATTGATCAGCGCGGACTTGCCGACGCCGCTGGAGCCGATGACGGCCACCGTTTGGCCGCGCTTGAGGTAATCCTTGAGCACTTTCAGGCCCTTGCGCTTCTTCACACTGGTCACGTGCACGTCAGCATCGGCATTGAGAGCGCGGATGGCCTCGGCGGCTTCCTGGCTCTGTGTTTCGGGATATAAATCGGCCTTGTTGATCAAGACGACCGCTTTGGCACCACTGCGGGCGATGAGCGTGAAGTAGCGCTCCATGCGGCGCAGGCTATAGTCCGGCCCGGCATCGGTGACGACGATGACGGCGTTCACGTTGGCGGCTAGGACCTGCTCTTCGGCACTTTCACCGGAGGCCTTGCGGGAGAAGCAACTCTGGCGCGGCAAGCGTGCGCGGATGACGGTGTCCTCGCTGTCTCCGCCGAGTTCTAGCGCCACCCAGTCACCGACAGCAGGCAGTTCCGCGTCGGTTTCGGCGTCATGATAAACTTTGCCGCTGAGGATGACATCGAGTTCGTCGAACTCTTGGCCATCCACCATCAGTGCGCCGTAGGAGATCTTGTTGTCGCGGATGAGGCGGGCGCGCTTCCAGCCTTTGTCGATGTAAGGTGCAAAGTCGCGCTCGAAGACCTCATTCCAGCCGAGATTCGCCAGGGTAATCAGGGCCACGGCGGTGAGAAATTACTGCGCCGTGCCGGGAGTGGCCGGAGTTGCTGGCTTGACCTCAATGGGTGGGGTGGCCGGAGTTGCTGGCTTGACCTCAATGGGTGGAGTGGCTGGTGTGCCGGAAGGTGCGCCGAGTGGCGGTGGCACAGGGATCGGCGTGGGTGCGCCAGAAGGCGTGACCGGGGTGCCAGAGGGTGCGGTGCCTACTTCAGCGACCTTTTTCGCCGCTGCGTCTGCCGCTCTCTTTTTGGATGCAGCGTATTTGGCCGCGTTAGCTTTGGCTTTCTCGGCGGACTGCTTCAGGTAGGTGGCATACTCTGGCCCATTGCCGACGATCTTCACGGGCGTGCCCAAGGCTGCGTGCTCATAGAGAATGGGGGCCATCTTGGACGGCAGGCGGATGCAGCCGTGAGAGGCGCGGCGGCCTGGCTTGGATATCAGGCCGATGTGCATGCCCACGCCATCATTGGTCAGGCGCATGAAGAATTTCATCGGTGCGGCGACGAATTTACCGCCTGCGGGCAGGACATCACGGCCCTGCTTGAAGTCGGAGTTCACCATGTTGCCTTTGGCGTCGTAGCCTTTGCCGTAAAGGTTGGAGAACTTGTCCTTCACCTTTTCTAGAATCGTGAAATCACCTGTGGGCGTGGGGAAGCTGGTGATGCCGCTGGCCACGTAGGTCCAGCCGACGATTTCCTCACCGCTGTAAAGAGTGGCGCGCTGCGTGTCCACATTGACGATCATGCTGGTGATGGGCTTGTCACCACCCGTCCACTCTCCTGGATACTTGAACTCCGGCTTTTGAACTTCCACGACTGGCGGTGGCGGCGGCTCTTTTTTGCGGAATAGCCCGCAGGATGCCAGACTGGCAGCGGCTAGGATGAGTAGGCCGTTCTTGAGGATAAAGGAGGGTGTTTGTTTCACGGGTTGGAAATCTAAGGGCATGCGCGGAATAGCTCAAGCAGCCAATTCGCAAGGATGAGAGACCAAAAGATCCGCTCCATGTTCAATCAGCTCTTTTTCTTCCCGGAATCCCCAGCGCACGCCGATGGCCTGCATGCCCGAATTCTTGGCGAAAGCCATGTCGATGCCCGAATCGCCGACGTAGGTCATTTCGGAGGTTTCCAGGCCCAAAAACGCCGCCATCTCATGCGCACCGTCGGGGGAAGGCTTGCGCGGCACTTCGGCGCGTTGGCCCAGAATGTGATCAAACACGCCGGTGCCGAAAAAATGCTCCGTCATCGGCACGGTGAAGCGGTGCGCCTTGTTCGAGATCACACCAAGCTTCACGCCCCTGCCCTTCAGCACCGCCAGCATCTCCACGATTCCCTCATAGGGCTTCGTTTGGGCATTCCAAAGGGTGTCATAATGCGCCCGATACTCCTCCACGCAGGTGAGGATCACCTTCTCCTCCCGCGCCAACTCCGGCAGTGCGCGCTCGACGAGTTTCTCCATCCCATCCCCCACCATCTGCTTAAACACCTCCTGCTCACAGCGCGGATAACCCCGTGCATCCAGCATGCGGTTGATCGACTCCGCAATATCTGCGAGCGAATCAATGAGCGTTCCGTCGAGGTCGAAAATGTAGGCTTTGAGTGAGGGCATGATGCCCTCTTGGAGTCAAACCTGCGCGGAATCAACCAAACAGACATTCCGCCTGCGGCGCTGCATCAGGCCAAAGAGGCCCAGCATCATCAGCATTGCGCGGGAGGGCTCTGGGACGCCGACGAAGTTGGCCAGAACGAGATTGGAGGCTCCAAAGGCGCTGCCGGTGCCATACCAGACTTCAAAACTTCCCAAAGCACCTGCATTGAGTCGGCTTCCACTGGCCGCGTTGAGGAAGCTACCGGTTATGTCGCTGTTGGCGGTGGCGAGGGTGAACTGATCCAGGCTGGTCACACCGTTTTGGAAGTCGTTGATGAAATTGAGCTCCAGCATGCCGGCCAGCGTGAGCATGCCGTTCACATCGAGGTAGTCGTAGAGGCTGCCTTGAGACAATCCGCCGAGTTCCATGGCTAGGGTGCTACCGCTGCTGAGCGTGAGGCTGCCGTTAATCGTCAGGGCACCTGGGGATAGGCCGGGGGCGATGGTGTTGCTGCCGGGTCCGGCGATGACGGAGCTTTCGATGGTGCCGGTGCCTTGCAGGGTGCCGCCGTTGAGGTTGAAGACGGTCGGATCAATGAACGCGCCGCCCACCATGGCGGTGACGCCGCCGGTCTGCGTGTAAATACCGTTCACCGTGAGCACCGTGGTGCTGTCCTCGACGCGGAGGGTGCCTGAGTTGGTCAGAGCGCCTGCGGTGGTGAGGTCGCGGTTGTTTTTGAGCGTGAAGCTGCCCTGGTTGTTGTTCAGCGTGCCTGTGACTTTGGCAAAGGAGGAACCCGCACCGTCGAGCATGACGCTGCCGCTGCTGCCGATGGTGGTGATGTTGCTGCCGACGGTGCGGTTGATCGAGGCACCGTTGCTGACGTTCCAGGTGCCGGCGGTCAGCGTGCTGCCGCTGTGCTGGGTGAAAGCGGCATCAATGCTG
>JANOBP010000254.1:0-7006 GCA_031411715.1 Verrucomicrobiaceae bacterium | reverse complement strand
TCCATCCAGCGTCTGCCCCAGCAGGTAGAAGCGACGCAACCGTTGGGTCTGAGCTTTCTCACTGCCAGACCATGCAGTAGGCCCGATCCCTCGCGGACACACATAGGCCATGCCCCACTTGTTGGACGTGAACATGGCCTTCTCCGACTCGAAGGCCTTTTCATCCGCCGCGATGCCTGGAAAGGTCTCGATCAGCTTGCCAAAGCGCGAATTATAGGTCCCGCAGAACGAGTCCCAGCCCTCCTCATCCAACACATGGAGCGCTAGCAATTCCAAATCCTCCATTCGCAATCCATCGCGGTGAGCGATGTAAATCCGCAGACGATAGGGCGACTGGCTTTCAAAATCATACGCCGTCATGCGGATGCCATCACGCTCCGCGCTGTTTTCCTTCTGCGGATTCACACTGGCGATCTCCTTGGGCCATCCGCCGAAGGTTTTCTCACTCAGTGCCTTCATCCAGCCATCCCGCATCACGCCCCAGTCTTTCTCATTGGTCGGCGGCGCAGAAATCTTCGCCATGGGCACGAAGGACTCATCAATCGTCGTGTTGCGCTCATCCTTGGGTATTTCCGCCAGCACGCGAAGCTTTTCCGGGGCCAGTGTCTTCTTCGCTCCTTCATCGATCACCTGCATCGCATCCGCACCCTTCAGGTGTCGCTCAAACCAGTGAAAAGCACCCATATTCAACGGCTGCAGGTCCTTGTGCGGCCCTTCTGCCACTTGCAGGCCCAGATTGGCCTCAGCGCCGAGCATTCCATAAATACGCCGCACATCCTGGTAGATGCGAAACACGCCATCGATCGGGAAAATCGTGTCCTTATCCGTATTCACTACGAGCAATGGACGTGGAGCCGCCAACGCCACCATGCGCGAAAAATCCCAGCGTTTCGTGTTCACATAAAACATGCAGTCACAGTGACCTTCGACGCAGCCATCGATCACTTGGTTCTGCAAATCCGTCACACCAGCCGTCGGCGCACTCACCTTGATTCGCTCATCCAGCGCGGTGATCCACCACGAATACGCACCACCGCCGCTGCGGCCTGTCACACCAAACTTCGTCTTATCCACCTCCACACGCGTTTCCAGATAATCCAACGCACGCATGCAACTCCAGGCTTCCAGTCCCGCTGGCGTGTAGCCGCGTGAATACCACCACCAGCGACCTTTGGAATACGTGCCATGATGTTCTCCACGGATTTCGCCGAGCTGCACCGTGTCGATGATCAAGCACGCATAGCCATGCCGCGCAAACCACACGCCGTGGTGCTCATAGCCTGCTTTGTTGCCCAAGCTCACGCCGTCCTTCGTCACCACCGCATGTCCACAGACATAAAGGATCGTCGGCAGTGGCTTCTCCACCTTGGTCGGCAGATACAAATTCGCCGTCACATAAAGACCTGGCATAGACTGGAAGTGCATCTTCTCCACGACAAAGCCATCGCCGCGCTCTTCACCCGTCTTGGTCGCCTTCAGGTCCGTCCGTTCCGGCATAGGAGCCAGTCCCATCATCGCAGCCAGTTCTTGGCGATACACCGCAGCCTTCGCCTTCCAATCCTCTACATCCTTCACTTCCGCGAGGCCACCCGTCATCGCCACTTCACGGGCTTGCTCGGCAAAATAGCGGTCAATGAGCTTATTCCCAGGTGTGGCCGGTGTTTTCTCAGGATACGCCGCCGATGCAAAACCCATGGCGGCGGCTAACACGATTGGAACAAGAAGGGAGCAATGCATAGACCTCATCAAACGCACTGCGCGCCTTTTTTTTCGATCTAGATGCCAAACAGACCAACAAAAGATTTGCATCCCGAAAGAGGCGGCTATACTCCGCGCCCTGCTTCCCGCAGGACACCCTCGCTCGGGTGGCGGAATTGGTATACGCGCAAGATTAAGGATCTTGTGCCGAAAGGCTTAAGGGTTCGAGTCCCTTCCCGAGCACCATCTCTTCAATGAGGTGGCACTGTGGCTATCAACCTTCACTTCTTGGAGTGTTCGGCAGCATCCTGGCCACCACCCAAAGCAATCCCATGACCACCAGTGCCAATGCTGCCCAAAGCCAAGGTCCGCCTTGCTTTGAGGCCACTGGAGTTCCCTTAAAGCCATCGAGTTGCTCTTCAGCACCCAACGTCGCCACCACCTTGGTTGCGGATTCAAACTCACGGCGAACCATCTGCACATCATATCGAGGATAGGAGGCTTTGGCGTGGCGATAGTAAAGCTGCACTGGTGCCGCATCACTCACGCGAAACAATAGGCTCACGACGGCATGCGTGACCCGAGCCGCCGAGATGACTAGGGGCGCATTGTCGCCGTTATCCGTGGTCAGATAGATCAAATCGCCTTTGGGTTTCTCATACAACGCGATACGAAACTTCGTGGCCTTCTGCCCTGGCCTCTGCTGCCATGTCGCTGATCCCAAGGATACCTCAGAGCTACCGCGTTCCGTCTGGCGTGTTTCAAACACCCGCATCTCTCGCTCAAACAGTGGCGTGGCACTCTCCAGTTCCAGTTCCTCCAGAGGAAAGCCAGCATGCGGCAGTTTGATGGCCCACTTGGACCATGAACGATGTTTCTCATCAGGATTATCTTCCAAGCTCACCTCTACCGCCTTCTGCGTGCCATCCTGCACCACCAGATACGGCAATTGTTTGCCCTCACGCAGCACCCGGAGGTCGTGTAAGTCTCTTGCTGCCTGCGTCATGACTTCCGGCGGCAACTCGACCTTCAGCACGCCAGATTCTTTAAACTCAATCGCACGCCGACATCCCCACGCACTCACATCGAGTGCGCTGCCGGCATTTCCCACATCGGGAGCTGTCGCGACTTTGCTGTAGGATGGATTCACCTCCACCGCCGCCGCCATCGCGCTATTGGCCGCCGCTCCACGCAATTGCCCACTCAGCGCTGCAATATCATACTGCGGCGCGCTGGCCTGACCATTGCCTGCAAACAAATGCCACTCACCCACGGCATTCGCCTGAAACAGCATCGGCAGCGCATGCCGTGTGCATTCAATCCCATCCACGACAAGCGGTGGGCTGTCGCCATTTTGAATCAGCAACTCGACTTCCCGATTCCCAGCCAACGAATGAAGCGGTATTTCCAGTTCTTCCGCGCTATGTCCCTCGTATTGCAGGCGAAACAGCACCCGGCTCGCGCCCAGCACACTCACACGGCGCTGGAATACTGGCTCGGCTGTGCGGAGTTTCAGTGTGCCCAGCATCAAATTCGCAGCGCCCAGATCGAGCGTTAACTTGGACATACCACCTGCGTCACTTCGTCCTCGGATCGTCACGGCCATCGGTAGTGTGGGAGGCCGCGCTGTCTCAAAAGGCACCTTGGCGGCATTGAAAACAATGGGCTCTGAGCGTGCATCATCGACGGTGATCCGAAAGTAGGTTCGATCACTTGGCTCCAGCGAGAAGCCGAGTTTTTCCGCTCCGTTTTGACGGAAGAGCAACTCACCCTTAGCCAAGCTTTGCCAATTCACACCATCGACTGAGCCCTCAAGATCCGCGGCTTTAATGAACTGCCTCGCACTGGTCTCCAACTGCACTTCATGGGACAGTTTGCTATCAGCGATTTGAAATTCGAGCCGCGTTGTTTGACCGACCAACGTTTGCTTGAAGTTGATCGTGTCTTTGAGGCTTTGAACGCTCGTTTCGGGCATCAGCAGCGTAAACGCTGTCTCCACACCTGATGGGCTGACCAATCTCAGATCATGCAGGGCCGTGCATTTGTCCAAAAGCGCGGGCTCCAGTTCCAGTCGCGTCAATCCAGGCTGCGTAATCTGGATCTTCTGCCGGTGAGTCCACGCTGCGAAATCAGCCGCGTGGGCGACCATTGGCAGACAAATGGCGATGATAGTTGCGTGTCGTTTCATGATTTGCCCTTGGTTCGTGTGCTCCGATACGCAATGGAGGCCACGTGCGGGATCAGCGCCACCTCAATCCGATAGCCGATGTGAAAGTAGAGTCTTATTCGTCACTCTTGCGGTTCTTTTTCTTTGGCTCCTCTGGCAACGGTTGCCCTTTCTGACGTGCCTCCCATTCGGCGTAGCCTTTGTTAGTGCGCTTGCCGAGGTATTTGTAGGTGTCAAAAATAGCCGCCTGACCGAGCACGCGTGGATCCTTTTCGTCATTGAGGATCGACTCCATCTGCGAGCGGAGTTCCTGCTTCTTGGAGGCGAATTGGGGATCAGCGGCCAGATTCTTGAGGCATTCCGGGTCTTTGACGATGTCGAAAAGCTCCTCCTCGGCTCGGTAGGCAAAGGCGAGGTCATAAAAGGGACCTTTGTGATCGACGATCCAAGATTTTGTCGGGCCGTCATCGCAATTGCCGAACCCGGTTTCTGGATTGCAGGCTGGCCAGCGCTCAGGGTGGTAGTTGTGGCTGTAAAAGAACTCCGTCGTGCGAATGGCACGCACAGGGTAGCCCCAGTCGTTGGGGCGACCAATATCATGACGCTCTTTGCCGGCGAGCATGATTTTGCGATCTTCGATGAAACCGCTTTTTTCGCTGCGGAGGATGTTGACAAGGCTTTTACCGCTCATTTGCTCATGCGGCTTCACGTTGGCGAGTTCGAGATAGGTGGGGGCGAGGTCACGCACGTTGATGAAATCTTCCACAACGCGCCCCGGTTTGATGCCATTGCCCCAACGCATGGCCAGAGGGAGATGATAGCCGTCCTCATAAATCTGGCCTTTCACGCGAGGGAAAGGCATGCCGTGGTCTGAGGTGACGATGATGAGCGTGTCATCCAAGATGCCAGACTGCTCCAGCATGGCCATAGCTTTGCCGATGTAGGCATCCGCATACTCCACCTCGATGGCGTAGTCCGCGAGATCACCACGCACCACTTCGTTGTCTGGTAAATAGCCGGGGACCTTCACATCGGTCAATTTTTTGCCCATGCGCACGCCCGAATCGAGTTCATAGGCTCGATGTGGCTCTTGAAAGCCCATCCAGAAGCAGAAAGGCTTCTGCGCATCACGTTGCTTCAGAAATCCGGCGAAATTGGCGGCGTAGTCGTTCTTGCCAATGCCCTTGGCTGGCGGCGAGGCCTTGGCTTCATCAAAACTTGGCCCGGCGGGATTGCGGGTGCGGCCTTCGAGCTTGAATTCGCCCGGTCCCCAGCCTTTTCCGGTCAAGCCGACGGAGTAGCCGGAGGCTTCGAGCAGGTCTGGATACACGGCGAACTTTGGCGGGAAGATGCCGCCATGACATACAGCCTCCTCAAGCTGCCATGAGTTTCGCCCTGTTAGGATGGTGGCGCGGCATGGACTGCACTTTGGGTTCGAGGTGAAGGCACTCTTGAAAAGCACGCCCTCTTTGGCCACCCGATCAAAATTGGGCGTTTTCACCCAGTCACAGCCGTAGGCCCCAGCGTGTTGCCAGCCCCAGTCGTCAAAGATGATGAAAAGGATATTGGGCCGCGTTGCTGTTGCTGCCTGCGCGGTCATTGCCAACATCAGGGACGCCAAGAAAAAGCTGGTGAGTGATTTCATCAGGCACGAAAACGTCTTGGCAACTCAGGCCTATCAGTGTTTGATCGGAGCTTAGGGGGCAAAAGGGCAGGGGCCCAGCCTGATGGGAATTCTCATGATGCTGAAATTCGCTCTTGCCAAAAGGACCTTCTATGGTTCCTTCGCGGCCCTCGAACCATAAGAGAACTAAAACACGCCGTACAAGTTGTCCGGCACGACCCACATACCATGAGCGAAGCAACCACCATCGATTCCACCTCTTTCAAGCTCCACGACAAGGACACCGGCAGCGCCGACGTCCAAGTGTCCCTCTTGACTGAGCGAATCAACTACCTGACGCAGCACCTCGGCCTGCATAAGAAGGACCATTCTACCCGTCGCGGCCTCCTCCAGATGGTCGCACGCCGCCGCAAGCTGCTGGATTATCTCAAAGCGACTGCTGAAGAGCGTTACCAGAAGCTCCTCAAGAGCCTGAATCTGCGCCGCTAACAAAATTCTCAAAGGGGTGATGCCACAAATGCATCGCCCCTTTTGCATGTAGCTTGGAGCAAAGGGACACGGAGCCAGAATGGTTCCCTTGATCCTTTGTCATTTGACCAAGCTGCCTGCCCGAATGACCGGACCACGCTTTGGCAGAGCATCACGCCATGCTCCATGCCCCGTGACATCCAAGAATTTCCCCACAAACACAAACCAACACACACAGAAAGCCAACCTATGGCCATACACAAAGTAACCGCCGCCCTCGGACAGGGCACCATTGAAATCGAAACCGGCAAGTTTGCAAAACTCGCTGATGGAGCTGTGACCGTGCGTCTCGGCGACACCATGGTTATCGTCACCGCCGTCTCTGCTACCAAGCTCAAGGACGGGCAAGACTGGTTCCCGCTCAGCGTGGAATACAAAGAGAAAGCCTCCGCAGCAGGCCGCTTCCCCGGCGGCTACTTCAAGCGCGAAGGTCGCCCCACGGAGAAGGAAATCCTCACCTGCCGCATGACGGACCGCCCACTGCGCCCGCTCTTCCCGAAAGGCTACCTCTATGACACCCAGATCGTCGCCCTGCTCCTCAGCGCGGATGGCGAAAACGATCCTGACATCCTCGCGATGAACGGCGCATCCGCCGCTCTCTGCGTTTCTGACATCCCCTTCGCAGGCCCTATCGGTGCTGTGCGCGTGGGTCGCATCAATGGTGAGTTCGTCGCCAATCCGACACAGACTCAGCGTCTCGACAGCGACCTCGACCTCGTCTATGTCGGCAATGCCACGGACGTCATCATGATCGAAGGTGCGGCCAATGAGCTGCCTGAAGCCGATTTCGTCAAAGCCCTTCACTTTGCTCAAACCCAGGTGCAGCCCCTCGTGGCCGCCCAGGTCGAGCTGGCCAAGCTCGCTGGCAAGGACAAGCGCGAAGTTCCTCTCATGCTCGTCAAAGATGAGCTGCTCGAAATCGCCTACCAGATCGCGGGCGACCGCATCGAAGGCGCTCTCTATCAGCCATCCAAGGTTGCTCGCGGCAA
>JANOBP010000253.1:0-5079 GCA_031411715.1 Verrucomicrobiaceae bacterium | reverse complement strand
GTGAGCCTGGGCCAATGTCCACGACGGGTGGGAGACTGTCTTCCCAGCGCACAGGCCATTTCTTGCTGCACGTGCGCCAGCCGAACTCGCCGCCGCTTTGCATGAAGCACACGCGTGTGGGGCGATACCACGGCATGCCAGTGTCCCACTCCATGTCGGCATCGAAGCCGAAGATGTCTCCCTGGCGGATGATGGCGATGTCGTAGGTGTTGCGAGTGCCGATGGTGATGAGTTCAAACTTTTTGCCATCGAGATCCGTTTTCACAAGCCAGCCGCCTGGGGCGAGTTTATCGCGCATGAAGCCGCGTCCGAGGATCATCGGGAAAAGCTGGTCCTCGGCCCAATTGCGTGGCACGCGGCTGCTTTCACTGGACGGTTCCTCCAATTGATTGCCGCATTGGATGTACAAACTCTTGCCGTCGGGTGAAGCGATGACGCCATGCGGTCCGTGCTCGCCAGATTTGCCGGGGAAGCCGCGCAGAAGCTCCACCGTGTCGAATTGATCGTCACCATTGGTGTCCTTGCAGCGGTAGAGGCCGCGGCCTTGATAGACCTCGTCATTGACCACGCCATAGAGTGCTCCGGCATGGTAAAGCAGGCCCTGGCAGTGACCGAAGTCGATGCTGAGCTTCTCGATCTTCGTGTCAGCAGCACTGGCACCTGGCGTGATGCGGTAGAGCGCGCCGTATTGGTCACTGGTGATGAGGCGGCCCTTGTCATCCTGCGTCATGGAGACCCACGAGCCCTGGTCAGCCTTCGGCACGGAGTAAAGAAGCTCCGCTTTGAAGCCTTTGGCCATCTTGATAGCCGAGACCGGAGTGGCTTGATCAGCAAGTTGCGCCATGGCGCTGGTGGTAATGAAAAGGGAGAGCAGGGTGGATTTCATGCGGGGCGAGAAGAACGACATCTTTGGCCCAGCTTTGCCGCAACGCAGGCATTTTTCTCGGTGAAACTTGCTGTGCATCATCGTCGTTGAGATCTGCGCATGAATTCCCCGCTTCTTCTTACCGCCGCTTGTTTTGTCACCTCCACGCTCATCGCGGGCGATTGGAATCAATGGCGTGGGCCGGATCGCAATGGTGTGTCACAAGACACGACACCGATCTCGGAGACATTTCCAGCTGAGGGACTAAAAAAGGTATGGGAGAGCGAGTTCATCCCCAGCAACGAATATGGTGGCCACGGCAGCCCGGTGGTGAGCGGTGAGCGCGTCTTTCTGAGTGTGGTGTGGCATGAGCGTGTGGAGTCTGAGACACGCGAGATTGATACGGAGGTCATGCAGACGCTGAACCATCGTGGCACCACGCCGGAACTGGCAAAGAAGCTGGAGGAGACGCGCATGAACCTGCCGAGTCTGCGTGGCGCGAAATTTGACGAATGGGTGATGCAATGGCGCAAAGACAACCTCACCGAGAAAGAGGAGATCAACATCGGCACATGGGTCGCCAGTCGCTTTAAGGCAGGCAAAAGCGCCATCGCTCTCGAGTGGTTGGAAAAGATGTCGAATCGCCAAGGGAAGCCATTTGAAAATGCCGCAGCCTTCACCAAGTGGCTCGATGACGAGGGCTTCCCACCGGATGTGAAGGAGAAGATGATCGCCGTGGTGCCCAACACGGTGAAGGTGGCTCAGGACGTGATTTTGTGCCTCGATCTGGCCACGGGGAAACAGGTGTGGAAATACACCAAGCCCGGCAAGCCGAGCGGACGCCAGTCCTCCAGCACCTGCGCCGTGGTGGATGGCAAAGTGTATGCCGCATGCAGCACGGAGCTGCTCTGCGTGAATGAAGCCGATGGCAAGCTCGTGTGGAGCACGCCGCTGTCCACGAAAGGCCCTGCCGCATCGCCGCTCGTGATGGGTGACCGCGTTTACATGGCCGCCGGAGTAGGCTGCGCGTTTTCAAAAACAGATGGCAAGCTGCTGTGGGAGCAAAAAGAGGCGAAAGGCAACACGGGCAGCCCAACCTGGTGGGCACCGACGAACAGCAAGCCTGTGGTCGTCATCAATGGCAACAACGCGCTTTACGGACTCGATCCTGAAACCGGCGCGCTCAAGTGGAAGGCCGAAGGCGGCAGTCAAAGCACACCCGTGAGCAGTGGCGACTGGTTGGTGCTTTACAGCGGCACGGAAGGTGTGGGGCTGCGTGCCTACAAGATGCAGGCGGATGGCACGCCGAAGACCGCTTGGTCACATTTCTGGGTTACTCGCCGCTACACCGGCAGCCCCATCATTCATGAGGGCAATGTGTATCACTGCTGCGGCGAGAAGCATCAGTGCATCGACATCCAGACGGGCGCGGTGAAGTGGGTCGTGAATGAAATCAACAGCACCATCACCTCCCCGCTGCTGGCGGACGGCAAACTGCTCGTCTATGAAAACAACGGCACGCATGTCCGCATGGTGAAGGCAACCAACACCGCCTACCAGCAGCTCGCGCGCGCCAAAACCGATGCGATGGGCTGCTCCTCACCCGCCATTGCGAATGGCCGCTTCATCGTGCGGCAGAAGGACAAGCTCGTGTGCTTTGATCTGCGGCCGGTGAAGTGATTCTGGAGGATAGCCGTCCCGGCTGTCAGCGGCATGAGGCGTCCCGCCTTGGATCGGAAGAAGAAGGCTGGAAGCCTCGATCCATGGACAGGCCGGAGGCCTATCCTCCGATGAGCAGCGGCCCTTCGCTACCACCAACGCGCAGGCCGTTCTTCGCGGTCCCTTGCCTTACCATGGCCAGTCCCGTGTTGAGTCCACTGACCGGGTGTTTCGTGATGCTGGTGACCTTACCGACGGCTTTTTCATGCCACAGTTCATCACCCACATTCACCGCGACCTCTGTCTCGAATGAAATGAGTTCACGCGGCATCTTGCCGGTCGTTTTGATGCGTGAAAGCACTTCCTGGCCGATGTAGCAGCCTTTGGCAAAATCCATCGCACGCTCCTGGATCCAGGCTTCCGGCGGAAACGTCTCCGCATTCAACTCATGAGGCCAGCGTGGCACTTTTTGGACAATGCGCAGTGTTTCCGCCTCATACTCACTCAATACAGGACACGGCGGAGCAAACGGCTCGCCCGCTGGTAGCCATAGATCCATGCCGTCGATGCCGAAACGAGTCGATTTCAGCCCACCAACAGCGGCGTGGCCAAAAAGATGCCAGAGCTGCCATTCTTCCGTCACGTCCGTCAGTTCCACATCATCCGCCACGATGTAGCGCTCGAGTCTCATGCCCAGCGCCTCACGCAATCCCGGTTCGGCGTCTAGAAACAGCGCGTCTTTTGCATGAATGAAAACATCCGCCGCGATGCGCCCCTTCACGTCCGTCACACAGGCGTAAAGTGTGTTTTGATCATCCGCGCGGCGCACATCATTGGTCACCTGGCCATTGAGATAGCGCACACGGTCAGTGCCCGTGAGGCGGAATTTGGCACGCGCCGTGAGATTCACGGCGGCACCGTTGGTGAGGAGGTCATGAAAAGTGTCAGCGGTCATGCTCGCATGAATGGACGGGGTGTGCGCTGTGGCAAGCTGGCAAAGGCATTGACTCATCATACCTGAAGGCTAAGGGAAAAGAATGAAGCGCATCCCCCTACAACCAGCCTCCTCTGAGCTTCTGCGCGGACAAGCAGGCATTTGAAGCGACATGTCTGCAACTCCATCAGCACCAGGCATTTTAGCAACCATCGCGTTGGTGTTTCGGCAAAATCGCGTGCCGTGCGTGATGCTGAACGTCCTCGTCGCTGCGCTGGTGACCAGCTACTATTATGTGCCTGCAGTCGCCAATGTGTGGGAGTCGATTGGCGAGTTTAAACTGCATTGGTCATACGCCTTCTCTCTCGCCTCGACGATCTTCGCGGCGGTGGTGATGCCGTTTGGCGTGCAGGCCGTCATGGGCACGCTACCGGATCATCGGCGACTCCAGCGACTGGTCTTGTTGATGCTGTTTTGGGGCTATCGCGGCATGGAGATTGATTTGTTTTACCATTTCCAATCTTGGTTGTTCGGCAGCGGCAATGACGCAGCTACCCTGATCAAAAAAGTTGCCTTTGATCAGTTCATCATGAGCCCGCTCTGGTTTGTGCCGACTTATCTCATCGCATTACGCTGGATTGATCAAGGCGGTCCATGGTCATACTTGCGCGCCTCTCTCAATCGTGACTTTTGGACGCGCACCTTGCCGACAGTACTCATCACCAACTGGCTGGTCTGGATTCCTGCACTCGCACTCGTTTATAGCCTACCGCCGGCCCTGCAGTTCCCGTTGTTCTCCATCGTCATGTGTTTCTTCATCCTCATCGTGACCGTGATGGCAAAGGAACCCAGCCGCTCCCACTGATATTTGCAGATTATTCCTTGCCAATATCCCGCATAAGCCGGTTTAATGCACCCCTCTCTATGAAAAAATACATCACTGAACTCATCGGAACCTTCTTCCTTGTTTATGCCGTCGGTCACAATGTGATCAACGGGAACCCACTTGCTCCTATCGGCATCGGTCTGGCCCTCGCGGTGATGATTTATGCTGGAGGCCACCTTTCTGGTGCTCACTTCAATCCCGCTGTCACAGTCGCCGTCTGGCTGCGTGGTAAATGCGACACCAAGGATGTGGTGCCTTACATTCTCTTCCAGGTTGTTGGTGCTGTGCTCGCTGCATTGACCGTCAAATGGCTGCAAGGTCATGGGATGGATAAACCGGCTGAGTTTGTGCTCAACAAGCTCATCGTCGCTGAAATCATCGGCACCTTCGCGCTAGCCTGGGTCGTGCTCAATGTTGCCACGACCAAGGCCAACGCCAACAATAGCTTCTACGGTGCCGCCATCGGCCTTACCGTCACCGTTGGTGCCTTTGCCGTCGGTGGCATTTCGGGTGCCGCTTTCAATCCAGCTGTCGCTACAGGCGCTGTCGCGCTCAACATCCTCAAAGGCTCTCAACTTTGGGCCTACTGGGTCTTCTGCATCGCCGGTGCTGGTATCGCCGCCTTTACATTTAAGGCCATCAAAGCCGACGAATAGTCATCTTATTCAACTCAAACCCGGCTCCAACACGGAGTCGGGTTTTTTTGTGAACCAATGACCAGGCTCGGCATCGCAT
>JANOBP010000252.1:0-2406 GCA_031411715.1 Verrucomicrobiaceae bacterium | reverse complement strand
GTCATCACGCTGATCAATCTGCGTGGCATCGAGAGCCCGCGTGATGCCTGCGGTCCCAATGATTCGGTTTTTGGCATCGCGCACGGGCCGCTTGGTGGTGAAGCACCAAGACGCGGTGTGATCAAAACGGCCCACGAGTTCGAGTCGGCCCTGCACCGTCTGCCCGGCGAGCACGGCCTCGTCCCCTTCACGAAAATGAGTGGCGAGGTGCGCGGGAGAGAGATCGTCATCGGTTTTACCGAGAACCTCCGTCAGGCCATGCATGCCATAGTTCAGCAGAAAGGTGCGATTGACCCAAAGGTAGCGGCGTTTGGCATCTTTGATCCATGCCTGCACGTCAGGCAGCATGTCGAAGAGCTCGCGAAGGGCATCGGTGGACAATGTCTGCCTCGGAGTCATGGGCGGAGTTATCGATCACATCTCGACGGCTCCAGCGGGCAAGGCTTCGGTTTGAAGGGCCTGCTGGAAGTCGTGGTCGGAGGAGATGCGTGCGAGAGGGATGGCGTGTTTTTGCGCGGCGGCTTTCCAGAGCGTGAAGTGGCGGCGGTAGGCCTCGTTGTAGCGGCGCAAAAGGTCAGCATCGATGCGGTGCTCGTGCGGGGTGGTGGTTTCGGCGTCGATGAAGTCGTAGTTGCCTTCCCAATGCGGATCTGACTCGGCGCTGGTGAAGGGGGCGAAGACGATGCCGCGACCATTGCGCGTGCTGAGTGGTGCGAGGAGTGGATCTGGGTCAGCGGGAAAGAGAAGATCGCTGATGAAGATGCGCATGGCACCCGTGCGCGTGGGGATGTGGTGGAGCGCGGGCGCAGAGTCGTCAGCGGGAAGGGTTTCGAGCTCCTGAGGCCAGCCCGCTGCGAGAATGGCATCGGTTTCGATATGGCGATGCGATTGCCCGCGAATGATGAAGGTGCGGAGCGTGGCACCGCTTTGCAGGGATGCCTCAGTGACGTAGGCGAAGAGTTCGAGCGCACGCTGCTCTTTGGCAGGAAAGGCGAACATGGAGGCGGAGACGTCGAGGATGAGATCGACGAGCGGGCGCACTTCCTCGCGGTAGAGCTTCATGCTGTAGTTGCCTGTGCGGGCGTAGGCCTGCCAGTTGATCTGACGTGGATCGTCGCCAGGGAAATAGGCGCGGTGATCCTGGAAATCGAGACTGCTACCAGTGCCGTTGCCCATCTGCTCGCCGCTTTGACCACGCCAACGCTGCTGGCGGAAGGGCAGACGCATGACGCTGGCCCAATTGCGCGCGCGAGCGTGGAGGGAGCGGAGGGATTGGGCGTCTTGGAGGAGTGTCGGCACGGGTTAGGAAAGTGCTCAGTGTTCAGTGTTCAGTGGTTGCTGAGCGTGCTTTTCGGTTTGGTGGAGGAGCGTGGCTTCGGCGAGGAGTTGGCGGTAGGTGTCGCTGTGAGTGGAGACGGCGTAAACGCAGGCGGCGAGGAGCCAGAAGAAGCCGATGATGGCTGCGGCGACGAACATTTCGTCGTGTGAGCTGTAGTGGGAGGACATAGCTCCGAAGAAGGCGGTGGTCGGGATGAAGATGCCGATCACGCCGAGACCTGATGCCCTCATGACACTGGTGAAAATGGAAAGAAGAATGCCTGCGGCAATGAGAGCCCACTGAACGGCCCACCAGTTGGCAAAGGGGTTGGTTTTGTTGATGCGGATGCAGACGGGGACGACGGCGGCGGTGAGGAAGAGTGAGAAGATGCTGAGCCCCTCTTCAATGCTGGAGGTATATTGGGTGGCATAGGCGATGGCCATCGACCAGGTGATGACCGCTAGCAGTGAGTAGCACAGCACGCCACTGGCCCAACCTGGGCTGAGCAAGCTGGCAAAGGCGCGCAGTGAGCGTTTTTCGACAAAGGGCATCATGACAGTCGGAAAGTGCGGCATTTCTTCCGTCATGAGATCGATGCCAGCAAAGATGGTGAGAATCGTGCCGGGGACGAGGCACCAGAACACCGCGTCTTTATCGACGGCTAAACAGATGAACCAGCCGATGGCGGCATTGATGACGGTGAAGGCTAAGTAGATGAGGCGCTTGCGCGTGCTGTGATTTTCCGATGGCGGTGCGATGCGGGAACTGCCGAGGGCGAGAAAGAGCCAGGTGCCGTAGATAACGAGTACAACAATGCCCATGATGATGGCGGTCTCCTGCCAACCGGGGAGGAGAAACAACTCACGGAACATGCTGTCGCCAAAATTTTTCTCCACGGCGAGAGCGACGACGAAAAAGCCAAGCGGGAAGGCTCCGAAGAGCAAGGAGAGGCCCAAAAAGATGCGCAGCACGATGGAGCGCTGAGAAGAGAAGGCGACAACGGCTGCGGTGAGTAATGAAGAGCCAAGGATGAGGCAGATGAGCGCGATGGCCTCGCTCAAGATCTCCACGCCGCCGAAGTGATAGCG
>JANOBP010000251.1:0-2906 GCA_031411715.1 Verrucomicrobiaceae bacterium | reverse complement strand
GCACCACTTCAACCGCTCGCCGAAGAGCGCCAGATCGCCCTCGAACTCGATCTTTCGCCAGCCCCGTGCACTGGCGATGCCCTTCGCCTATCCCAAATCATGCTCAACCTCCTCAGTAATGCTTTGGACCACACGCCTGATGGCGGGCGTATTACGTTATGCACCTCAGTCGATGCAAATCACTCCATCTTTGCTATTAATGATAACGGTTGTGGCATTGCTGCTGAGCATCTTCCCCAGATTTTCGAGCGCTTTTTCCGCGCAGATGAGTCTCGCAATCGGAGTACTGGCGGTGCTGGATTAGGCCTCTCGATCTGCAGAGCCATTGCCGATGCTCATGGAGCTACTTTGGAAGTCGAAAGTTCGATGGGAACTGGCAGCAAGTTTACACTTAAAGTTCCTTCATCATCTGCCATTTAGGTCTGTTGTAATGCGACAACAAAAAGCCCAGACATTGCTGTCCGGGCTTCTTTGGGTAACAAATAACGCTCTGGCTTAGGCGAGTGCTTCGGTGAGGATGCGGCCACCATTGACGATGTCGATGGGGCGGTTACCGCCGGACATGATGCGCTTCTCGGAGTTGATGCCGAGGAGGCGATACATGGTCTTAGCGAGATCTTCTGGGCCGACGGCGTCGCGATCAGGCTCACCGCCAAGGGCGTCAGAAGCACCGTGGATGTAGCCTTCCTTCATGCCACCGCCTGCCATGGCGACGGAGAAGACGCGCGGCCAGTGGTCACGACCATTGGTGCCGTTGATCTTTGGCGTGCGTCCGAACTCGGAACTGACCATGACAAGCGTGCGCTTGAGCATGCCGCGCTCAGAGAGATCGGTGATCAAGCGAGCGAAGGCCTGGTCGAAGTTTGGAGCTTGGCCGTCGAAGGCGCCCTTGATGTTGGAGTGGTGATCCCAGCCGCCGTAGTTGACGGAAACCATGCGCACACCGGACTCAACGAGACGGCGGGCAAGGAGGAAACGCTGACCGGCAGTGTTGCGGCCGTATTCGTCGCGCAGCTTGTCGCTCTCTTTGGTGAGGTCGAAGGCTTCGCGGGCTTTTTGGCTGCTGATCAGGCCATAGGCTGCTTGATAGAAGCTATCCATGGAACTGATGGCGTCAGATTTCTCAGCCGCCTTGAAGTGCTCGTCCACGGCACCTAGAAGGTTACGGCGGCGATCAAAACGCTTCTCGTCGATATCTTTTGGTGTGAGGAGATCGCGGACAGTAAAGCCTTTGTCTGCTGGATCACTGCCGAGGGCGAAGGGACCGAAGGCGCTGCTCATGTAGCCGGTGCCCTGCTCAGGTGCGACCATGTTGGGGACAACCACGTATGGTGGCAGGTTATTGCGGCTACCCTGCTCATGGGAGATGATGGAGCCGAAGCTGGGGAACTTGATGGCTGGGCTAGGACGGTAGCCAGTGAACATGTTGTGTGTGCCACGCTCATGTGCAGCTTCACCGTGGGTCATGCTGCGGATGACGGTGAGCTTGTCCATGATCTTGGCGATGTTCTGAAACTTCTCGCCGACGTATTCACCGGGGATTGAAGTCTTGATCGGAGTGAACGGGCCCCGGTATTCTGGCGCGGCAAAGGGTTTTGGATCCCAAGACTCATGCTGAGCCATACCACCAGGAAGATAGATGTGAATGACTGCATCAGCGATGGGCTTGAAGCTCTCGACTGCTGGCATCACTGGCTCAGCCTGGAGGCGCATCAACTCTGGTAAGGAGAGTCCGAGGCCGCCGAGCATGCCGACGTAGAGGAAGTCGCGGCGACTGGTGCCGACTCTGAGATCAAGGTGGTTTCCTTGGCAGTTGGGGTGCATTTTCATAGCGTGTATTGTTGTTTTTGGGGTCTAAATTGACCGCTAAGCTACGACAGAAGGTCTTTCGTCTTTCATTTTCATCAAGAATTCTTTCGGAAGATTTTCATTGGGTTGATAGGGCCTACTCAGGCAACCACCCCTGCCGCACGATCTCAGTTACCCAAACTTGTCTGTCGGATGGGGCGTTGGTCGGGTATTTGAGGCGCAAAGTCAGCGGAATGGCGGCTTCTTTGTTTTGTCCGAGCCAATATTCAATCTGCCGAGTCATCGCGCTTGCCTTTTCAAGGTAGCCATAGATCACCTCGGCTCCTGGCTCAGAAATGGTGCGCAATTCAAGGCACTTTAGCACCTTTGGACTGCCAAACTGATGCTCATAGTAAAAACCATTGGTGACCATCACGCGCATCAGAATTGGGCTGGTGGGCTTTTCATACTTAAATTCTGACCAGGACATCTCGCCGGCACCAACAAAGGAAATCCAGTCCACGCGGTGGCCTCTGGCGCTTTTTTCGACGAATGCTGGTCTTTTGCCCCCACCCTGAAGCACAACGGTGTGTTCATAGAAGCCATTGGTGACAGTTGGCGCTTCAACGATGCTCTCAAACACTACTGGGCCGTCTGCATGTTTTCTGTAATATCCCTCCATCATAGCGGCGACATTTGAAGTGGGGCGCACCCACTGCAGACGTTCTTTCCATGTGGGTGCTGCGAGGAACTTTCGCAGCACCTCGACTGAGAGAGATGCATCCATGCTCAAAGGAGCTGAGCTGCGCGGAGAAGCATCGGCTGTAATAGTCGTTGCCTTCTGGAAGTCCTCCTTGCCAGGGGGTTTAAAGATCAGACTTCCTGCTGCTACCGGATCCTGTTCAGGCTCTGGCGGTATGAAGACTGGGACTTCTACAGGTGACTTTGCAATAATTTTTGCTTCGCGAGGTGCGCCACTGAAGTAATGAAAGACCAGTACCAATACGATCACGAAAGCTGCCACGCTAAAGCCCATAATCAGGCGGCGGCGGAATTCCTTCACCTCTGGATCCATCCGCATGCGGTCAAAGGCATCTCCTAAAAGCAACTGCGGCTCG
>JANOBP010000250.1:0-30982 GCA_031411715.1 Verrucomicrobiaceae bacterium | reverse complement strand
CCAGCGCGTCCTTCAGCGCTACAAAGACCTTCAGGACATCATCTCCATTCTCGGCATGGACGAACTCAGCGACGACGACAAGCTCACCGTCTTCCGCGCTCGTAAGCTCCAGCGCTTCCTCTCCCAGCCCTTCACCGTCGCCGAAATCTTCACCGGCACCAAAGGCGAATACGTCTCCGTCAAAGACACCATCCGCGGCTTCGCCGAAATCCTCGACGGCAAACACGACGACGTGCCCGAAGCCAACTTCTACATGAAGGGCGGCATCGACAGCGTGAAGAAGGCCTAGGCTGTTGCGCCACCATTTATGATTTACGATTCTTGATTTATGATTTCAAAGTCATGACTCGCTTCTCGGCCAAATCATAAATCGTAAATCACAAATCATAAATTCCGATGCCCCTCAAACTCGAAATCGTCACTCCAGAAGCCCGCATCTTTTCCGATGAGGTCGATTCCGTCGTGCTTCCGGGTTACGAAGGAGAGATGGGCGTCCTCCCGGCTCACTCCAACCTCGTGACCACGCTGCTCCCTGGTGAGCTGCGCATTACCAAAGGCGGAAAAGTCACCGAAATGGCCGTCGGCGAAGGTTTGGTCGAAGTCACCGGCTCCGTCACCCGCATCCTCACCGACGTGGCCCTCGACGCCGACAAGATCGACGAAAAAGCCGCCGAAGAAGCCATCGAGCGCGCCAAAAAAGCCCTCGCCGAACTCAAGCCTGGCGAACACCAGGAAGAAGTCGCCGCCGCCATGGCCGCCATCCAACGCGCCACCGCCCACCTCGGCATCAAACGCAAGCGCAGGACGGTTTAAGGTATTATGAGTCCATCCGCGGTGAGATGGAAGATTGAATTCAAAGTGGCGGCTTATCGACGTCGGATTCGACGACTTGTTCGGACTCTCTTCGATTCTTGAGGGCAATGATCGAGAGTCCAATAATATTGAGAATCGTCAGGACAACAAGAGAGCCATCGGATCGTCGATACTCATCAATCGTGATTCTCGACCAACCCTCCGCAGTCTTAAAACGACTCTGCGAAACAGCTTTCTCAAGCGCAGATGTCTTGTCTTTCTGCTCGATGTCGTTGATCGCAGTCCTCGCATCATCAAATGCCTCCTGCCAAGGGGGAAGCTCCGTCCTAGCGCCAACAATCAGCCAGGAGAACACTGCAAGATTGATCACCAACAGTGCGACGGTGAAGTTCTTCATATTCTTTGCCGAACGTTTCGGATCAGGCGACGGCGAGCGGGAAGCGTCGATGACGACAGATGCCATCCGAGCCGTTGCCTGCGTCCGTTAATGTTGCCCTTGGTTGGCCCATGGTTTGATGGAGTGTAATCACGGCTCGGTAGAATGCGATGAAGAGGATGCCCACGACCTGAAGTGCCTACGATAAACGTAGGCTAGCACAAGTGGGGCAACGTAAACGGCGGCCTTGAATATGTCCTCTGCATCAACGGAAGGAGGATAGGAAACCCAAAAGTCAACATGGTCACCCGAACTGGCAGATGACTCGGAAACGCCATTATCACGAATCGGACCTTGGTAGCCGGGAGCAACGTATCGGAACGGCATGAATGTGTCGTAGAACACGAACGCGATACAGCAAACAATCAGAATGCAGTAGAGATGGAAGACAGGGCGAAGTCTCAGAATGATAAAAGGCGTCAATGCGAGAACTCCCCAAAGAACCATCACAAGCCTCGCATAGAACTGCTTCTGTAGTGGCGGTTCATCTGCAACATACTCCCACATCATCACGGCATAAAGTCCCCCGTAAAAAGGCAGCAGTCTGAGAATTGGGATGAGGACCCGAATCAGTGAGACTTTGGTCGTGCTCGTCATAGAAAGTAGAAAGAGGCGCTCTCAAGCTTGGGCGAACGTTAAGCCACAATAATTTGTGGGCGAATCTGATTCGTCCACCGTTTTTGGTGGATGAACAGGGTTGAGTTGAAATAAACCGGCTGCGTTCACGAACAGCAAGGATTTTGATTCCGCCAGATTGTCGTGCCAATTCTTCATCTCACCCGCCAGCTGGGCCGTAGAAAATAAATGAGATTTTCTGGTTATGGCGACGGCGGGTCCTTAAAACCGAGTTATCGCCTCCGGCGTTGTGCCGGGAGGTTTATTGAGAAAGTCCATCCGCGCTCCTCTCTGTTTCCTCTATCCTACGGCTCGCTGGATCTCCGCGCCGCTGGGAGGGGCGTCGGGCTAATGGGTCTGCGGCGGGGCAATGGACCGGATGGGCTGCCGCCTTCGATGCAGCGGCTTTTGGGCGGGCGACGACGGCTTTTTGCGGTGCAGCGGCGGCTTTTTGGCTCAATACTGTCATTACACGTAGTAAGAAGGCGTTGCAGCATCAAAAAAAGGCATAGAAGTGGTGCTAAAAGCTGCTGCAGGGGTCGAAGAAGCCGCTGCAGTACCCCAAAAAGACGCAGCAGCACCCGGAAAAGACGCGGCAGGAGTGCCAAAAGGCATGGCAGCCATCCTAAAAGCCGCTGCGGCGCGGTAGTCCCGGCTAAACCTGAAAGCGGGGATGGATGGCCGCAAAAAAACGCAGAAGCCGCAAAAATAGAAGCTGGGAATGATCCATTAGCACGCATTCAAGGTGAGCACGGAGAAACTCTTTTTTGTGACTTTTTGCGGCTATCTCATTGCCGGTTTTAGGTTAAAGCCCGGACTACAAACGAGCCTGGGCCAAAGCGTGGACAGCAGCTACAATCAGTCCCAGATGCAGGCATTGCTCGACAAGATGGATGAACTCATCATCGCGTTGCGCGCGTAGTGGGCTGCGGTGCGGAGGTGCGGTAGGATTCCCGGAATTTGTGAGCGAGTTCGGCGTATTCATGGGCTACCCATCCTTCTCACATGCGCCTCCTCCTCACACTCCTTCTACTAGCCAGCCAGCTAAACGCCCAACAGCCCGCCGCGCCCAAGCCACCACCGCCGAAGGCTTACACGGATCCTGCGCAGGCAGACGAGGACTTCGCGATTCAGGGTGAATACACCGGCACGCTCGAAGACAAAACTTTCGGCGTGCAAATCTGGGCGCAAGGCGGTGGCAAGTTTGAAGCCGTCAGTTATCCAGGAGGTCTTCCGGGAGCCGGTTGGGATGGTGATCGCGAGAAAATCACGAGAACACCCGGATTGCGTGCGGAAGGTGAAAAATCAGCTCGTTTCACCGCCAAGGATGGCTCCATCAAGGCGGAAGCCAATGGAGCCAGCATTCTCGTCCACAATGCGGAAGGCGTTCGCATCATGGAACTGAACCGCGCCACACGCGCATCACCCACCATGGGCAAACCAGCGCCGGAAAACGCGGTGGTGCTCTTTGACGGCAAAGGCGTGAACCGTTTCCCGAATTCGCGCATTGATGAAGCAAGTGGGGCACTCATGGAAGGCATCACCAGTGAAGACACCTTCTCCGACTGCACGGTCCACGTTGAATTCATGCTCCCGTACATGCCCGCTGCCCGTGGCCAAGGCCGAGGCAACAGTGGTCTTTACCTTCAGGGCCGCTACGAGGTCCAGATGCTCGACAGTTTCGCTCTCGACGGCAAAGACAATGAATGTGGCGGACTTTACCGAATTGCATCACCCAAGGTAAACATGTGCCTGCCGCCGCTCACTTGGCAGACCTACGATGTCGAGTTCACCGCTGCCAAATACGACGATACGGGCAAGAAAACCGCCAAGGCAAAGATTACGGTCAAGCATAACGACGTCGTCATTCATCAGGATCAAGAACTGCCCGACTCCACCACCTCGGCACCGAAGAAAGAAGAAAACACTCCCGGCCCGATCTATTTGCAGAACCACGGCACTCCCGTGCGTTACCGCAACATCTGGGTGGTGCGGAAGTGATTCATTTCGTGCTTCGCAAGAAGTCCCGAATGGCGAGGAGTGACAATTGTCCGCCTGGACTAGTCGGAAAGAAATCACAGCCGTGATCGCCCCATGGCAGCTCCAGGTACTCACAAGGTGTGATGCCGCTCATCAGCTTGCTCATTCGCCTGCTATGCTCCACCCACACCATGGAGTCACTCCCACCGTGAATCAGCAGCGTGCGCGGACTTTGTTCGCTGATGAACTCCGTTGCTGACGCTGTGCGGTAAGCCTCCGATAGTGCCTCTGGGTCACCGCCCATGTATTGCTGCACCAGTTTGAGCGATTTCAGAATGTCATCTGGATACGACCACTTCCGGGCAAAAAACATGTCAGGCGGCCCATAAACAGCGATGCAGCCAGCCATTCGCAACTCAGGCAGCCCAAAGGCACACGCCGCAGCAATCTGTGCGCCAGCCGAGCGTCCCAATAGGACGATCTTCTCCGCATCGATGCCCAATTCGTTCGAGTTTGAGCGCACCCAAGCAACTCCCCGCTGCAGGTCCTCACGCTGAGTTGGCCAGCAATGTTTCGGTGCCAGTCGATAACCAATGGAGCAGACCACGACATCGGAACTGGCTGCGATTTCGCGATTCGCGGACACAAACTCACCCGCATCACCGCTGTCCCAGCCGCCGGTATGCAGCGCCACGACACAGGTTCGCGAGCGTCCATCACCTGGCGGAGAGTAGATCACCGCATCGAGCTGATCTTCGCCTTCTCTCCAAAAACATCGCCGTTCGACTCGCACCGTTCTGCCTTTTCGACGCGGAAACCAAAGTCGAAGCCATGAAAAGACCAGCCCGCGTTTCTTGGCGATGTTCGCTGCTTGCAGAGCTGGAAGCAAAAACACTGGCACCAGTCCCAAGACCCACCAACACCACGGTGCTAGGCATAGACAAACCACAGCCAGCCAATGGCCGAATTCCAGAGTGAGTAAACGCAATCGCCAACGCCAACGCGCGGGGGCTTTAAACTGCGCATTCACAGCCAGCAGCGCCAGCACACCTGGGAGCAGCCAAACCATTACTTTTTCTTCCACGGTAGCCACCGGCGTGTGCGCGGTTCTCCGTGCATGGCCTGAGACAATATTTCCGTGTCACCCGAATCAAAGTCCTCAGCGCGCGGAAGCCCAATCGGCAGTGCCTGCTCTGGCTCCGGCACTTTAAAAGGTGCAGCTATTGTTGGAGCTACTAAGCGCTTATTCAGCGGCGGAATGTTCGATTGAGGAGCCACCAGTCCACCGGAAAGGATGAGTTTCATGGCTTCCTCAAGCGTGATGGGTGCATCCGTCACTTTGTCTGAGTCCACGACGAGTAGGATACTGGTTAGCGGGCTTGGCACGGTGGGAATAACAACCGTCGTCATCGCCTTACCGCTGTTGGCATCACAAAACTGCCCCGTCGCAAAGCCCAGCAGTCGTGCACCTGTGATTGGATAATCCACATAAACCACGCGCTTCAGATTTTGACGCCCACCACCGCCACCGAGGCCGCGGCATGCGTCGATCACCTGCTTGAGCGTTTTATAGATGATCGCGATGAATGGAATACGCAGCAGAAGCTTATCCACCGCTGCGACGATCCGCACTCCGATCACATTCGTCGCCATCAGACCCAGTCCGAGCACCACGATCAGTGGAATCATGAATCCCACGAACGCCGTGATCCGCATCACCACAGGGTCATCCAAATTGATCACCTCATGTCCGGCGATCTCCTTCAGAAGCTCTGCCACGTAGCCCAGCAGGCCTTCACTCCAGCCGTGCAGCAAATTGTACACGAACTGTAGAATCCAAAACGTGACAATCAACGGTACTGCCAGCGCCAACCCTGCCAAGAACTTGTTACGCACCCATACGACCCACCCCTTCGGCGATGGCACGTCAAAAGTCATGGTTGGTTGTGTCGGCTCGGGATTCATTGAGGGTTTCTTGTTCAGTGCGTAACTCAGAACGAGCAGCAAGTGAAATGTTCACGCTTAATATAACCACGATTCTGACACTTCGCTCAATCAACGGCCAATTTTCTTGCCAAACCTCGTATCAAACCGCTACAAATATCACGCCATGACCTCCCGCCGCACATTCATCACGACTCTTGCCGCCTCCACCACCGCAGCACTTTCACGCGACTGGTCAGGACAAACTCCCGAGCGCTATCCAGATCCAGATGTCATCACACTCGATCCCGCCTTCGAAAAACTCGTCCAAGGGAACGCGCCCATCCGCAGATTACATACCGGCATGCTTTGGGCAGAAGGACCTGCTTGGAACGGCAGCGGCAACTACCTCGTATTCAGCGACATCCCCAACAACGCTCAAATGCGCTACCTCCCAGAAGACGGTCATGTCTCTGTCATGCGCAACAATGCCAACAACAGCAACGGCAACACCTTCGACCACCAGGGCCGCCAGATCAGCTTCGAGCACGGCACGCGGCGCGTCGTTCGCTACGAACTCGACGGCAAGATTACCGTTCTGGCCGAAAAGTTTGAAGGCAAAATTTTCAACGCTCCCAACGACGGCGCTGTACATCCAGATGGCTCGATTTGGTTCACCGATCCCGGCTATGGCAGCATGATGGACTACGAGGGCAATAAAGGAGAGCTTCTACTCAAAGAATCCGTGTATCGCATCGACCCGAGCGGCCAGATCACCAAGATCACCGAGGATCTCGAAAAGCCCAATGGCCTCTGCTTCTCTCCCGACTACAAGAAGCTCTACGTCGTCGATACCGGCGCACCGAAAAACATCCGCGTTTATGACGTGGACGGGGCTAAAGCGAAGAATGGTAAGGTTTTTGCCACCAACAAAGGCCAGCTCGCGGACCCCAAGGCCAAAGGCAACTCCGACGGCATCCGCTGCGATGTGGAGGGCAATCTTTGGGCCAGCGCTGGCTGGATCGGCGACGGCTACGACGGCGTACACGTCTTCAATCCTGAAGGCACGATCGTTGGCTTCATCAAGATGCCGGAAACAGCGAGCAACCTCTGCTTCGGCGGTCCAAAACGGAACCGTCTCTTCATCACCGCCTCACAGAGCCTCTACTCGTTGTATGTGAATACACGTGGCGCGCATCACTGCTGATCACGCCTCCGCGCGCACCTTCCAGATGCTCGTATCCACCTTCTGCCGATCTGCCGCCGCCAGCGGATTGGACGCGTGCAACTCCTCCAGCCGCGCCCAGGTGATGATGCCTGTCTTGAGCAGCCCACGAATCCACACAATGTCCTTCGGCCTGCCCGCGTAGAGCTTGTTGTAGGCCACATCGTGTGCGTCGAGGCAATGCAGTGTGAGTCCCTCGCCGAGGATTACCTTGTGCACGCGCTCCCGCCATCCAGGCGGTGTGCATCTCACCGTGTCCGGCGTGGCGTAGTCTGCATAGATCAGCTCAGCATCACGATACTCGCTCTCCGCTCCGATGAAGCGGTCCACCAACATGCTGTCGAAGTACAAAATCGGCAGGTTTTGCGGCACAAAGTCGAAATCGACGGACAACCGAAGCGCGCCAGGTAACTCCGGGTGCATCGCCGAAACAGCACCGGAGCCGATGACATAGGCATCCGTCAGTGCTGGCACACACCATTTCAGTTTGCGTCCCAGCTTCTCAAGATCCTCCAAGGTAAGCTCTTTGCCGTACATCTTCGTTTTCTTCGGGAGTGATGAAAGGGTTGCCGTGAAACGGGGAAGATGACCTCAAACGCTGCCCCTCGTCATCAGGCGTTTCTAGAATCGCGCAAACCTCTTCTAGGTTCATTTGATCAAGCAACTCGAGCCATTCGATCTGGGCACCAAACAATCTGTCCCGCTTCGCCAGCAAACGCTGCTTGGCGAATTGCAGGAGGTCGGGATTTTGCTTCATGCGTTCCGCCACGATCTTGCCGCGCTGCCATTGCATCCAGTCCTGCACCAGATAGTTCGGCGGAAGATCCAGCCACGGTGGAAACATCGGCACTTCGTCCGATGCACTCTTGGGCGGTTCCAAAACGGCTGACATGCCGCTAGGATGCACCGCGCAGACTAAATCGGCAAGCGCGGCTTCACGCACCATCACGCCTTCACAAACCCATACTTCTCCAACTGAGCCTCGATGATCTGCTCGCACGAAACGAGCTGCCTCTCACGCTCACGCCGGCCATCGTCCGCGATCGCCTGCAAGGCGTCGATGTCGTAAAGATACACGCCTTCCAGCTCATTGACCGCCGGGTCCACATCGCGCGGCACCGCGATGTCGATGATCAGCAACGGCTCCCAGCGGCGCTTGCGCATCACTTGCTCGATCTGCTCCGGTTTGATCACAAAATGTGGTGCGCTGGTGCTGCTGATGATCACATCCACCTCATGCAGCGCGTGTTCCCATTCATCGAACTTCATTGCTGTGCCCTTCATCTCCGTGGCAAGCTCCACGGCCTTATCGTAGCTGCGATTCGACACAATGATGCTCTTCGCCCCGCGTGAGAGCAGGCTCTGAGCACACGTGCGGCTCATCTCCCCCGCTCCCACCAGCATCACTCGGCAATTCTTGAGATCGTGGACTTTTTCCGCGAGATCCACGGCTACACTGCCCACACTCGTCGATCCGCGTTGGATCGTCGTATCGTTGCGCACCTTTTTGCCCACGGTGAAGGCTTGCTGGAAGAGTTTGTTCAAAGCGCGGCCCGTTGTGCCGGTTTCCAGCGCCACTTTGTAGGCTGCCTTCACTTGACCAAAGATTTCCGTCTCGCCCAGGACCATTGAGTCCAGACCGCTTACGACACGGAATAAATGCCGGGCTGCTTCCGCGCGGTCCAGATTATACAGCACCATCGCCTCGGCATGCTCCGGGTCCAGCTTGAAGTTTGACACCAAATACTCACGCAGCAAAGCATGCCCATGGTCACCGCTCGGCAACGTGTGTGCTGCATACAGCTCCACGCGGTTGCAGGTGCTCAACACCACGCTTTCTTCGAAGCCTGGCAGCCCGCGCACCTGCTGCACCGCCACTGGCACTTGCCCCTCGGCAAAGGCAAGCCGCTCTCGCACCTCCACAGGTGTGGTGCGGTAATTCAGGCCCACACAGACGAGGCCGCTACTCTTTTCAGTCGACTCAGGCATGCGTCACGATCCACAATGAAATGAACGGCAAGATGAAGCCAATAACCGCCAGCCACGCCGTGCGTCGTGGAGAAGTAAAATGCCGCCACATCAGCACCGTGATCAACGCATATAAGGCCCACACCACCCACGAAAAAACGATCTTTGGATTCGAAACGGGTGTGTTAAGCGCAAAAGCAATCCCCAGGGCCACACTCAGCAAAATCAGACCGAGGCGGACAAGTCGCTGAATCGCCAACGCCAAGCCCTGAATCGGCGGCAATTGATAAAACAGCCCACCGATTTGGTGACGCTTCAGCATCCGCTCCTGCACCAAATACATGACACCCGTGATGCACGCCAAAGCAAAGGCCGCATACGCGATCAGTGCTACAGCTGCATGCAGTTCCACCAGCGCATTGATCTCACCCTTCGGCTTGTAAGGCGCGAATCCGCCTACCAAGGCCATGATTTGCATCCCACTCACCAGTGGTGAGGTGAAGACTCCTAGCAGCGACAACCGAAACGTCGATCCAACCAAAAAATACAACAGCACGATGCTCCACGCGATGAACACCAAAATGTCCGAAACACTCTTCATCGGACACTGCCCCACCTCCTGACCACGCACATAGATGAATCCCGTCTGCAGCGCGAAACCCAACGCCATCAGCACCAGTTGAGTCCGTCCCTGCCGCCAAGCCCCCGCCTTTAGTGCCATCAACGCCTGCACCACAGCGCCCACAAACGTGAGAGTGGCCGCTAGAAGCAATTGTTGGGGGAGGGTCATGAAATTGGGTTGGGATACTCGCGAGCACAGGACACTTCTGCAAGAGTGAAGGCGTTTCGCCTGCTTGTCAGCCTTGCGCAGCCGTGCTCTAATCTGTCCATGCCTTCGACCAGATCACCTCAAGCCGGAATCAAAGCCCAAGCAGCCAAGCTGGTGCGCGCCTTGTCACCAACAGCATCCTGGGAAGACCTAATGTATGAAATCTACGTCAGGCAGAAGATCGACAGCGGTCTGGCAGACATCCAGGCAGGGCGTGTGAAAACACATGCGGCCATTTGTGAAAAATTTGGCCTGATTCCGTGAGCATTCTCTGGTCAGCGCAGGCAGAGCAGGATCTGGACGGTATTCATGCCTACATTGCCCGCGATTCCGAGCGCCACGCTGGTTTGCAAATCAAACAGATCATCCTGCGTGTGGTGTACGTCGCTTCACATCCTATGAGCGGGGCATCCGGTGCATATCCGAAGTCTGGTTTGAGGGAAGTTCACTCAGCATCCTACCGCATCATTTACCAGGTTTAGGAGGACCGCTTTACCGTTGTCACGGTAGTTCACATGAAGCAGCGCTTGGCTCGGAGACGCCTTGGCGGAGCATGACACTTGCGCATCCACGCATCTCCTCCATGATCGGTCGCCATGGCTCCTGACATTCTCGACCGCATCCGTAGCACCATCCGCGACGTGCCGGACTTTCCCAATCCCGGCATCCTCTTCAAAGACATCACTCCCGTCCTGGCCTGCCCCAAGCTGCTGGCGCAGACCATTGATGGCATGATCGACATCACCGGCATTACCAAGGTGGACAAGGTTGTCGGCATCGACGCACGCGGTTTCATCTTTGGTGCGCTCATCGCTGCGCGGCTGAATGCAGGCTTCATTCCCGTGCGAAAAAAGGGCAAACTTCCCTGGCAGACACGCGGTATCGACTATGCACTGGAATACGGTACCAATTCCGTCGAAATGCATCTGGATGCCATCTCGCCAGGCGAAACGGTGCTGCTGGCGGACGACCTACTCGCTACTGGAGGCACGGCGGGTGCTGCGCTGCATCTCATCGAGCAGGCTGGGGGCAAAGTGCTCGGCAGCACCTTTTTTATCGAGCTAGGTTTCCTCGGTGGTCGTGAAAAGGTTGCCAACTCAGGCCCGGTGCACTCACTCATCACTTACTGAGGCTCTTTGAGATGACGGAACGCGAGTATCTCAAGCACCTGCATAATAGCGCGCTAAAATTCTTCCCTGCAGAAGATATATTGCCTCGCGGCCGCGTAGACACACTGCGGCGGGCGAAGCGCTTCCTCAAAGTCAAAGACCAACGCATCAAGCAGCGTCATCGCGGTGGCCTGGACGGTGCGGAAATCTGTCGCATGCGTTCCGACGTCATCGATTACCTCATACGCATTCTCTGGGATGAGTGCATATCCACCTTGGAGCCTGCTTTGCGTGCCAAGCTCAACATCAGTGTCGTGGCCCACGGCGGCTACGGACGCCGAGTAATGAGCCCTGGTAGCGATGTGGATCTCACTTTCATGTTCCCTGGCAATAGCGGCCAGGTCTCGGTTGCGGTGGCTAAGCTCATTAGCGACTTCCTGCTCTTCCTTTATGACATGAACTTAAAGGTCGGTCACGGGTCCCGCAGCGTCGGTGAGTGCCTCGTGCTTGCGAATGAGAGCATGGAGACCAAAACGGCACTCATGGAAGCACGCTTCCTTACCGGACAAAAACAGGCCTTCGAAGAATTCCGCTCACGTTTCGACAAGGACTGCATGAACGGTCATGAGGCCGAGTTTCTCCGCCAGCGGCAGCTGGATCTCACGCATCGTCACTCCAAATACGAGAACACACCCTTCGTGCAGGAGCCGCATGTCAAAAACGGCTGCGGAGGGCTGCGTGATTATCAAAACCTCATCTGGATGAGCTACGCCAAGCTCGGCACGCTCAATCCCAAGGAACTCGTCGCAGGCGAGTTCATCTCCAAAGCTGGCTGGCGCGAGATTGAGCACGCCTATGGCTTTATTCTCCGTGTGCGCAACGAAATGCACTACTCGGAGCGTCGTGCTCAGGACGTGCTCACGCTTCGTCTTCAGGGTCAGATCGCTACTCATCTCGGCTACCGTCATAAGCGCATCCTCCGCCGCATCGAGGCGCTCATGCATGACTATTACACCGCCGCTCGTGACATCCTCCAGCGCAGTAGTCAGATCATGGACCGCTTTCATCTACAGCAGTTGGAAAGCGCCGTGACCAAGGGTGGCCTGCGTGGCTTCCTAGCCCGCAGCAAGAGCCAGAAGCAGCAAGAGCGCTTCGACGGTTTCATCCGCAAGCACGAGCGCCTCGACGCTGAGGACAAATCCATCTTCAAAGAGGACCCCACACGGCTCATGCGCATGTTCCTGCACACACAGCAGCGGCATCTGCGGCTCAATCCAGACCTCTACCAGCTCATTCAGGATAACTTCCGTCTCATTGATGCCAGTTTTCGTTACAACAAGGTCAATCGTGAGACCTTCGAGACCATCCTCACTAAAAAAGGCGATGTCGCACGCGTCCTGCGGCAGATGCACCGCGTCGGCTTTCTCGGTCATTGGATGCCCGAGTTTGGTGCATTGACAAACCTCGTCCAACACGAGTTTTTCCACCTCTACACCGCCGACGAGCACACGCTGCGCACCATCGACATTCTCGACAGCCTCAGCGATCCGCCAGTCAAAGGCGCCGAGCTTTACCATCAGCTCTTCCACGACCTCCAGCAGCCCGTCATCCTCTACCTCGCACTCCTGCTGCATGATGCCGGGCGCGCGGCCAATAAAAAGACCCACAGCGACGAAAGCACCACTCTCGCCGCCGCTGTGGCCCGTCGATTGCAGATCAAAGGTGACCGCCGCCAGCTTCTTCTCTTCCTGGTGGATAATCATTTGCTGATGTACCGCACAGCGACCACCAAGAGCCTCGATGACCCACAAGTCATCGAGGACTTTGCCGCCATCGTCCGCACGCGTGAGAATCTCGACACACTGCTGATCATGACCTACGCGGACTCCAAAGGCACCAGCGACAAGAGCTGGTCCGGATACAAGGAGGCCTCCATCCGCCAGCTCTACCATAATACGCTGCGCTTCATGAATGCCCCGGCGGACTTCATGCAGAGCCTCCACGCCCCGCTGGAGGACTTGCGCGCCGCTGTTTTGAAAAAGCTAGGCAGCAGCTTCCAAGCGGAGGTCGACGCGCACTTCCGCCACATGCCACGGTCTTACTTCAACTTCCGCGAGGCCGACGACATCGTTGCTCACATCCGCCAGTTCCGTGAATTCTTCGTCCGCCTCACCGATGCAGAGGCTGACGTTGGCCTACTGCCAATCATGCAATGGGTGGACCATCCAGAGCAGGGCTACAGTGACCTGATCGTGGTCTGCTGGGACCGCCATCTCCTCCTCGCCCGCGTCGCCGGCGCGCTCGCCGCGCAGAGCATCAACATCCTCAGCGCCGACTTCTTCCAGCGCGCTGACAAGCTCGTTCTCGACATCTTCCGCGTCTGCAACACCAACTTCGCCGCCATCAGCTCCAAAGTGGCCCGCCAGCGTGTCGAGACTGCTGTGCGCGCCGCATTCGTCAGTCAAAACTTCGACTTCAGTGCCGACATCGCCGAGAAACGCAGCGCCACCGCCATCCCGGACGAAATCGGTGCCGAATTGCCGCAGCGCGTTTACCTCAACAACGCCATCTCACCCGACAGCACCGTCCTCGAACTCCAAGTGCTCGACCGCCTCGGTCTCCTCTACGACATCTTCATGGCTGTCGGTCGCCTTGGCCTCAGCATCACCCACGCCCGCATCAACACTGAAAAAGGTGCCGCCATCGACACCATCTACGTCCAGGACGAGCACGGCAAAAAACTCACGGACCGGCCTCGCCTTGACCAACTCGCCGACGCCACAACCAAAGCGGCCATCCTCAGCACGTCATTGGTTCCAAGATGAATCAGATGATTCATAGCGGCTGGAGGTGAGGCCAGAGGGCACCTCCAAGGTGGATCGTTCCATCTGACCAACGCCGAGCTTGCAGGATCGCTGATTTTGGCCCAAGAGAACACTCAGCATGCCCCAAGATATCAAAATCCCCGCACTCGGTGAATCAGTCGCCGGAGGTCAAATCGCCAAATGGCACTTCCAAGAGGGTGCACAGGTGAAAACTGGTGACATCCTGCTCACGTTGGAGACTGACAAAGTCGCTGCTGAGGTCACCGCAGAGGCTACTGGAGCGCTGCACATCAGCATTCAAGCTGGTGAAGATGTGGTCGTGGGTGCGGTGGTAGGCCATATCGACGAATCCGTGACTGCACCCGCCGCGCCGGCCTCCAAGGCCCCTGCGCCTGCCCCCGAGCCAAAGCCAAGCAATGTCCCTGAAGTCAAAGCGGTGCCGAAGCCGGAGCCTGCCCCCGTGGCTGCTCCGAAAGCGGAGATCAGCAGTCCAAAGGTAGCTGAAGGGCGTGTAACGCGCAAAAAGATGTCGCCACTGCGCAAAAAGATTGCCGAGCAACTGGTGAGCGCGCAACGGAGCGCGGCGATTTTAACGACCTTCAATGAGTGTGACATGAGTAACGTCATGGCACTGCGCTCAAAGTTGCAGGACAGCTTTGTGGCAAAAAATGGTGTGAAGCTCGGCTTCATGAGCTTTTTCATCAAGGCCGTGGTTGAGGCGCTCAAAGCTGTGCCGCAGGTCAATGTGCGGGTGGAAGGAGATGAGATCGTGCAGCAGCATTTTTACGACATCGGCGTCGCGGTGGGCACGGAGCGTGGTTTGATCGTGCCGGTGCTGCGGGATGCGGACCAGCAGAGCTTTGCGGAACTGGAGAAAGACATCCTCGGTTATGCAGCGAAGGCCAAGGATGGCAAAATCCAGGTCAGTGACCTCACGGGTGGTGTGTTCACCATTTCCAATGGAGGCGTCTATGGCTCCCTGCTGAGCACGCCCATCATCAATCCGCCTCAGAGCGCGATCCTCGGCATGCACACCATCCAGCAACGTCCGGTGGCCGTGGATGGCCAAGTCGTGATCCGCCCGATGATGTATCTGGCACTGAGCTATGACCACCGAGTGGTCGATGGCAAGGAAGCCGTGTCATTCCTCATCCGCGTAAAGGACTGCATCGAAAATCCGGCGCGCATGCTGGTGGGTGCATAATTTGATAGCCAGACCTCGTCCGACTGCTTAGCATGGCTGCGTTTTCCTTGGAGAACGCATTATGGCTGACGACAACAAAGTCTCTTTTTTCAGTTCCGTCTCGCCCCAGCAGATGCTGGCGATCATGACGCTGCTGAGCAGCACACTCCTGCTTCAATTTCAGCCATTAAACTCGCGGCGTGACGTGGAGCGGCCACCAGCTGCATCGGCTTTTGGTGACGATCATAAATTCGCCGCATCCCATGTGGAAGACCCGCTGGGAGCGATGAAAGCCATGACAGTGGTGGATTCATTCAAGTCAGGGTTTGATCCATCAAAGGAAGTGAAAGCGCACAGTCATTGGGGCTTTTTCTTGGAGCTGCGCGACCGCTTGGATGACCTAGGAGAAGACCAGAAGCGTGTACAGATCCTGTGTGCGATGCTAAGACCTGGTTTGGATATGCCAGCGCGTGAACAGCGGCAGCGGCAGCGGCTAGCCATCGTGTCTGCGCTGGCTTCAGCGGGCTTTGTCCCCGAGGATTCGCGTTTAATGGAGTGCTGCCGCTTGAAGGATCTCGGCGGTAAGAATTGGGCAGAGAATTATGCGAGTCCATGGCAACTGGGAGAGGAGACTTTGGATGTGCCATTTGAGTGGTTCGTGAGTACGAGTTCGATTTCTGGCATTCATGCTAATGCGAATACACCGAGCAAGCCTCGAGATCGCGGTGTGTGCGTTTTGTGGCTGGACACTCAGTATCTCAATGTGAAAAAGCAGTCTGGGAAACCACTCTATTTCCTGCGTGCCATATTGAACTCTATGCTGGCTGGTTACCCGCGACCAAAGGAGCATGCGACCACAGCAGACATCTCATTTGATAAGTTGCGCGTGTCGATTCTCGGCCCAAACGACACTGGTGGGTTGATGCGGATGCTACGAGAGGAAGAGGCGCGTCAATCAAGCACCAATGAGGCGGAGGGTGCTTGGTTGGGTGAATTACATATGGTTTCACCTTATGCCACGGCATCTGCCAAGACCTTGCTTCGCGAAACGAAGTCTGGCGATGTCAAGACATTGGAGAATCGGATACAAAAACTAATGAATAGTGCTCTGAGTGGGCGTGCGACCAAGGAGAGTGTGGTGTCTCAGGATTTATTTACGCGTGTGCCATTGTCGGATGATTATGTAGCCGGGGCCTTGGTACAGGATCTGCAGCGACGAGGCGTTGTCTTTCCGGAAGAACACTCCGGTGATCCACAACATGGAGATGTCGTTTTGGTATCTGAATTTGATACTGGTTATGGCCGTGAGTTGCCGGCGGGCTTAATGGCATCAACACCGACTGGAGGAGTGGGCCAAATTTGGAATCATGCCGACAGTCGCTGGCACTGGATCAACTTCCCACGTGGTCTGGATGGACGTTTTAGTTCCGGCATTGAAGCACAGGTGGAAAAGAAGTCCGATGGCAAAGGTGACCGCATGCCTGGTGAGGAACCGCGCGGCATTAACCAAATGGATGCACTACGGCGCCTGGCACAACAACTCGCGGAACTGGATGAAGCGCGCAAGCGCGAGAACATGCCCGGTGTGGTGGCCGTTGGTGTGCTTGGTGGTGATCCTTATGACAAGCTGCTGGTCTTTCGTGCGCTAAGGCCTCAGTTGCAGGACGCGCAGTTTTTTACCAATGGACTCGATGCGTGGCTGTGGGACCGCGAAGAACTCCGCACGACGAAAAACCTGCTTGTGGCCTCCCCCTTTGGCCTGCGTCTGGCAGACCGCTGGCAGGCAGGCAAACCGCCATTTCGAGACAGTTACCAGACTTCTGTCTATACCGGCACACTCGCCCTTTTGCTCGAGGGCAAGACGCGAGAGACGCTGCTAGAGCAGGTTCAATTGAAGGGTGCTACCACACAAGATCGCATTGACAGCGTACGCTTGTTTGAGATCGGGCGAGAGCACCCTGTGGATGTGTCCCTGCCGTTCAAGGATCAGATATTGGCCGACCAGCGACTGCATCCAGATGCGACGAAAGAGGAAGGTTTTTGGACTGAGCCAAAACGATGGTGGGCAGGCCTGGGCATCATCGCGCTAGCCATTGCAGGCATTGCTGTCTCGCTGGTGGTTAGCCATATGCCGGAACTGGCGGCCAAAAACAAAAGTGGGTCGGGTATTTCGGCTATGCTGTGTGGGTGGCGGGCCACAGGGCGGCTGATTCTGCCAAAGTGGGCCAAGAAATCGCTACATGCCATTGTGGTAAACCCAGTCTGGACGGCACTCATGATTCTGGTTGCTCCACTGGTGGCCTATGCTTGTTTTTTGAAGCAGGGCTCGGGCGGAGAAAGTTTCACCTTCACGCACGGCGTGGGTGCCTGGCCGTGCTTCATGCTCCAGGTATTTGCTGGTTTACTGTGTGTGAAACTCATCGCTGAAACACTGGCGATGCTTTGGAAGGGCGAGGATCGGCTACGGCACGACTATTTCGCCACGCTGAATGCCAATTTACCTCAGCGGAAAGGCTTCGAGCGCTTCAAGCACTGGGTGTCCTGCATGTTCCTGAATTGGGAAAAGGCGGATATCGTGCAAAAAGCTGTTGGGCCAGCAAAGCCAAACATGGAGGCAGAAGAAGCGCCAGTGCTCAAAATCGAGAAGCTGTGGCAGGCCTTCCGCAACAGCGGCAAAATGAGTTACCGGCTGCTGCGCTCAGGTTTTGTCGCGCTGCTGATGCTCCTGGCCATGGAATGGCTTTCTCAAATTTATCCCAGCCCAAATATGCCTGTCCGCGGTGAGTGGACACGGGTGCTGTTCATGAATGTGGAGACTTTGGCCTCGCTGCTCTTCATCTGGCTTAGCGTGCTCATTTTCGATGCGCTTTGGCTCAATCGAATCTTCATCGACTGGTTTGCCCGCGGCACCAGTGAGTGGTCAAACGCGCAACTGATCCAGCACCAGCCTGAGGCCTCCATGCGCAAGCACGTCTGTGACTACGTCGATCTCAAACTCATCGCCGACTGGACTCGTGATATCGGTAAGCTCACGGCACTGCCCTTTTATGTGCTGTCACTTCTGCTTCTATCGCGACTGAATTTCTTTGATGCCTGGCGCTGGCCTCTGCACCTCGGTGTGATGTATTTATTGATGGTTGTGCTCGTTATTACCGCCGCATACCGCATTCACGCAGGTGCGCAGCGTCTGCGGAAAAATGCCCTTCAGGCGATGAACACTCAGTATTCGCCGCTCGTGGATAACCCGTTCAAAAAGAAGATCGTCGATGAGATCCAGCAACTTTCCCACGGTGCCTTCATGCCATTTATGAAGCAACCCGTCATGGAGGCCCTCTATTGGATGATCAGTGCACTGAGTGTGACCGGCTTGTGGCAGGCGATCTCGCAATTCACCGGCTAGGCACTTTCAATTGTCTTACCGAATCACTCCGCTTGCCCATTCCGGCTGGCGCTTCTCCAGACAGTCCGATAGCCAGCGTACCATCTCGGCCACGGGCTCATGCTTTTTCCGCAGGGCGGAGAGCGCTTGCCAGTCAATGCCGTGGCGTGGATTGGCGACGGTGATTTTTTGGATGTGGAGACGGTTATGCACGTGCTCGAACTCACCTGCGCTCATGGCGCGGATTTCTTTGGCAGAGGGAAGCTCATCAAGCTGAGCGAGTTGAATGCCGAGAGTGCTGATGCCAACGCCGAACTGATGGCCAAGGCTGCGCAATGAATCGACGAGTGCTTCGTCATTGAGAGATTCGGCGATGACGATCTCGCTCTGCAAAGTCCAGCGAGTGGCGCTCAATGCCTGGAAGAAGTCGGCGCTAAAGTTTTCGAGGTTAAGGCCGAGCTTAAGCTGCACACCGGTGAGGCTGACCTCTGGGCCACCAAGATGACGCCGAAGGTTGAGCATGCTCTGATCAAAACGCACACCGTCTTCAGCATTCGGGTCGAGATCCCACTCCGCGACGACGAGGTCGGGCACATCCCACTCACCTTCCATGCTGGGCGCACCGCTGCTGTTGCGATTGAGAAGGAATGGATAGCGCGAGCGCAGCAGACAAAGGCGTTCATAAATGGCGACGAGGCGGAGGTAACGTGACCAGGACTGATCACTCTCACCCATGTCGTCGAAGAAGCCCTGGCGCACCGTGCCATTGCTAGCGGCGAGTTTTTTCTGCCGCTGATAATAGCCTTGGCCCTGATCGACCTTCGCGATGGGCGAAGTGGGATCATAGCTCAGGATGGAGAAGTGATAGCGCAGCGTGGCATCACTGTAGTCATCACCGAGCCGCAGGCGGACGAGGCGTATAAGCTCGGTGCCTTTGATGGAGTCGGCCGGATCATCTGGGAGGATTTCAGGCAGTAGATTGCGTAGCTGTTCGCGGAGATTCATCCGAAGTTAGATGGTCGCAGCATGCATGAGTGCGAGTGCTTTGGTCAAGGCGGAAAAATCACCCCTCAATCTGCACCATCGCTTAGCCCGGATAACCGCCGACAATGTATTTCTCCAACTGCTCGATCGTCGTGCGCTGGGTGGCGATGATCCAGCGAACCAGATCGCCAATCGAGACGATGCCAAGGAGTTGATCGCCATCGACGACGGGCAGATGGCGCACGCGGTGCTCCGTGATGATGCTCATGCATTCGGAAACGCTTTGGGTTGGAGAGACTGTCACGACCTCACGCGTCATGATGTCATGCACCAGCGTTTCTTTTGATGATCGGCCTTTGAGCATCACCTTGCTCATGTAGTCGCGTTCCGAAATGATTCCGACCAGCTTGGAGGATTTCACCACAGGCAACGCGCCGACGTTTTTGTCAGACATCATCTGGATGGCCTCAAAGACCGTGGCATCCGGAGAAATGGTCCAGACATCTTTGCCCTTGTGCTCCAGCAGGGCTCTGGCGGCGGTTGTGATTTCCATGGCATGCGATGATCTGAAATTGCCGCCACGAAAGCAAGCTTCATTTTCAGCGGGTCACGCAAGGCTTAAAGCCCCGCCATCACAAAGCTCTGTCTTGCCAAACGTCTTCAAGCCCGTGTGCCCCATCGCATGGGCCACACTCACCCAGAGGCGGTTGTGTGCAGCTTTGTCGAACTTGAGACTACGGCCCATCTTGAAGCCAAAGCCGCCGCCGACCATGACGTAGGGGATGTTGTCGAGTGTGTGGCTGTTGCCTTTGCCGAGCTCGTTGGTCCACACGAGCAGTGTGTTGTCCAGCATGCTGCCCTCGCCAGTTGCTTCAGGAGTTTCGCTCAACCTCTTGGCCAGATAAGCAAACTCACCCGCAAACCAGGTGTTGATCTTCATGAGCTTCTCGTAGCTCTCTTTTTTGTCATCAGGATCATGCGAGAGGCTGTGGTGGCCTTCTTCAACACCAAGCCAGCGCATCTGCGCCATGCCGACGCTGCGCATGTATTGCAACGTGGCCACGCGTGCCATGTCGTTGGCGAGTGAATTGACCAGCAGATCGATTTGAATGCGGCTGATCTGAGGCGTGTTGTCGTTCACCAGCTCGATGCTCGGGTCCACTTGCGGCACGGGGTGTGACAGCTTGCCCTGCTTATCTGCTTCAGCCAGATCCTGCTCCAGGCCGCGCACGAGTGTCATGTGCTGGTCGAGTAGCGCCTTGTCTCGTGCGCTGAGCTTTGACGAAACGCGCTTCAAATCGTTGCGCACGTCATCCAGGATGCTCACGAGGCTGTCCTTGTCCTTCATCTTGCCATAGACCTTCTTCAGCACCTGATGCGGGTCATCAATCGGTGCGATGGGTTGATTGCCGCCAGCATAACTCATGCGTGTCCAAGGATCAGCCCGATCTGGCACCGCCACGCCGAACTCCAGTGATCCAAAGCGCGTTTTCGTCTCCGCACGGCTTTGGAGGAAGTTTTTGATCTCTTGATCGATCGAGATGTTGCTCGCCCAGCCGGCTGGATTGCCGCCGCCGCCCATGATGTTGCCTTTGAGCAGTTCATCACACGTCAAAAGACAGCTCATGCCACGCATGTGGCTGTCGCCATCGCCCTTCACTTTGTTGGCGATGCCATGCAGGACCAGCATGCGGTCTTTGTAGGCCTCCAGTGGCTTCAAGATCGACTTGAAGCTGAAATTGGCACCTTCCTGGTCCGGCCAGAATTCATTCGGCAGCGTGCCGTTGGGCGAGAACATGATGATCAGTCGCTGGCGCTTCTGCGGTGCTGGCGCGCCGGTTAGGCTCGGCAGTCCTGTGAGGAATGGCAGCGCTCCGGCGGAGATGCCGAGGTCGCGGAGGAATTGGCGGCGGTGGAGGTGTTTCATGAGAGAATGCAGTGTTTACGGTCTGGTGGCATTTCCATCCATCGCGGCGACCAGGGCGATGTCGATGAGCAGCTTCTGGATGTGGCAGTTGTTGGCTGCGAAGCTGCGTTGAAGTATGTCGAGCGTTTGAGCACCAAACGCGGAGGGCTCTTGCTTCAGCGTGTGATGAAACAGGTGCCGGATGAAAGCACGGTGGCCACTCGGATTGGCGGTGACATAGTTCACGATGTCACGCGGACCGGCGAGGCGGACCAGCGTGCCTTCGTGATTGGAAAACTCGCTCACAGCATTCACGGGCTTGTTGTTGTCCTTCGTGCGCCAGCGGCCTACGGCGTCGAAGTTCTCCAGGCTGAAGCCGAGCGGATTGATCATACTATGGCAGGACATGCAGGCACCGCTGCGGGTCAGCTCGGTGATCTTTTCGCGCATCGTGAGCTTCGGATTGAAATGGCTATCTTCAAAGACCACGGCCTTCATCGGTGGCTTGAGCGACATGCCGACAATGTTGCGCGTGAGGAAGACACCGCGATGAATCGGCGACGACTGCTTCGTGTAAGCAAGCGCTGCGAGCAGATACGGATGCGTGATGACTCCCGCACGCTGCTTGGGATCAAAGCCCACTCGCTGAAAGTCATCACCCGTCACTGGATGACCGTAAAATTGGCCAAGTCGCTCGTTCATGAGCAGGTAGTCGGCCTGTAGCAGCTCGCGGTAGTCGGACTTCTCGCTCCACACGACTTGATCGATGAACTGCAGCAGCGACTCACGCAAATCAGCCAGCATCTCGGGTGTGAAGTCCGGGAAGATTTTCGGGTCCTTCGTCGAGCCCTCAGCGCGCTCGAGTTCCAGCCAGTGGTGGAAGAAGCCGTGGAGCTTGGCCTTCGTGCGCGGGTCAGTGATCATGCGCTGCGCCTCTGCACGGATTTGATCGGGCGTTTTGAGTTTCCCGGACGCAGCAGCCTGTGAAAGCTTCTTGTCAGGAATGGAGTCCCACAGGGCCATTGCCAGTCTGGAGGCCACACCGAAGTCATCTGGCTTCTCACCACCACTCAGGTTCGGATAAAGAAACTCTGGCGACTTCAGTGTGAAAAGCACCACACGCTTCACGGCCGTTTCTGCGGACTTGGCCACTTTGAACTGCGCTTCGACATACAAAGCCTTTTGTTCATCACTCAAGGGCCTGCGGAAGGCCGATTCGACAAAGGCGAGCGCAAAATTCTTCAGCTTCTCGCCACGATCCGCCGCACCCACTTTGGTGCCTGCCAATTCGTCAAGATACTCCACCACATGCTCCGCCGTCGAGATCGCCGCATCCGTTACGGCTTGATCCCAAGCCTTCGAGATCGTCGTGCCACGCGGATAGCCGCCACTGCTATCATCCGGCGGGAATTCCGTATTCACGATCATCAACTCGCGCGGGCGATCCGTGCGCAGTACATGTGCAGGCATCAGTTCCTTCACGCCATGCGGTGGCTTCCACCACAGCTCGATGGACGCGGACTTCTCTTTGAACTTAAAGTGCTCCAGCACCAGCCGATACGCCCTGCCACCGACGAGGAAGATGCTTTTCTTGTCCTCACGCACCTGTGGCCCGGCGCTCACCCAGCCATCGATCAAGGCGTCGCCCTCATCGTCATCATTGATCCAAAGCCGGAAACCATTCTCCGATTTCACCGCGAACTCATACACCCCGGTCTCGCCCGCATAGACACTGCCTTCGAAGCGATTCTGAAACTGCTCAGCTTCCAGCACCGCCTTATCCGGACTGTCCACACCCCAGTGAAAGGCCACCATCGGCTCCACGCGCTCGATCGTCTTGTTCGGGCGCTTCGCCTTGATGCCGTTCTTCGGTGTCGTGTCCACTGCCTTCTCGCCTGGTTTTGGCAGCTCCACACCGCGATACACAGCCTTCAGGCCCACTTCAGAGCCAATGGGCCGATCAAAACCAGGTCCCATCCGAAAGCGCCCGATCAAATCCATCACCGACGTGCGGAATTGTTCAATGGTGAGTCTGCTGAGCTCCTTCTGCGGCGGATTCAGTCGCGCTTGGGCCGCTGGGGAATAAAACGCTTCATGAATGTAAGCCGCGACCTGCTTCGCCTCCTCCGCGCTGCATTTGTCCGGATCATCCTCCGGCATCGTGCGGTCGATGTACTTCGCCAGCGCCTCCACCGCCTTCTCGCCGGTCAGCGGTTCGTCATATTCATCCTCCACGCCCTGCCCGTGGTCACCGTGGCACTCAGCGCACAGCTTCTTGTAAATCACCGCACCAGGATGCTCCGCCGCCGCGGCCGAAAAAGCCGCTGCGCAGGCCAGCACCACATTCCGGGCACCACGAGACAGATCAAAAACAAAAAACATGAGGGGGGTAAAAGTATAACCCCAGCGGCACACCGCTCTTTCATCGAGATGCGCCGTGGTTGCGGTCGTAGCTGCGTCTGTATCTGCTGAAACGGCCAAAGGGGGCAGCTTTCGAATTGACAACGGATCGTGGCGTCCCGCCTTCGGCACATCACTCGTGACTCGACTTTCCAAAGTCGGGGCGTAGCTTAAACTTACCTTCGTCGAGACCTGCATGAACACCAAGCCACCACCCCAAGCGCACGACGATGGCCTCGAATGGCTGCGCGACATCCGCCGCAAGATCACCTCCGACTTCGGTCACGATCAGAAGAAGATCGGTGATTACCTGCGCCAGCGTGAAAAGGAACTCGGCAACAGAATCGTTCGCACCCAGGATCGCCTCGTTCCGGTGAAGTCCTGAGCGTCCTCACAAGAGACTGGTCGATTTCATCAATGACTTGCATGTGGCAGAGCACCTCAGTCGAGATCACCAATTCTCGCCGTGCGGTTTTATTTCGCGAATTCTGCCGTTTGAATCAAATCGCACCCATGCACGAGAATACCATGGAGGTGTCGAGGGAGTGTAAATAGGCTCATCGTAAACACCGCAGTGGAGTTCATACATTTGCGTGCTCTTCCGCCATCTGATCCCGCCCAGAGCCAGCAAGCCCGGAAAGTCGGACATCTGATCACCGCGTTTGATCAGCGAATGCAACCGTCGGAAGGTCGCTCTGTATGATTCAAGTTTCTCACTGTTGCTTTTGCGTTCTGCGACCGAATAACTTTTCTCGTGAACCGATTGAGTCAGTTTCCAGATCTCAGTTATGTCGGGCAGCGACGAAGTGATTGCCCGTGCTTCGGCTAAGCGAGCACTATCATTTCCTGTCTGAGCCTCAATGAACTGGCAAGCTGTTAACCCTAGCAGGAAGAATAGAAGGAATACGAAGCGCATTGTATTCACTCCCCTCTCAAATCCAAACAGATCACCCTCTCTCCCGTCTTCTGCATCAGATCCTTCTGCTGCTGGCGGACATAAAGCAGGCCGTGGCTCAGCGCGGGCAGGCTCCAGGTGTTGAGGGCGTAAAAGGGCTGCGCTTGGGCGACGACTTTGGCTCCGGCGGGGCTGAGGTCGAGCCAGTGGAGGGAGCCGATCTCGCCGAGGCAGAGGAAGGCACCATCGACCTTCATCAAACTCGCACGCAGGATGCTGAGGCGGGTGGGATTGGCGCGGCCGGTCTGCTTGCTGAACTCGGCGTCGTCCCATTCGATCTTTTGCTCCCACACTTCGGCTCCAGTGTCGGCGTTCACGCAGACGAGTCGGGACTTTGGCTCGGTCTCGCCGTCGATGGCGTAGAGATGGCCCTCGTGAAAAATCGGGTTCATCCAATGCACGGCGAGTTTTTTGGACTGCCATACCTCCTTTGGCTGAAATTCGGCATCGTACTCGACCATCACGCCGCCGATGGGGCGGCCCTTCGGATACGCGGTGGTGATGAAGGCGCGGTTTTTCTCGGGAATGACCACGGGTGAGGTGCCGATGGCCTGGATGTATTCATCATCACGCCAGGCGAACTTCGAATGCAGCTTGCCGCTCGCCGGATCGATGCACATCAGGCCGCCGGTGGCCGGATCACTCTCGCCGCCGGCGTAGATGAGCACTTTCGTCTGCCCGTGGAGCTTGGCAGGAATGGGAGACGCGTAACTCGCGCCCCAGGCATCCTCAACGATCCACACGACATCACCGCTCTTCAGATCAAACGCCGCCACACTCACGCCAGCCTCGGCGAGGCGCTCTTTGCGGTCACGCAGGCCTTCGCTGTCCTCGATGGCATTCTTCTTGCCACCCACGTTCAAAATCACGCGCCCATCGAGAATCAGTGCCGTGCCACCCGCGCCGAAGAAATCCTGCGGCACATGGTACTTGGCCCGCAGATCATGTTTCCAGAGCAGCTTGCCCGTTTTCAAATCGAGCGCACGCAGCTCACACGTCACGCCATACGTCACCACGACGCCATCCGCGATCACCGGACTGCCGCGCGGGCCATTGCCAAAACCGTAGCGGTCCTGATACGAGATCGGGTAATCATGCGACCAGAAGCGCTTTCCTGTCTCGCGTTGCAGACACTCGATGGTTTCCTTGCCTTCCAGCGCATGAAATAGGACGCAGTAGTCGCCGCTGATGGCGGGTGAGTTGTAGGCCTCTCCCATGGCGACTTCCCAGACGGGCTTTGGCTCGCCCGCAGCCCACTTTTTCGACAGATGAGTCTCGGGTGAATGGCCGTTGTCCGTCGGACCGAGCAGGCGCGCCCAGTCGCTGGTCTTCGCCTCCTTGGACAGCGGCTTGGGTGCAGCGTGGTAGGTCAGGCGGTCGAACGCCTCCTGCGCGGAGCACACGTTGAGGGCGAAAACGATCAGAAACAGTCTCGACGGAATTTTCATGTCGTGCCAGACTAGCCACCACTATGAAGAACGCCACTCTCATCCTCGCCACTGTCACCGCCCTCTTCCTCAGTTCCTGCACGAGCTGTCCGTTTGGTCCAAAAGCAACCGCCAAGGGCAAGGTCGAGCACATCGTCCTCGTCTGGCTCAAGCGTCCCGGTAATGCGGCGGACCGCGCCACGCTGATCGCCACCGCCAAGAAGTTCCAGGCTGAGATCAAGCTCATCCAGCACCTCAGCGTTGGTCAAAGCATCCCGAGTGACCGGCCCATCGTCGATGACAGCTTTGACGTTGGCTTTGTCATGCGCTTTGCCAGCAAGGCCGACATGGACGCCTATGAGAAGCACCCCGTGCATGTGGACGCCGTTAAGAAATCGCTGCTACCCATTGCGAAGAAGGTGCTCGTCTATGACATCGCCTGCCAGTAACAGCGAGGACATCCCCGATCTCGTCGAGCACCCCATCGGACCTGAGCTCGATCTGCACACCTTTCGTCCCAACGAAATCGGCAGCCTGCTGCCCGAGTACTTCATCGAGTGCCGCAAGCGTGGCATCCTGCGCGTCCGCGTCATCCACGGCAAAGGCAGCGGCACTCTTCGTGTCGGCGTCCATCATGTGCTGGCGACTTGTCCCGACGTTCAGCAATGGATTTGGCCTGCGGATGAAACCGCCGGCTCTTGGGGTGCGACGTGGGTGATTTTGAAGGCGTGAATGCCAGTCACATCCCCCACTTCGTCGTCGTCCAGGTCTTCGGCTTCTTGTTTTCCAGCTTGGTGATGTCCAGCCGCTCGCCCGACTTCACCTCCACACTTTGACCACGCACCTCCAGCCGCAGCGTCCCATCCAGGTCCTTGGCGTCCAGCCAGTAGCGCAGCAGCAGGTCGGTGCTGCTGTTTTCGAGCACGCTGACGGGGCGCTCACTTGGTAAGATGAACGGTGCCACCTCCCGCCCGTCTGCCGTGAGCAGGCGGACATCCGGCGGCTGCATCGCCAGCGGGCGCGGGCTGGTATTCCGGTAGCGGAACTCGATATCGAGTCGCGCATTGCCAAAATCACGCTCCAGCGTGCTGCGGTGGATGCGCAAAACCGCGCTCTCTGCCATCGTCGCCGCCACCTCGGACTCGCTCTGGGCATACGGCTCAGGTGCCTTCATAGACCACCACACGGCGATCCCGCCCACGATGAGCAGGAGCCAGACCTCGAAACGTTGAAAGATGCGCATGGGATGAAAACGAGCTGTTTATGAGGTTGTCACGACGGGCCAGCCGTCTAGCATGCCCGCCCCTCCGGCCAGAGCAGCTGGTTTTTGCCACCCTGTTTCGTGACGGAAATCTACCCGCTCGTAACCTCCTTTCTCATGAACATCAACGTCGAACATCAGCCTAACTGCCGCGCCGTCGCCCACATCCACGTGCTCTCCGATCAAGTCACCAAAGAACGCGACTCCATCGTCGCCTACTTTGCCAGCATGGTCCGCATGCCCGGCTACCGCCCCGGAAAAGCCCCCAAGACCATCATCCTCAAGCGCTACGAGACCGAAGTCCGTGACGAGCTGGAAAAGAAGCTCATCAACGACGGCCTCCGTCAGGCCGTGAAGAGCGAGGGCCTCGACCTCCTCAACGTCATCTCCGTGAAGGACAAACTCCATCACGACACCGACAACAGCTTCAGCTTCACCATTGAGATGAGCCTGTCCCCCAAGTTTGAGCTGCCCGAGTACAAAGGCATCGCCGTCAAGCTCCCGCGCATCGAGGTCACCGACGCCGACGTCGATCACGACCTGCTCCACCTGCGTGAGAACCACTCCAGCTATGAAGACGTGCCCCGCGCCGCCGCCCTCGGCGACGTCGTCGTCCTCAGCTTTACCGGCAGCCTCGACGGCCAGCCACTCCCGGAGGATGCCCCTTCGCACCTCAAAGACATGAAGGAAAACTGGTTCCTCCTCGCCGAGGAAGACGACTTCCTCCCCGGCTACTACGCAGGCCTCATCGGCATCGAAAAAGACGCCGAGCGCACCCTCAGCATCACCCTCCCTGCCGACTTCAAAACCGAGTCCCTCCAGGGCAAGACCATCGCCCTCGCCGCCAAGTGCCATGGCGTGAAAAACAAAGCCATCCCCGAGCTCAACGACGACTTCATCAAGAAAATCGGTGGCGACGAGATGACCCTCGAAACCCTCCGTGATGAAGTCCGCGACGCCGTCCGCCGCCGCCGCGAGCAGGCACGTGACGCCGCCAAGTCCAACCAAGTCATCGCCCACCTCTTTGAGAAAGTGGAGTTCGAGCTGCCGCAGGAAGTCGTCAATCGTGAGGCCCAGCGCCGCATCAACGACCTCGCCCAGCGCGCCATGCAGCAGGGCGTCGCCGAGGAGGAGCTCATGAAGCAGCAGGACGAGATCCTCAACAGCGCCACCAATCAGGCCCGCCAGAACGTCAAAGTCAGCTTCATCCTTGAGCAGATCGCCAAGCAGGAAAACCTCGACGTGCCCACCCAAAAGATCGCCATGGCACTCTCCCAGCTGGCCGAGCGCCAGAAGATGCCCGCCAAGAAATTCATGGCCGAGGCCCAAAAGAGCGGCCTCATCGACAACGTCCGCGGAGACCTGCTCCTGCAGGAAGCCATGGAGTTCCTCAAGGACCACGCCACCGTCGAAGAAACCGACCCCGAGCCGGAACACTGCGACACGCACTCCGCCTAAAGCGCCCCCCGTGGCCCCAGAGCCACCCTGAGCCCTCCAAAACCCCACGTAGCCCGACTTTTCCAAGTCGGGCTATTTTCTGCACCCCTCGGCCAAAGCACGCCTCACCGTGCGGAGGGAAGTCCACGCACAAGAATCATCGCAGCGCACGAAAAGAGCCATCAGCGCGCCACAAAAAGCGACCACTCCACCACCGCGCGCACGTCACACGTCCATCAAGACTCATCGCGACGGTCCAAAACACCGCGCCAGAGCCAAACGGCAATCACCCGCGCAACACAAAGCGCATGAGGCCGCGGAAGTGTTAAAGCCGGGCTTGTTCAACCCCAGGGGCATCTGCTGGATCGCTTAGGCTCTCAGCAATGCACCCTTTAATGTTAGGCGGCGTCATCTGTGTCCTGGCTCTGAATCCCACTGAGCGAGAATCTCGCTGCAACGCCCTCGCAACTCGGGGAAACGCGAACACAATGCGTCGAATGCTGTCACCATCTCGGGCCGCGTCTGATAGAGGTAAACCTCTGTGAAGGCCAATGTCACACGTGCACGCTCCAAATCGCCGCTCTCGATCCACTGTCGCATCCGCGCGTGAATCTCCGCGCCGTTGTCGTCGAGCAACCACACCAGTCGCTCGAATACCTCGGCAATCCACTCCGGCTTCGCGCCCGGTGCTCGTCTTTCGAAAATGAAGTCGGCAATGTTCATTCATGGTGTGGGCTGAGCCGCCTAACATTTTACTCACCAACGTCCAAGCGGAGGGCGCGGGTGATTGGCACGGAGAGTGATCGAATGACTCAAAGCTGTCAATGCCACATCGCGCTTGGATGTTTGGTGCAGGGGGCTGTTCATTCCCTTGGCTAAAACGGGATTTCTTAACTCCTTGATTCCACGGCATGTACAGCACCACTCCGCTAGCACACCGCGCCCAAACACGCCGGGAGCCAAGCAAGGGCTAAAGACATCTGTCGGCGTGCAACGTATGTTCACACGCAGATGTCTCCTTGTTTGGCTCCTGTCATCCCATGAAGAACGATCCAGCAGGCGGCACAAAGAGTGATTGAAGCCGCCCACTGCGCACTAGCATCACTTCGCTCATCGAGCTTGAATGGCGCTGCGCCATTCGCTGCGCTTCGCAGCAGTGATGCTACGCTCCTCCCCGCCTCTTCCATTCACTCTTTGTGCTGCCTGCTCCTCGCTCTCGTTCTTCCCTTTAGGCGTGTTGAATGAACATTGAAGATCATTCACAGATCGTGAGGTTTGTCAGCACCTTTATATCCGACAGATTGGTGGGAATATCACGGGCTGTGGCGCTCATGGGTGTCGATTTACCCTCCTATGTTGGAGTACGGCAACAAAAATGTCGATTAACTCCAACATAGGAGGGTAAATTCCATGTGGGAATATTACAGAGGGAGCGGCTCGGGTGCCGCTCTGGTGGCAGGGGTTCAGGACGCTTTTTTAGCGCTGCCACGGCTATGGCAGGCTGATGAGGGGATCGACGGATAGCAGAGATCAGAGCGCAGCCCTCAGAGGCCTCACGGCGGCCCGCTGCGCACTGGTTTTGAGGTGCTGACACAGCCGCACTCCGATGGCGATCCTGGGCAACCAAAACGTCGGTTGGCACGCGCTTGGGAGGGAAATTCGACGGTTTTCATCTTCCAGACCCTACCTGTGTCAGGCCGCCGATGCACCGAAGGCGGGACGCCTCGGGCCGCTGACAGCCGGGACGGCCATCCTCCAGGCGGACGACGTGCCGATGGCCTGGAGAGGTGTCCCGACGGCATGGAGAGGCGTGTCGGTGGAATGGAGAGGCGTGCCGACGGCATGGAGAGATGGTCCTATGGATCGGATGCTGGGGCGGACGGCCTGGAGAGGCTCGCCGACGGGGTCAAAACGGGTGCCGACGGCGTCGGCGTAGCTCTTGAGGCCGTCGGGGTGGCGCTCGGAGTCGTCGGGGTGGCGCTCGGAGTCGTCGGGATGGTGCTCGGAGTCGTCGGCGTGCCTCTCCGACTCGTCGGCGGGGTTCTGGATGCCGTCGGGCTGCCGATCGGACCCGTCGGGGTGCCTCTAGCAGCCGTCGGGGTGGGCATGTCCGAAAGTTTGTGTTTCGGGGTTTTGGTTATGGTTTGGTTTTGGGCTGCGTTTTTTGATCCGCAGCTAGCTGCGGATCGAGCCTGTCAGAAAGTTTGTGTGGAGGGGGAAACCCGAGGACAGGAATAGATGAGAAGAACCAAAACGAAGGAAGACAAAGCGCTCGATGAGGCGCTGGACGTATTGATCGCCAAAAGCGGACATTCACCAGAGGCGAT
>JANOBP010000249.1:0-2082 GCA_031411715.1 Verrucomicrobiaceae bacterium | reverse complement strand
GCTGCTGGAGACGTGGAGTGATGCACCGCTCAGCTACACGCCGCCGCCGGGTGCTGGATTCATCGCCGATGAGCATGCGGTGAGGCTGGGGAGTGGTGAGGCAGCTTATCGAGCAGCATGCGAGGCCTTGGATGGCTGGTGGATGTTTCCCGCGTGGGCGGAAGTCAGCCGTCAAGCCGTCAAAGGTCAAGAAGCTGGTCAGATCGTGGCGATGGTGACGCGCATCGGCGGACTGTGGTGGGTGAATCCGTGCCGCATCCTGCGGCGCTGTGATTCTAAGGTGGACCCCGTTCTTCGGCCAAGCTTGCGGGAAATTAAGCTATGATATTCACGGCTGGGAGAGGTGATTGGTTTCGTTCTTCTGGTGCGGCTGCGCAAGGGGCTTTGCACCGAAATGTTGAGTTGTTCACAAGAAGGCGGCGAGCGGAGCGAGTTGCCTTCTTGTGAACAACTCAACATTTCGGTCGCCGGAGGGGGGCTGTTATGCTGCCTGCTTTTGCTTCACGCTTGGGTAGTTTATTGAGGGCTTCGGGCGATAGACGGCGATGGGTGTTTTGTTCCCCAGTGTTTGGTGGGGCCGCCAGGTGTTGTACTGCTTCATCCAGCGCTCCACGCCTCGTTCCAGCGCATCGACTGTGGCGTGCTCGCGAAGGTAGATTTCTTCGTATTTGATGCTCCGCCACAGCCGCTCGATGAACACATTATCCATCCACCTGCCGCGCCCATCCATGCTGATCTGCACGCCCCATTCCTTGAGTTTGGTGGTCCATTCTTCGCTGGTAAACTGGCTGCCTTGATCGGTGTTGAAGATCTCTGGCACGCAGCCCGCAAAGGCCTTGGCTCGATCCAATGCGAGCAAGCATAGCGACACGTCCATCGTGTTGCTCACGGCCCAACCCAGCACGCAGCGGGTGTGCCAATCCATCACCGCGCAGAGGTAGGCACTGCCTCGTGGCATGGGCACATAGGTGATGTCGCTGCACCACACTTGATCGGCGCGTGTGATCGCCAGATCACGCAGCAAGTAGGGATAGATGCGATTGGCTTTGTTCACGATGGTTGTGCGTGGCTCACAGTAAATGGTCGCCACGCCCATCTCATTGCGCAGGCGCTGGATGCGTTTGCGATTGACGCTGATGCCGTGATCGCGCTCTAGCACCGTCACCAATCGGCGCGATCCCAGACAGGGATCACGCAGATAGATTTCGTCGAGCTGGCGTTTGATCTGCACGTTGGTTTGGCTTTCTGCCACTGGCACGTAGTCCAGGCTGGAGCGTGATACGCCCAGCAGTTCACATTGAGTTCTCATGCTTAGCTTCGGGTGTTGAGGTTCGATGAGTTCGGCAGTCCGCTCCACACTCCGAGCTGCTTGGATTTTTTTACCACAAAGTCCAGCTTCACAGTGAGTTCGCCGATCTTGGTGAGCAGGTCTGTGCGCTCGGCGCTGAAGTCCTCCTGCTCCTGCTGTTTGCCGGACTCAAACACGCTGCCGGCATGCGTGTTGAGCTTCTTCTTCCAATCCGAGACTTGCACCGGATGCACCTCGAACTCCTTAGCGATTTGTTGAACGGTCTGGACGCCCTTGAGGGCCTCCAAAGCCACTCGGGCTTTGAACTGAGCGTCGTGTCTTTTGCGTTTTGCTTTCATTAGGTTTGGTCGTGTTTGGGTTGTCACTCCCAAGCCGTAGCCACCATAATCACATAACTTCACTACTGGCCCGAATTTCGGGGTCCACCTCAGCCTATTGGGACCACCAACGCGAAAAAGTTTATGTAAAAACGAATCGACTGTTGCGTCACGCATCAGAAACAACCTCACGTCGTGTGAAGCGCGTGCTTCCGAATATGTGGCCCGCACGGTCATCGGACCACCTCCAATCGCACGTATACAAGGAGCGTACGCCAAGCCCGACCGTGCGATGATGCCCGATCGGCGGACCGGGTCGTCGCCGCACGTGCCCGCGACGGTCGGCGTATGATGATGACCGTTGCGCCTCCGAGCGCCGCACGATTGGTTCTCGCCCGTTGAACGCACACCCGGCGCGCCGAAGGAACGTGACGCATGGCGGATCGCACGTCGCCC
>JANOBP010000248.1:0-8075 GCA_031411715.1 Verrucomicrobiaceae bacterium | reverse complement strand
TGGTTTCGACGTAAGCTGGGTCATTGCCTTTGCCCATTTTTTGGGTGTCGTCATGATCGGAATTCCAGAGGGTCGTGACACCAGTCTTGAATGCAGCGTCGTCGGAAACTTGGACGATGACGTCGATGTAAGCTTGGGCGTTTTTGTGGTAATGCCACATGGCGATCTTGGAGATCTCGACAGCGGCTTCGAGGTCGATCTGAATCCACTGCAAGCCAGGGGCGAGTTCGACAAAGCTGCCGTCAGCTCCGTCCGGATCGCCATCGGTTGGCAGGCCAAGGTCACCAATGATGGGCTGGGAGTCCGAGGAGGTGACTTTTTTACCTTTGGCGACGTTCACGGTGCCTTTTGGGGCCATGAAGTCTTTGATGACCTTCGAAGGATCAGGGGTCTCAAGGTTGGGCAATTTGGTCTCGGTGGGGGTGCCGATGAACATGGCTGCAGGGAACTTGATCTCGATTTTCTCCTGTGGGCCAGCAGGGCTGGATTCGCCGCAGGAGGCGAGGGTGGCAGTGAGAGCGATGGCGCTGAGAATGCGGGTGGTTTTGTTCATGTGTTGTTTTTTGGGGATTGTGAATGTGGAATGGTTATGCGGTGAAGTCTTCAGGCTTGAAGATATATTTGGCACCTGATGCTGCGGCTTCATAGGCCTTGAGAACGGTGACGGAAGAGCGGAAGGCCATATCGACTGGGCAGGTGAGGTGAGCGGGGTCTTTGGTCTGCACGGCCTCGATGAAGTTCTGGACGTGCGGTGAGTGAGCGGCGCGGAGATTGACGGCACCGAGTTCGTATTGAGTGAGCGCCTTGCTCTCGCGCACGTCGGAGAGCCCGACTTTGCCGTAAGAAGCTGGCTTGGGCTTTTCCCAGTCCCGCGGCTGTTCCCAGAACTTGTTCTTGGTAGGCGGGGCTTTGAGGATCGGGTCTGCTTCGGTGGCAAATACAGCGAGATCGATACCAGGCTCGGCATAGACTTGGTTGCCGCGTTTTTCGTCCTCGGAGATGATAGCTGAACCATTGACTCCCATGTACTTTTCATACGCACCTTGGGAACCGGAGGTGGTGAGCACCTGATAATAGGCGCGCATGACGCCTGCGGGTGTGTTGTACTCGTAAATGCACATCATGTTATCTGGCAGTTCGAATTTAGGCCTGCCGTCTTTGCCGTCGTAGTAATCGACGCCGCCGGTGGCGATGACGGAAGTTGGCGTGGTCTCGAAAAGCCAGTTGAACATGTCGATCTGATGCGCGCCAAGGTCGGAGAGTGGGCCACCGCCGTATTTCTTGAAGAAGCGCCAGTTGCGGAATTCCTCGATGCTGCCGTAGCCGTATTTGTTGAGGACTTCATTGGAGAGCGGGAACTGTGGCACGGCCCCTTGCGGCTTGCTGCCAGAGATGCCACGGTTCCACTGCGCGTAGCAGTGGGTGACGCGGCCTAGCATGTTGTGCTTTTTGAGCACGTTTTCACGGAAGTTGATGTAGCGCGGGTTGCTGTGGCGTTGGTGGCCGATCTGGAAGATCTGGGTGCCGAATTCTTTGCCAGCGCGCACCATGTCGCGTCCGCCACCGTTCATAGGGTTGGCTGGGTCAGCGTCGATGACGTTGGACATCATTTTTTCGCAGTAAACCTGCTTGCCCTTTGAGAGGCAAAGGCGTGAGAGCGGGGCATGAAGGAAGTCAGGCGCAGCGATGAAGACGGCCTCGATGTCGGGCTGTTTTTCGAGCATTTCCTCGGGGCTTTCATAGACCTTCACCTTGCCATCGACTTGGTGCTTGTTTTCGCTGTTGAAGCGGGCCTCGGTGCCAGCCCAGGAAAACTTCCAGATGTCGCAAATGGCCACCCATTGAACGCCAGGAACGTCCTTGGAGGCGATGCGGAGTGCATTACCCTGTGCACCGCAGCCGATGAGCGCGCACTTGATGGTGCGCCCGGCGGCAGTCTGCTGGGCGATAGCGCTCTTGCTGGTGACGAGGTGGATGGTGCCGCCCGTGAGCGCGGCGGTACGCAGGAAGCCACGGCGGTCGAGGAAGCGTGAGAGGTGTGCGTCTGGGGTGGGTGTCGGGGTCATGCGGGCAAGCTCCAGTTATGGGTGGATGTGGACAAGGTGGCCATGCGGACTATTCAGCAGTGGTGGCGCTCTTCTTTTTACCACGGCAGAAGCCGTCAATGGAGAATTTCTTGGCATGGGAGGTCATCAGAGCGAGGGCGACGAGGCCGATGCTGATGCCGATGTTGCCGACGAGTTCGCCATCATCTGGCAGAGCGGCGAGCCCGAAGCCCAACATGAGGAAAACGAGGCCTGCTGCAAAAAGACCGAGTTCCGTGAAGATGCCCACGGTCACCCAAACGCCGACGAGAAGCAGCGGCCAGACGATGAAATTGGCGAAGGGGCCGCACATCGACTTTGGCAGGAAGCTGTTGTTGCTCATGAGATCAGCGATGAGGCCGGATTTCTTGGTGAGGTTGTCGAAGTTGAAGGTGGTGTTCTCGCCGTTGCCGTAGCGGAATTTATCCACGCCTGCCATAAATAGACGCATGCCGATCCAGAGGCGCAGCAGCAGGTGGGCATAAGCAGCACTGAGGTCAGCGCAGCACTTGGGGGAGCTATTGGAGTCGGACATGGTTGGGTGCGGTGGGGTATGGTGAGTGAGTGGGACTGAGCGGGGCGCGGATTGTGCGTCGCTAGAAGGGGAAATCCAGCGGAAAATAGTGAGTGTCAGCGGGCAGGGAGGCACCGCAGACCATGCGGTATTCGCTTCCCCATGCTCTTTGGATTCGCTGAGTGCTTGCCATTTTCTCATTCTCATCATAAAAGGTGCTTTAATTCATTTCTCACTTTCTACATGAGCTCACTCTCCACTCCTCAACTCCCAGCCCAAGGCATCCTTGAACCGCTCTGCGACGAAGATCGCGATATCCTCAGCGGATATGGCGAATTTTTACCTGTGCAGCCTGGTCAGCACCTCATTGAAGAGGGCATGCAGCAGAATAGCCTTTTCTTCGTAGTTTCAGGTAAATTTCACGCTACGGCGATGCGCGGCGGTCACAAAGTCCTCCTCGGGCCTGTGCAGAAGGGGGAGACCCTTGGCGAAATCAATCTGCTCGACCCCAATGTGGCCAGCGCCACTGTGACGGCTGTGGAATTCTCCCAAGTTTGGCGTATCGATGGTGGCAACCTTGAAGGCTATATCAACGAGTACCCCAAAGCTGCGGCCTGGTTGCTCATTGGTGTTGGTCGTACTTTGGCACATCGTTTGCGCTCAGTGAATGAGAAGATCGCCGCCTTCTACAGCGCTTAATTCATACCCGGACAACTGATGGACGGGTTGCTGCCATTTCCTGCGCACGAATGGCCTGCTGCAATGCAGGTGCTCCTCTTGCTTATTGCAGCACATGCGCTGATGGACTTCCCGCTGCAGGGAGAGTTTCTTTCACATTGTAAAAACCGGCATTGGCTCAAGCGCGCATCAGACCCGCATCGTCCAGTCGAGATTTGGCCAGTCTGTATGGCCTCGCACTGCATCCTCCATGCGCTGGCCGTGTGGGTTATCACGGGCTGCATTATCCTCTCATGCGTCGAGTTCTTCCTTCACTGCTTCATCGATGTGTTGAAGTGTGAGGGCAAAACCGGCTTTAATCTCGACCAAACATTGCACATCCTCTGTAAAATCGGCTATGTGGCCACAGCGGCGCTTTATTAGCTTGGTTTGTTGCCTTCATCTCGAAGGACGATCTTTACTCCGTTGAAGAACGCATTTCCATTTGAGCACTTTCCCAGCTAGAGCCTGGGCTTCAAACAACCATGCAACGCACCGCCATTCTCAACGTCGTCGGATTGACCAGCCGACTCATTGGCGAGCACACACCGTCGATTCGGGCATTCTTGGAGCGCAACCGCGTTGCGACCATTGAGCCTGTCCTGCCAGCGGTTACCTGCACGGCGCAGGCGACTTACCTCACTGGAAAGCTGCCGCGTGATCATGGTGCCGTTGCCAATGGCTGGTATGACCGCGACTACGCTGAGCACCGCTTCTGGAAGCAGCCTGAGCAACTCGTGCAGGGTGAAAAGCTTTGGGAGTCTCTGCGCCGCATCGATCCGCAGTTCACCTGCGCCAAGCTCTTCTGGTGGTTCAACATGCATTCCACCGCCGACATCGCGATCACTCCGCGACCGCTTTATCCGGCGGATGGGCGTAAAGTCTTCGACATCCACACGCAGCCGATGCCCTTGCGCGAGCGCATCAAGCAAGACCTCGGCCCATTTCCATTTCGTAGCTTCTGGGGGCCTGGCAGTGACATCAAATCCTCCATCTGGATCGCTGAGAGTGCTAAATGGATCGAGGAAAAGCACTGGCCCAGCCTCTCGCTCGTATATCTGCCACATCTCGACTACAACCTTCAGCGTGTTGGTTTGCAGATGGATAAAATCCGCTTCGATCTCCGCCAGATTGACAACGTCGTCGGCGACCTCATCCGTTTTTACGAAAAAAGGAACATCAAAGTCGTCCTGCTCTCTGAATACGGGATCACCGATGTCGAGCAGCCCGTTCACCTAAACCGCGTCTTCCGCGAGCGCGGCTGGCTAAGCATCAAAGACGAGCTCGGCACTGAAACGTTGGACCTAGGTGGCTCCAAGGCTTTCGCCATCGCGGATCACCAACTCGCTCACGTCTATGTCAACGATCCCAGCATCCTCACAGAGGTGCGCACGGTGCTCGAGATGACTCCGGGTGTCGGTCAAGTGCTCGCCAAGATGGAAAAGCACATGTTTGGTCTCAATCACGCTCGGAGCGGTGATCTTATCGCTATCGCTGACGCTAAGAGCTGGTTCACTTATTACTATTGGCAAGATGATGCCAAGGCTCCCGACTTCGCCCGCTGTGTCGATATTCACCGCAAATGCGGCTACGATCCCGCCGAGCTGTTCATTGATCCCACGATCAAATACCCCAAGCTCAAGATCGCATGGAAGCTCTTCAAGAAAATGCTCGGCCAGCGCATGGTCATGGATGTCATTCCCCTGGATGCATCCCTCGTCAAAGGCAGCCACGGGCGCATCCCTTCCGACTTCAACGACTGGCCGCTGCTGATCGGCGATTTCGATTCATTGCCAAAATCGGGCACACTAGCTGCGCATGAGGTCTGCGCGCACTTACATCGCCTGTGCTCACGCGGCAGCGGCTATGGCAGTGTGGGGCTTTAGCTTAACCCCCAGCGGTGATTTGCACCACTTCGATCACATCTCCATCGTTGACGGTGGCTGTATCAAGCTCACGTGGCAGCAGCGCTGCCTGATTTTGTTCCACCACGACCGGTTTTCCGCCAAGGCTCAAAGCTTCTAAAAGAGCCCGCAGTGTGAGTGGGGCAGGGAAGGAGCGTTTTTCGCCGTTGAGTGTGATCTGCATATCGGGAAAGCAATTCTGAACCGGACAAACGATCAATCAACCTCCCACTTCGCCAGAAGACAATCCGCTGATTGCAAATCTGTAGCACTGAGCACTTGGCACAAAGCACTGAGCACTTAGAGTCACCTCCATGGCACGCCGCCGTTCACGCCGACTCTCTAAACCACTGCTGCCCGGATTTTGGTCCGTGCTGGCAGCCCTTATGCTGATCGGGAGTGTGGCAGGCGTGTTTTGGCTGGCGGGGCGCAGCGTGGTCGTCCGCAAGATGGATGTTGAGAAGACGGAGCCTCTGGCCAAGCGATGAGTTTGGCCGCCTCCGTGCATCCAGCTTAAAGCTGTGGTCGCACGATGACGATCTCACCAAGAAGTTGCTCCTGCTCGACCTGAAGCTGGTTGAGCTTAATGAGCTCCAGCATGGCCAGGAAAGTGACGATCACCTCGCCACGACTGGTGGCCGTGGTGAACAGGGCCTCGAACTGCACGCGGCCTCCAATTGGGACGATGTCGAGTAGGTGCTCGATCTTGTCCGCCACGGTGTAGCGATCATTGACGATCTCGCGGAAATCAGAGGTGTTTTCGAAGCGCTTGAGGATTCGCTGGAAAGCACGGATGAGGTCAAAAATGCCCACTTGGCCCATGGTGGCGACAGGTGCCTCCAAATCTGGCAATTCGGGCGTGGCAGCGAAAAACTCGTCACCTTTGACTTCTTGGATGCTCAGGAAGCCCGCAGCATCTTTGAACTTCTTGTATTCGACCAATTGGCGGATGAGGTCCCAGCGCGGATCACTTTCATCAGCATCTTCATCTGGCGGCTGCACATCTTTAGGCAGAAGCTCACGACTTTTGATGTACATCAGGTTGGCTGCCATCACGATGAACTCGCTGGCTAGCTCGACATTCAGGGCCTGGAAGGTGTCGATATAGTCGAGGTACTGGCGCGTGATGCGCTCCAAGGAGACGTCATAGATCTCGATTTCCTCTTTCTTGATGAGATAGAGCAGGAGGTCGAGGGGGCCCTCGAAAATCTCTAGTTTGACCTTGTAATCTTTATCGTCCACGGGGCGAGATAGGCTTGGTGATGCGGCGGCGCGAGCGGAAAATCAGAACTCGCCACGGAAGACGCAGCGGGCACTGGGAGTCTCGTGAATCACGATCTCGGCAAGGCCGGGCAGTTGAGGCGCGAGCTTGAGCCAGAGCCAAGCCGCCATGTTCTCAATGGTGGGGTTTTCCAGGCCTTCGATTTCGTTAAGGTAGCCGTGGTCGAGGCGGTCCATGATGGGCTTCATGGCTTTGGAGATCTCCGCGTGGTCATACACCCAGCCAATGTGCGGATCGACCTCTCCCTCAATGGTGATCTCGACTTTGAAGGAGTGCCCGTGCATTTTCGTGCACTTGTGAGTGTCCGGCAGGTTCGGCAGGGTTTGGGCGGCTTCGAAGCGAAAGTCTTTAATGATGCGGCAGCGCATGATGGGGATGGAGAAGGGGATGAACCCAAGTGCTGCTCGCGGAGTGGTGTGGAGGCAAGCGGTTTGGTGTTGGAGTTGCAAAAATGGCAGCCGAATCAAGGCTTTAACAGCTCAGCAATGGGGATGCGGAAGAATTTGTCCGTGCGTGACTGCTTCTTGTCCTCGCCACCAATGCAATAGACGAAGCCATCGAGTTTCACGAGGCCCACCATCGCCGCATAAGGCAGTGACTTGGCCTTCCGATAGCTGTCTGCCTTCACGTCATAGATGAATGCGTCGGAGGCGAAGTCCGTCGTGTAGCCGCCAGCGAGGTAGATGTGCTGTTCATCGAGCGTGACCGCGGTGAGGCCACGATTCGCCCTCGGAAGCGATTTCAGCGGTCTCCACGAGTTCTTCTTTGGCGAGAAGGCATAAACCACGTCGGTGTTTACCGCCACTTTGCCACCCGTGTCATAATTCATGCCGCCAAATACGAATAGTTCGTCTCCAACAACAGCGGACGCTGCGACGGCAAAGGGCCTATCCGGATAATCAGCCATGCGCGTTTCACCTTTGCCATACATCCAGGTTTCCTTGCTGAGTCCGGCAAGGTTTGCAGGATCGTTTGTGCCGCCGACAAGGATATTGCCAAAATCACCTCTTCCGCCCGCCGCCAGAACTCCGTTTGCGATATATCGGGCCTTTTCTCCATCAAAACCACCCATGAAGGAGAATCCGTCTTTTCTTTGCAACGATACCGCATAAGCCACCTTCTCATCGAACTTCGGGTCTGTGCTCCAAATCATCTTTGCTGGATCAAAGATGTGTTTTTTATTCAACCAGTTCTTCTTCCCGCCCTCCCAGTTCGTTCCCCCCAACACGACGATCTGGCCGTCATCATGACCGAATATAAATCCACCGTTCGGTGCAGGCAAAGGCGGGAGGGCCGTCCACTGAGCTTGGGCGGTCGAAATCAGAGCTAGGCTAAAAAATAGCTGTTTTGTCATCAGGGTCAGTCGCTCGGTCATAGTGGTCGGTGTGTTGGGATTTCCATTCGGGCATCAGTCTCACGTCATTTTCGCCACTGAGCGCGGCGGGAGCGCTGGGAGGCGTGGGATCGCCCGAGGCGCGCATTTCCCACCAGCATTGGCCACAGTGATTGTGCTCGTGATCCACGACGAAGCCTGACTTTTTCATTAAAGGACCGATCCAGCCCATGCAGTGATC
>JANOBP010000247.1:0-1354 GCA_031411715.1 Verrucomicrobiaceae bacterium | reverse complement strand
TGCACATCCAGCACAGCGGACTTCACCTTGTTCACTGGATCAATAATGAGACGCTGTTTACCCGCTTCTTTGATCTCGATCTCGCCGACCTTGACCTCTTTCCACTTCTGAAAGCCACCGGTGTCCTGGGTTTTGAATGTGAGTTCCTGACCGTCATGCTTCACAGCCACCTCGCTGCCTTCGTTGCCAGTGCCACAACCGTGAAACACGCTGACCTTGTATTTACCTGGCTTGATCACGTCAAACTCCCACTCCGCCATGTCATCCGCGCTGGTCCAGTAGCCGAGACAGTTTTTTTCAGCCTTGGGCTCATAGCGCATGGTCTCAGACCAAGTCGTGGCTGTCTTTGCTTCCAGGGTGATGCCACCTTTGGCTGATTGCTTGGGCAGTGGGCCTTCTGGTGCGGGCACGAAGGATAACTCAATGATATCTAGGGCTGCCTCAGCACCGCTAGCTGGAGCAAAGAGCGCGAAAGAAACCTCACCCGGCTTTTCAATATAGATTTCCCCAAGGTAATACTTCGAGGGCTTTGGTGATGCGCGCAGGGTGTTTTTCAGGACATTCGTTCCCAATTTAAATTGCGACTGAAGATTGGCGAATTTCATCGTGTAGGTCAGCCATACTGCATAGCGGCCCCAGCGCTGCGCTTTGTAGGGCTTCCAGTCCCACTGCTCCCAGTGGGCACGTGGATCATGCACCACATCTTGTTTGCCAAAGACGATCACGCCCCGCTTGGGTTGGTCCGCACGCTCGACAGGCTGGTTGCTGCCAAAGCCGCCCACATCGACCGTGTTCTCAGCATTTTTAAACAGAGCGGCTGTAGGATCTGGCGCTGGCTCGGCAGGCTTAGCTTCCGCTGGCTCGGGTTTTGTTTCCGCCTTGGTAGCATCCTGTGCATGAGCATAGGAAGTCAAAACGAGTGCGACAGCAAAGGTAAGGATCGTTGTGGTCTTCATGGGAATTAGGCCTGCATCATGGCGGAGCAGAGCGTTTGCGGCAAGCACATTGCCGAGTAGTTCTGGCCACCACATGAAACTCACCTCCTGGAACGTCAACGGCATCCGCGCATCACTCAACAAAGGCCTGAGTGAATACATGCTCACTGGCGACGCTGACGTCATCTGCCTTCAGGAAACCAAAGCTCAGGAGGAGCAGGTCGATCTCAGTTGGTTCAGCGGCTACAGCGCTGTCTGGCACAGCGCGGTGAAAAAAGGCTACTCCGGCACGCTCATCCTCAGCCGCGTGCCGTTCAAGACCAGCGCGCTCGGTCTTGGCATCAATGAGCATGACCGCGAAGGCCGCCTCATCACCGTGGAGTTCCCCGACTTCCATCTCGTGAATGTGTACACGCCCA
>JANOBP010000246.1:0-3017 GCA_031411715.1 Verrucomicrobiaceae bacterium | reverse complement strand
GACACGCTGATCGCATCCAAAATTATGGTGCGCAGAGCCGCCGTAGCCCCGGTAACAGTCATCACCGTTCCGGCGACAGTGGTTACCGCTCCGGTGACCACGCTTGAAACCACACGTAACATAACTACATCCGCCGGAACCATCAGCGATTTTGGGCCGGAGCAGTTCATTATCCAGACGACATCTTCTCCTGACCCTCTTCGATACACGTACAGCAAGACGACGACTTATGTCGATGAAAACGGCACTCCTGTTGCGATCGAGACGGTGAAGTCCGGCCTCCCGGTCACGGTGTACTACACCAAGGTGGGGAACACGCTGGTGGCCAACAAGGTCATCGTGCGAAAAGCCGTGGCCGTCCCAGCTCCGATCATTGAAACCAAGACCACCACGACCACCACCAGGAACAATTAACGATTCGTCACCAAGAGTACATCCGCCCGAGATTCAACCCCCAAAAGCTATGCCTATCATGAACACATACCTCATACTTGCTGCCACCACAGCCCTCCTTGTCGCCTGCGACGGCCGCGTCACCAATAATCCGCCTGCGGAGAAAGTGATCGAGAAGAATACCACGATCATCACCCCTCCGGTCAAGGAGCAGAAGGTGGAAAACAAAACGATCATCGTTAATCCGCCCGCTTCGACCACCGAAGAGAAGAAGACCACGACCACCACCACTGAAACAAAAAAATAATTATCCAAATCCAACCCAAAAATATGAAAAAGCTGCTTTTCTCCTGCCTTGCCACTGTCGGCCTGTTGTCCCTCTCCAGTTGCGAGACCTACGACGATGATGACGACCACGGCCACCACCGTGGTGGCACCACCACTACGACAACGGAAGAGACCACCGTGAGCACTCCGCTCACCCGCACACCCCTCTCCACCACCGTGGAGACTCAGACCACCAGATCCTACTGAGTTCTCGACCTGCACATGCGTCATTCAAGCGGCCTGGCACAAGTCAGGCCGCTTTTCCATGGGTGGAATCCGCCCTGGACGCAGTGCGGTAGGGTTACACCCCATAGCCTCTTCAACAGAAGCCGCACTAGAGTCAATCCTATGACAAAACTCGAAATCAAAGGCGACTGGAACATCATTAAAGGCAATCTCAAACAAAAGTGGGCCAAGCTTACTGATGATGATCTCCAGTTCATCGAAGGCCAGCAGGATGAACTACTGGGCCGCATTCAGAAACGCACTGGCGAAACCCGTGAGGCAGTGGAAACCGCCATCAAAGAATACCGCGACGCCCTCGCCGCATAATCTCCCGTCAGTTAACACCCAAACTATAATCCTATGAAAACATCACAGACTCGTCTTATCATCCTTCTCTTGGTCTCAGCCCTCTGGGTCGCCGTTGGCACCAGCTGCAGAACTTTCCGAGGCTTTGGCAGAGATGTCGAACACGTCGGCGGACATATTGAACGCGCGGCTCGCTAATCGCCCTTCGCCTTAACCTGCGGCGTTGCTATCAGACCAGACTGGTCGGTAGCAACGCTTTTTTATGCCCTGAAGTGTCGCGGGTGCTTGGTGACCATGTTCTGCATCGTAAAATGATCGATCACCTCGACGCGTGTTTGAAAGGGGTGAGTGAGTAGGGTTACACCCCATCGCATTGGCGTGGCATGAACTTTAACATGCAGCCTATGAAACCCATTCCCGCGCAACGATCCGTTCAAAAACGCCATTGTAACAGCACGCACCCTTACTCCGTCATGCTTACGCTGGCGCTGTCAGCCTTGTTGCTTGGCCAGAATCCGCTGCGAGCTTCCGAAACAGACAATCGGATTGTGGATGCCGCCAAGAAATCCTATGTCTTCAAAACCTTCCTTGTTGATGATGCGATCAAGACCGAGTCCAAGGATGGAGTGGTGACCTTGACCGGCACCGTCCATGAAGATTCGCACAAACAACTCGCACAGGAAACCGTCGCAGGTCTGCCCGGTGTGAAAAGTGTTAGCAACCAGATTGAGGTCAAAGAAAACCCACCTGCTAACTCGGACACTTGGCTTTACATGAAGGTGAAGAGCTCACTTGCATATCATCGCAATGTCAGTGCTTATAACACCAAGGTGGAGATCAAGGAAGGCGTCGCAACACTCACCGGTGAAGCCTCCAGCAAGGAGCAGAAAGACCTGGCTACCGAATACGCCATGGATGTCGAAGGCATCAAAGACGTGAAGAACAAAATGACAGTTGCTTCAGCTACCACGAAGCCAAAGGAGACGCTTGGTGAGCTAATCGATGACGCCTCCATCAGTGCCCAAGTGCGGATGTCCCTGCTTACGCATCGTTCGACGAACGCTTTCAAAACCACCGTGGAAACCACTGATGGTGTCGTCACCGTGGGTGGTGCTGCCAAGAACACTGCTGAAAAGACACTCGTGACCAAACTCGTTGCTGACATCAACGGCGTGAAAAGCGTCGTCAACAACATGGTCGTCGCAGCAGCCATCTCCTCGAACTAAAACCACCAGAAGCTGTCGTCGAGTGTGGCAACACATCCGACTGCATCAATTTAATCAACTCGAAAACACTCCATCCCATGCTCCAGACCATCGCTGTCATTCTTATCATTCTGTGGCTTCTCGGTCTCGTGACCAGCTACACCGTCGGTGGCTTCATCCACATCCTGCTCGTGGTGGCCATTATCATTGTCCTGCTGCGTGTCATTCAAGGCCGCCGCGTCATCTGACAATGCGGCTTGCGTCGCATCAAACACCATTTTCATATCATGAAATCCATTCTGTCCTATTTTGCCGCCGCGATGCTTCTCGGCGCAGCCATTCCATCCGTTGAAGCCCAACAGTCGGTCTCACTGGATTTCTTTTATGACAATCTCTCGCCCTACGGGAGCTGGCAGGACGTGGGTGACTACGGTTACTGCTGGCAGCCCTATGATGTCGATTCCGACTGGCAGCCTTACAGCAACGGACGCTGGGTTTATACCGATGTCGGCTGGACTTGGGATTCCAATGAACCCTTTGGCTGGGCCGTGTATCATTATG
>JANOBP010000245.1:0-1443 GCA_031411715.1 Verrucomicrobiaceae bacterium | reverse complement strand
TGGCCTCAGCGGCACGGAAAAAAGTGTCCACGCTGGTGAGGGCCTGCATGACCTCCCGGACTCCGTCTTTGTCGCCGACAAGTTGGAAGAAGCCTTTGCGTGATTTGGGATTGTGAAGGCGGCCCAGATCAAATTTGAGGTTGGATTCGCTTATGTGAAGGCCAAAGGCTTTGGCGGCGACGTTTTCGATGGTATGGGCTTCGTCGAGGATGACGAAGTCACGCGGGAAGAGGAAGTTGCAGTCTTTGGTCGTGGCCTCGTCTGCGGAGGCGAGGAGCGTGAAGAACAGCGTGTGATTGAGTACGACGACGTCGGCCTGCTCCATGCGGCGGCGCACGTCCTGATACCAGCAGCGGCTGCCCGGTGGGCAACGACGCGGCGTGCAGGCGTGCGGTTCACTGCATACGAGCGACCAGACACGCGCGCTGGGTGTAAAATCAAGATCACTGAGGGTGCCGTCTTCGGTTTTGACGGACCAGTCAAGAATCAGGCTTAACTCGGAGGCTTCTGATGATGAAAAGAGGTCTCCGGACTCATTCATGGCGCGGTTGAGGCGCGTGGGGCAGATGTAGTTGCCGCGGCCCTTTAAAATCTCAGCGTGGAAGTTGCCGATGAGCTGTTTGACGATGGGTATGTCTTTGGAAATGAGTTGCTCCTGCAAATTGATGGTGTGCGTGCAGATGATGGCCTTGCGTTTTTGCTCCAGGGCGAAAGTGACGGCAGGAACGAGGTAGGCCAGAGATTTGCCGACGCCGGTAGCGGCTTCACAAACTAGGGCGTGATTACCATCGAGTGCAGCACCGACGAACTCTGCCATGCGTTGCTGCTGTGGGCGATACTCGAAGTGCGGTGACTCGGCCATTTTACCATCAACCGAGAAGGCATGGCGCATTCTCGGTGCCAGTGGCGGGCGGGAGATGCGACTGGCTCCTTCTTCGTGAATTTCTGCGACGTGAAACATTTGGTGAAGGATAGCAGAGAACTAGGAGCCAAGGGCAAAGTGTTTTATGACTTGAAGCTGAGTCTTACGCGAAAAAAAGCCCCCGCCGTTGTTCCGGCGAGGGCAGGGAAGAGAAATGGAAATGCGGGTTAGGATTTCTTCTTTTTGCCAGCCACCATGGCGATGATGAGGACAAGGAGCACCGCACCGCCAGCCACCATGAGGATGGTGTTCATCGAGATGGCGGGTTCTTCGGGTGGTGGTGCTGCTGGCGCATACTGATTGTTGTAGGCCGCTCCAGGAACCGCCCCTGCTACGGGAGCCTGCTGGGGATAGCCATTGGGCACTGGAGCGACGGGGCGTGGTTGGGCGTATTGGTTGGGGACGGTGCCAGGAACTTGGTTTGGTGGAACTGCCTGAGTGACACCTGGTGCCACTGCAGGGTTAGGCATCACGCCTGGAGGAGGAGGCGTGCCTGCTGGATTCACTGCGGCACCTGGTGC
>JANOBP010000244.1:0-3957 GCA_031411715.1 Verrucomicrobiaceae bacterium | reverse complement strand
CATTGATGGCACGCACAACACCACCGCCCTCAATGGTGCTGCGGAAGATTTTGAAGCCGCTGTTGGCGAACACATCGGCCATATCGACGATCTCATTGCCGTAGCGAGTGTCGGGCTTGTCGGAGCCGTAGCGGTCCATGGCCTCTTGATAGGTCATGCGCGGGAAGGGCAGTGGGATGTCGCGTCCGGTGCCGGCTTTGAACATGCTGACGAGCAAGCCTTCGACTAGCGTCAGGATGTCGTCGCGCTCAATGAAGCTGGCCTCGATGTCGATCTGGGTGAACTCAGGCTGGCGGTCGGCACGCAGATCTTCATCACGGAAGCAGCGGGCGATCTGGAAGTAGCGCTCCAGACCAGCGACCATGAGCAATTGCTTGTACTGCTGCGGAGCCTGCGGCAGTGCGTAAAACTTGCCGGGGTTCAAACGGGCGGGCACGAGGAAGTCGCGAGCACCTTCGGGTGTCGGATTGCTCAGGATCGGCGTTTCGACTTCCACGAAGCCGGTGCCGTCGAGGTAGTTGCGCGCAGCGTTGGTGATCTTGTGGCGCGTGCGGATGTTTTTGTTCATGCGCTCGCGGCGCAGGTCGAGGTAGCGGTATTTCATTCGCATGTCCTCGTTGGAGAGCTCGCGATCGAGCTGGAAGGGCAGCACGTCGGCCTTGTTGAGGATGTTGAAGCTGGTGGCGACGATTTCGACCTCGCCTGTGGGCAGCTTGGCGTTCTCGGTGCCGGTGAGACGCGCGGCAACCTTGCCGATGATCTGCACGACGTCCTCGTCACGCAGGTCGTGACTCAAAGCGGCCACTTCGGCGTTTTCTTCAGGACGGAAGACCACCTGAGTCAATCCTTCGCGGTCACGCAAGTCGATGAAGATGACGCCACCGTGGTCGCGCGCAGAGTTCACCCAACCACAGAGCGTGATGGTCTGGCCGATGTGCTCTTTGCGGACGGCGTTGCAGTGGAGGGTGCGGAAGATGTTCGGGATCATGGCTGAAAAAGGGCGCGTAGAGTCGGCGGATTCGCCCGCTGCGCAAGGGGGAAGGCTGCGCTGGATTTTCCTATTGGCTGGTTCCACCCGAGAGCGTAGCCTTGGGACATGGGAATCCCAAAAGCCATCACCCGCTACTCCGTTGAGGAATACTACGACCTCGAAGAGGACGAGGCGTACAAGAGCGAATACTTTGACGGCGAAATCTTCGCAATGGCAGGTGGCAGTCCTGAACACAGCTTGATAGCAACCAATTTGGCCGGTGAGTTACGGCAGCGCCTCAAAGGAAAGACCTGCACACCCTACGATGGCAATTTGCGCATCCAAATCCCGGCCACTGGCCTGATCACCTATCCAGATGTCTCCGTGTTCTGCAAAAAACTGGAGTTTGACCCCAAGGACAAGCGCAAGCAAACCGCCATCAATCCCACCGTCGTCTTCGAGGTGCTCTCAAAATCTACTGAGAGCTATGACCGTGGCAAAAAAGCCGAAAACTACCGCCAGCTCGACTCGATAAAGGCCTATGTGCTGGTTTCACAGACCAGTCCGCACATCGAAGTTTATGAGCGTCATGGCGACGGGTTTTGGTTTCTGACGGAAGCCAAAGGCCTCGACCAAGAGCTAGCCGTCAAGAGCCTCGGTCTCATGCTCCCGCTCGCGGAAGTGTATGACCGGATCAAGTTTGGGAAGAAGAAGTGAAGCCATCTGCGATAAAGTATGCCGCCATGAAAGCCGCTGAAACTCGCAAGCAGGCACAATGGGCAACAAATGCCGTTCAATGATGAAATTGTTCAAATATCTCATCGTCCTGCTGGTGATGCTTTTTTGGCTGTCATCATACCACTTTCCTGGGAACGTGCATACCATTGCGATTACACAGGATCGACAAAATCTTGGGCAGCTTGGCCATTGGGCTTTCAGACGGACTATCAAGATAGGAAATCGAAGTTGGAGGATTTCGTCGAAACCAAGTTCCCCAGTGAACTTAATAACAAGTGGGTGAGTTATGCTGGAACTGGTCGGAATATATTTGGGCAGAACGTCATATACGCACATGGATCGCCCAATCCGCTTTTTTACATATCGGGCAGTGTACTTGATCCATGGTGTGCCTCCAAGAGTGATACGGAGCTAAAGCAGGTCTATGATCTAATGATCCATGGTGAACGAGACGAAATCCAGAGGCGTGTCCATGAGATCCAGCTCGAATTTGAAGCCTCGCCATACAAGTGAACTGCGAATTCAATCTGGAACCACCTTGGACTCAAACGGCACCCACTCGAACTCAATATCATTGGCTTCAATGAGCCAGCGATGGCCGTCGGCCCATTCGATCTCATGCAGGAGGTGACCGCGCTCCGAAAGGCGAAACTCATCGTAACGCCAATCACCCATGCCGCGCCCGCAGTCTGCTACGCTGATTTGGTGGCTGAAAACCTTCGGGTAACGCAGCATGATCCGCCCGTCATGGTATGCGCCTAACAATTGAACCTCCAAGCTGCATGAACGTTCAGCTATATTCCCACCGGAGGAAGATTCGGTGAGCTTGAACTCTTCCAGCCAAGCATCGTGCGGGCACTGGTGAACGGAGAAATCATACCACTCCATTGCCAGTGCCAGCTTCATTGCCCCAGGCGGCATACGGTCCCTGACTGACTTCAGATATTCCTCATATCGCCGCCAGTAACCATCGAAATCATGTTCTCGTTGCTGCGAGAGGAGAAAAGACATCATGCTTTTCTACTTCCTCACCAGCAAACTCTTCCCCGTCATCTCCGCAGGCTGTGTCACGCCGAGCATGGCGAGCAGGGTCGGAGCGATGTCAGCAAGCTTGCCACTGGCGACGGTGTAGTTTGCTGCATCAGCTGCAACGTACATGCCATGGACGAGGTTCGTGGTGTGCGCGGTGTGTGGTGAGCCGTCGGCGTTGCGCATTTGCTCGCAGTTGCCGTGGTCGGCGGTGATGAAAAGCTTGCCGCCGAGTTCGAGCACCTTTTCGACGATCATGCGCACGCCGAGGTCGATGGTTTCGCAGGCGTGAATGCCGGCCTCGACGACGCCGGTGTGGCCGACCATGTCGGGATTGGCATAGTTCATAATGACGGCGTCGTATTTTTCCAGACGACGCAGCACCTCGAAGGTGAGGTCAGGAGCGCTCATTTGCGGCTTTTTATCGTAGGTGGGCACTTCTTTGGGCGAAATGGCGAGATAACGATCCTCGCCAGGATTTGGCTCTTCGACACCGCTGTTGAAGAAGAAAGTCACATGCGGGTATTTCTCCGTTTCGGCGGCACGGAGCTGCGTGAGGCCTGCGGCGGCGATGATTTCGCCAAGGTTGTTGTTCAGGCTCTCGGAGGCGAAGATGACACGTGCACCGAAGTCGGTGTAAGTGGCGTCGTATTCGGTGAGCGTATAGTAGCCGGTCTTTGGCGTGACTTCGCGGTCGAAACCGGCAAAATCAGCTTTGAGGAAGGCGTCGCTGAGTTGGCGGGCGCGGTCTGCGCGGAAGTTGAACCAGAGGATCACATCGCCATCGCGGATGCGCTGCTCGTTGGCGTTGCTGAAGATCATCGGCTGCATGAATTCGTCACCGCGAGGGTCGCTCGGATACGCTGCCTGCACGGCGGAGCTTGGCGTGTCGGTGCGGACTTCACCACGGCCGAGAACGATGGCGTCCCAGGCGAGCTTGTTGCGCTCCCAGCGAGTGTCGCGGTCCATGGCGTAGTAGCGACCGATGACGGTGGCGATTTTGGCACCACTTGGCTTCAGATCGGCCTCCAACTTGGCAAGATAGGCGGCGCCACCTTTGGGCGAGGTGTCGCGGCCATCGGTGATCGCGTGGACCATCAAATCGGTGACGCCGGCAGCCTTGGCGGCATTGCAGAGAGCGGCGAGGTGATCCTGATGCGAATGCACACCTCCATCGCTGATGAGGCCGAGGAAGTGCAGGCGCTTTCCCTTGGCTTTCT
>JANOBP010000243.1:0-3502 GCA_031411715.1 Verrucomicrobiaceae bacterium | reverse complement strand
TCATATGAACGTGAGTCGAATTTCAATCAGCCCCCTACTCCTAGTCTTTTCAGCTTCAACTAGTGATCGTCGAAGCCTTGGACATCGGGGGTGGCGGCTATGAGGGGCGGGCGAAGGTTCGGCTTGCCTCGCCGCGTTGCTGACCTACATAGTTCGGAAGACTTATGCAATTTCATCGTCCAGTATTCTTTCTCATTGCCACACTGCTGACTGCCGTTCAGGCCTCAGCTCAAAGCTCGTCCAACGGCATCGCAGCGATCGTGCAGGGCAAGCCGATTACAAAATCGGAAGTCCGTGACAGCATCAAAGCTTCTGAACAGGTCATCATTTCTCAATTAATGAATGATCCGGAACGCATGAAGAAAGAGTTATCTGAGCTGCATGCGAACGCGCTCGACGCGCTGATTGACCGCGAGTTGGTGCTGATCGAGTTCACTAAAATTGGCGGCACCATTAAAGCGCAGTTCGTCGATGATGATATCAATTCGATCATCCGCACGAGTTTCAAAGATGACCGAGATGCGATGGTCACCGAATTGGCCAAATCGGGGATGAGCATGAAGAAATTCCGCGAGATGCGCGAGAAAATGCTGATCTCGAACGTCATGCAATCAAAGCAAGCAGGTGAACCAACACCAGCGACCCCTCGCGAGGTCGATGAGTATTACAAAAGTAACGTGGATAAGTGGCGTGTGGGTGACCAGATCAAGATCTCAACGATCACGATCCCAAAAATCTCAGTCGAGGCTGGGGCCTCTCATGAGTCGCAAAAGAAGTTGGCGCAGGATATACGCGCGAAGATTCTAGGTGGTGCCAATTTTGGTACAACAGCCCGCTCTTACTCTCAGGATAGCCGTGCCGAATTTGGTGGCGCTTGGGATTGGATGGCGCGCACAGATTTATCACCGTCAATCGCGAATGCGGCCATGGAATTGAAGTCAGGTGGCGTCAGCCAAATCATCGAGCAAGAGGCCTCCTACGTCATCGTTTCCTGTGATGCCAAGAAGCTCGGAGAAGCGCCGCCATTGGAAAAAATTCGCGGTGACATTCAAAAGATGATCCAGCAGGAGAAATCGAGGAAAGCCATCAACACATGGATGGAGACGCTGAGGAAAAAGGCGGTCATCAAGAAGTTCTAACTGAACCAACCTACATTCCTAACGTGATCCAGATCGTATTTAATGACATCAGTGCCGCCGAATTGTCCCATCTGCCAACGCAGGTGCAATTTCATCTTTTAGAAGCGCTCAATATTCAACCGGATGACATCAATGAGGCACTCCTAGCCAAGCGTTTTGGCGTGCTGGAGCGTGGGGGCAAGAAACTCTACCGCTGCCGTGCGGGTGATCACCGCATTTACTTCGCCATCGTGGAGGGCAATGTCCGCGTGCATCGCGTACTGCATAAGAATTCCCTCAAAGACTTCCTTTACCGCAGCAATCTTCCTGGTGGGGGAGAGGACGAGGTTTTGAGTCAGTCGAAGAGCTTTTGGCACATGATCGACGAAGGCGCAAAGACGCTGAAAGTGGCCTAGGCCTTATGGCACTGACACTGGAAGCCCTATTATCGAATGAGGAACTGCGACAAGCAGAGTTTCCAGTCATTCGAGACCGTTTATTCCTGGCACATGCTGGAGTAACGATTCTTCCGCGCCGGGTGACCCGAGTGATGCAGGAGTATCTTGAGCAGTGCTGCACTAGCATGCAGGAGTATCCAGAAGCATGGCGCGCGGTGAATGAGACGCGTGTGGTTGCTGCAAAATTGATCGGTGCCAAAGCGAGTGAGATCGCACTCATTGGACCGACTTCGGTGGGGCTGAGTTTGGTGGCTAATGGACTAACCTGGCAGGCGGGTGATGAGGTGGTGAGCTATCTCGATGATTATCCGGCCAATGTGTATCCTTGGTCGGACCTGCAGCGGCACGGTGTGGTTTGTCGCTATCTTAAACCTGCTTCACCCGGTGAAATCACACCAGAACTGGTCGAAGCGGCCCTCACACCGAAAACTCGACTCGTCGCACTGGCATCCTGCCATTACCTTAGCGGTTACCGAATCGATATTGATCGAATCGGCCGCATGCTGCGTGAACGAGACGTGTTGTTCTGCCTGGATGCTATCCAGACTGTCGGTGCCTTTGAGACGAAGGTTGATCATGTTGATTTTTTATCCGCCGATTCACACAAATGGATGCTTGGACCAATGAGTGCCGGTATCTTTTATGCGCGAGAGGAATTGCAGGAACAGTTGCGTCCTTGCCTGCTAGGCTCGTGGAATGTTCGCTCTCCGAACTTTATCGCGCAGGAAGAGATTGCATTTGAGCATGGCGGTAGGCGTTACGAGCCAGGCGCACTCAATATTAGTGGAATTTTGGGCATGAAAGCGGGACTAGACCTCATCTTGGAAATTGGTTTACCCGCCATCACCTCACAGTTGCTAAGCCTGAAAGCACGACTGCATGAGCGACTGAGTACGCAGAGCTTCGAGTTTCTTGGCACGTCGCCCGATAGCCCGACGGCATCAGGAATTACGACGGTCTGGCACCGTGGAAAAGAGTTGGAGCCGGTATTCGAGCATCTGGCACAGCATCAAATCGCCGCCTCATTGCGTCATAATCGTGCTGGACGACCTCATCTTCGATTCAGCCCCCATTTCTACAACACTTTGGCGGAAATGGATCGTGTGGCCGAAGTGATCTCCAGCCTGTGACTTGGTAAACAGCAAAAGGCCCGAAAATCGGGCCTTTTGAGACATTCTGCGCACAATCAGGTTTTCTCAGCAAGAAGGACTCTGACTTTGGGAACCCGATGAGACTATAAATTGGTGGCGCCGACTTTGATCTCAACGGAATTAAAGGAGTATTGCAGCGACCCGTCCGCGAGTGTGACGTATTTGGATGCCCCTTTAAGATCTTCCTCACTCAAGCCCGGCACAGAGTAATTGTGTCCTTTCATCGGGCCATTGCTCACAGTGCGTCCTCGGCTCACAGCGCGGAGAATATCAAGGACATTATTACCCTCGACAAAATTCAGACCTGCCGCTTGGGCCACGACACTCGTGGAAACAAGTTCCTGCGCATTCCTGCGATCGCGGGCTGTGTAGAGAGCATCGTTATTACCAAAAATGGGGACGACAATTGCAATCATAATACCAATGATTGCTACGAACATGAGCATCTCAAAGAGACTTAAACCGTCTTTGCGGAGGCTTCCGCGGTGATTTATTTGTGTTTTCATGGCTGACTATGATTGTGATTATATAATATGATAATTATCTCATCCGTGCAAGGTTATTCTTATCAATTTTAGATTTTAATTACTTTATGAGTCTTAAATATGACAATTCCAGTCTGCGGCGCTAGTTTTAGGCCGTGTTTGCGCCGTTTTGAGCCTCAATTTCTCACCCAACAGACCTTCAGGAGCTTGCCTTAGCTCATTCGAAACCACGCCAGATACTCGCGATTTCCATCCGTGCCTTGGAGGCAGGATTCGACAATTCCCAGCCA
>JANOBP010000242.1:0-4945 GCA_031411715.1 Verrucomicrobiaceae bacterium | reverse complement strand
AGAGCGCTTCACCGGGCCATTGTGCCGGATGGTGTGGCGCAGTAGGCGTGAGATGTAATGAAAGGCTACGGTGTGGTTGGTCTTCATTAATGCCTGAAATGAATCGCCGTCACGTTTCGCACTGCGGATCCCATGCGCCGCGACGAGGTCCTTGAGATCTTTGCCGAACCCCATCGAGTTTGAACTTACTTGGAATGGCCCTGCCGAAATCGTATCTGGAGAGTTCTCGTCCGGGTTTGCCGTGTCGCGCCCCGTGTTCCATTTCCATGAAGATTCGAAGCCGGCGAGCACACGCATCACCTCGAGCATGCAAGCCTTTCGGTGTAGGATGCCAAGGTAGGGACCAAGCTCCTTCGCTACGCTCGCATAGACATCTATTTCCTCCGCTTCCCTAACTGCAAAAATGTCTTCGGGAGCCGTCTTTCCCCATGCTACGAGCTCTTGGAGAAACTCCACAGGCGGAATCCCGCGATTTGATACCTTCACTCGTGTTTTGAGAAAAGTTCTCACTTCGGCTTTCGCTGCGGCAGGCTTGTTGACCACAACCGGTGTTTGCATCGGCATGAGACCTCCGACGCCCGCAGCAACGAGTGCATCGTCGAGCGCGCGCAGTGTGTCGTCGCCGATCTTGGCATCCTCGTCGAGTCCCACGAGTCGCTGGAAAGCACGCAGGGCATCTGCCGTCTTCCCGCCAAACCATCCCCGGTATTTATCGTCAGGGCCAAAGTTGATGCGCGGCACGGCCATCCCCGCTGTGACGAGGCGATTGATGGCTTCTTGAATGGCCTCAATGCCTGGCACTGGCTCTGGATGGGCGGGGGGAACGAGCACTAGAGTTGATTCGGCAATTCGACGCAGCGTGGAGTCGCTTGCGAGCAAAGTGGCTTTCAGCGTGTAGGTGCCACTAGTCGCTGTGACAGCTGCGATTGGATTGAGAGCTACTGGAGGTGTTGTTGGAGCTTTCGTTCCGAGTCTGGCCAGCGCAGTCGAGACTTGCTCGCGCAATGCTACCCCCACTTGTGCCCGAGTCTTCGAGGTATCCCAAGGCCACACCATGGGGTCCCACTTCCCCTTTTGCTTGATCCCAAGGTTTGTTTGTACCTCTCCATGCCCGAGAACGGTCGTCTTGGTGACTGGGATGCTGTAAAACTGGCACAATTCGGCCACAACCTGCACCATGACATCCCACTGAGATTTTTTCAGCGGCTGAGAGCCGGGTTTAAAAGGCTTTTCCTGGCAACCGACCATGCAGCAGCAGGCAACGCCTATCGAACCAGAGTTGGTCCCGAGGGTGTGCGCCGCATAGCTGCCGTCGCTCGCACTGACGTTGTCCAGGATCGTATGATCACCACCTCTGACGGTCCCATCGCCTTCAATGAGAATGTGGTAGTGCTCCAGATCGGTGCTGTTGGCTTTATAGTTGCCCTCGGACCAATGACAGATAATCCGCTTCATGGAACAAGGAGAAAGGAGCTTTTTAGGGAGCGTGGCCATGAAGGTGATTTGGTTAAGGTATAGAATCCAAGTGCATCGAAGACTCCGAAATAATCGAGTTTCTGTCAAGCTCCCTGCTGGGAGCGCCATTACGACATCACTTTCTTTTGAGAACCGGTCTAAGGGGCTTCGGGAAAAGTTCACTTCCTATCGATGAGAGCATTGTTCGAACTCGCTCGTTGATACCTGAACTATGAGACTCATCGCTGCGCTTTTGTTTACGTCGTTCTTCATGCATTCACCGCTTCATGCGGACATCGTTGCAGGGCACTATGACATGGCATCGGTGCGCGATGCTTCGACGTTGGAAACACGCGTGATCGAAGATTGGCGGCCGTTGGCGAAGGATCCTTCTCTGCGCTCGAAGCTCATCGAGATCACCGTGTGCGAGTGGTGGCCCGGGCAAAAGGTGCGCTTGCCGGTGACCCTGCTGGCTCCTGTTGGCAAAGTGTGCACGCACCTCATCATTGAGAACACAGGTCTTCAGCCCAAGGTGGCCACGGCGGCTGGTTCAAAGCTCAGACTGCTCAAAGAGCACGGTGTGGGCCTCGTCTTCATCGGCATGGTGCCCATTACGGACATGGAGCCGGTCGGACAGTTGCACCTGCTCATGGAGGAGCGCTTCATGAAGACCAAAGACTCGCGCTACACTCCTGCATGGATTTGGGGACTCAGTGACATGCGCGCATTGACTGCGGCGATCTCGGAGAAGGAAGTGTTTCAGCCGAAGAAAGTGCTCACCACTGGTGGCTCGAAGCGCGGCGTGGGTGCTGCTGCGGCGTGCATCGCTGACGATCGCATCACGGCGATGATGCCCGTCGTCGCGCCGATCATCGACAGCCCCGGCGGGCCGTATGTCGAAGGCACGCTCGACCCAGCGATCACACTGATGAATGAAGCCTTCCTCGCCAAGATGTCAGAAGCAGGCCGCACGCAGATGTTGGTGCGGCAAAAGGCGCGCTCCGATGAGCGGCTCACCCTGGCAGGCACTAGAGCCGCTGGCTGGAGCGAAGCAGAGATCAAAGCCGCGAGCAGTCTCGCCTGGGAGGTCTGCCGCACCACAAACTTCCTCGACGCACTCAAGAAACGTGGCGTCGAGATCTTCTACAATGAAGGCTCGAACGACAATGTCAGTCCAGGCCTCATCGAACTCGGTGAGCGCTTCCCTCAACTGCCGATCTACATCATGCCCGGTGGTCAGCATGGCGGCGGTAAGGATACCGGCCTCAACAAACCCGTGGCCTCTCAGCCTGATGTCGATGACAACCTCTACGCCTTCGCCACGCATCATTTCTTCGGCACTCGTCGCTTGATCGAGGCTCCGAAGCTCACGGCGACTTGGAATAAGGAAGCGCATCGTCTCAGCATTCACGTCGCCTTTCCAGACGGCACTGAGCCGCAAGACAACGCGGTGTTTTGGTCGGTGGACCGCCATCCGGATTATTCGATGCAAATGGAGTTCGACCCTTGGACCTCAGCGCCGCTGCAAAAGAGGGGCGTCGCTGAGTTTGTCGGAGATGTGAACGTTGATGGCGATGTGAAGACGCTCGATGTCATCACCGTGCACAAACACACAGAGAACGGCACGAAACTGACAGTCTCGAGTCCTGAGCTGAGGTTGCGTTAACGTAGCTCCACAGCCGTGCTCACCATCGCATCGCGCTCATCAAAGATCGTGATGAACCAGGTGTTGGCCTCGGCGGGTGGTTTGGGGGCGGTGATGGTGTTGCCGGTGATCGTGGCGGGGACGGTGATCCATTTCCGTGCGGAGCGCAGGCCGGTGTCGGTGGTGTAGTTGAGCTTCGCGGCTTTCAAAGCGTTAGCGTGCTCGCAGGAGACGACGACTTGATCGCCTTTGATCTCGGGCTTGCCGGGAACGGGCAAGGCTTTGCCAGCGCGGCACTTCGAGTCGATGAAGAGACCGATCTCCTGCGGCGCCCAGCCGGGTGGATGGCCGTGTGGCATGTTGACTTGGATGCGCATGTGTTTCTCACCGGGAACGACGTTGTAGCTCTTCATGTAGCTATCGAGCACGTAATGAACATCGTTGGTGCCGTTCACAAACATGATGGGCACATGGCAGCGTGGCAGGAGACTTCCAGGATCATAAGCTTTGACCCACGCGGCTTTGCGGTCGCCGAGTTTGTCTATGCTGGGCTTCTGCACGGATTCGCCTTCATGCAGGAAGCCGCAGCCGTAAACGGGCACAGCGGCTTTGAAACGATCATCGAGCGAAGCGACGAGGCAGGTCGTGTAGCCGCCCCAACTGATGCCCGTGACGGCCGTGTGCTCGGCATCGACCTCTGGGAAACTGCGCAACAAAGTGTGAGCACGCATCACGCTCGCAGCGGCATGGAAAGGCCAGTCGTCACTCGTGTCGCCGCCGATGCTGTCGAACTTCTCAGGATGGCCATGAGGCGGCCCGCCGTTGGGCAAGCGTGTGCGCGTGCCTTTGTGTCCATTGCCGATGGCCACGCCTTTGGCATCAAACTCTGCATCAGGCGGGCGCGAACCGTTCAAGTCCATCGCGATGGCTGCGTAGCCGCGCTTGGCCCACAGTTGCACCCACTCAGCGAATGCGGTGCCACCGCCACCATGAATGAGCACCACACCGGGAAACTTGGTGCCTGCCTTCGCTTCACCCAGTGTGATAGGCGATGCATAAAAGGCGAAGACATCGGTGTCGTGGCCTTGGTACTTCTCACCCGCATAGGTCAGCGAGTGAATCGGCTGATCCTGACGCAGCCACTTCATCGCGGGCACGTTGTTTTTGAGTGCATCGAGATTCCATGGACCGACTTGCTCGGCTTGGAGTGCTGCGGTGAAAAGAAGAGCGGTTGTAAAAAGAGAAAACCTCATGGCGGGTGATCAAACGCCGCCATGAGGTCGAATTGAAGCTGAAAATTGCGTGGTCGCTTATTTCTTCGGCTTACCGAGCACGTCGTCCTTCGTCGTGAGAGCGACAGCGACGACTTGATCGATGAGTTCCTGCGGGATTTTGAGATCCTTCAGCGTGTTGACGAGATTTTCAGCGATGGCGTTGAAGTGCGCTTCGGTAAGGCCCATGCCTTCATGAGCTTTGCGCATGTCTTTGCCAGTCCAAGGCAAGGGGCCTCCAAACGCAGCCGAGAGAAACTCCTTCTGCTTCCGGCGCTGCTTGTCCATGCTCACGTTGTCAAAGAAGTGCTTTACGCGGCCATCGGCCAGCACTTTGACGTAGAAGGCTTCCACTGTGGCATCGATGGCGGCTTTGCCGCCGAGTTTTTGATACAGGCTGTCCTCGCGAGCCTTCATCCACTTCGTTTTGCACGCTTTCACAGCGAAGGCCCACTTCCGGCCTTCGTATTCCGTAGTGATGGCTGGGTTCACCGGCTTGCCACTGATGGGGCAAATGGTGTTAGCGGCGGTTTCAGAGGCGACCGCCGCCGGATCGGCAGCGAGGGCGGCATTC